>JARFXO010000001.1:600000-900000 GCA_029194665.1 Nitrospira sp. | reverse complement strand
GGCCACCGACTCCTTCAGTCTTATCGAGAGCACATGAGTTTGACGTTGGCCCCATTCGACGAGAAGTCTTAGCCGGTCACGAGAGGGGGCACCGGAAATTCGGACAGTATGATAAGTGGTAGCCTGGCTTCACCAACAGAGGTGGCTCCGCTTGTTTGGACAGTTTCTGCCAGGTCATAAAGGAAAACACGGCGGAGTCAAGTCTAGTCTTGTGCATTAATTCATAATCCCATGGACTCACACCTCCCCAAACCTCCCGACGCCCTCTGTCACTTCACAAGACAATGCTCACAACCCGTTAATGACCCCGAGTGGCAACCGTTCTTCTCTTGACGCGGTACAAGATGGCAGCGCCCCAATCCTGTGAGGCCTCTTTGTCCGTGAGCTGAGGTCTTGATCTGTAGAATCATCCCTTAAAATCTGTTACGGGAGAAACAAAGGGGGACATTCTACTTTTCATGGTGCCCACGCCTGTACTCAAGGATAAAACCCGCCTTTCTCGTCAGTGTCGTTTGTCCGTAACCCTCACCTCGCAGTCAAACGGCTTTCCGCCGTTCGCTCCGGGTTCATACTGTGACAAAGCGATGAGACCTGAAAAGGTTGATGACCCTTTCTATGCGGGCCGAACTTGCCGCCACGGAACCACGGCGCGTCCGGTCTGCCGCATCAGGACGCCCGGCACGCCGCCTGGCACACGTTCGCCTCATTGACGTTTTCTGCATCGAATAAAAGGAGTCGGGAGCCTGTGTGCTACGAACGCGACTTTCGCGAGAGCGATGGTGGCGGTGCTTTATTCATGATGAGGGGAGGCCCCTCGAAGTCGGCGTGCAGGTGCAGACTTCAAACCGCGGCAAGCGGCGGCGATCAAGAGTCGTCGTCGTGAGCGTTGCCGGACAAGGCGGAGAGACACTCCGTCAGGTGAGAATCAAGAAGACGAACGCAAGTGAACCGCTGAGGACGTGTCGAAGGACCTTAAGCGGCGTCAAAACCGAGATCGAGGCTCTATCCCGCGAAGCAGGTGGAGGGGAACCTGTCTACGGCTCCACTGGCGTCCGGCATGAAGGCAGCGTGATCTTGATGCAGGCATGGATGAGGAACGTAGGAACCTGTCACTCTGATGCAAAGGGAGACGCGCAATCGGGGAGTCCCCGCAAGCGCTTGAGTACCGAGGCGGGGCACAGGGGCGGAGTCGCTCATAGTAGGGTAGAAGGTTCCGTAATGAGACCGGACCGAAGGGGCGGTGTCGTCTGGTCTTATCGGGTGGGCAACCCATGAGGGGAGGACCTGCAGGGATAAGACAAAACCGTTGGTAGCAGTTGGACGATAGGAGCCGGATGAATCGAGAGGTTCACGCCCAGTTCTGGAAGGGCGTGGGAGTGAAATTCTCCTGCGCTACTCAACTTGTCAGCCATGTGAGACACGCAACATCGAAGATGATCTCTGAAAGGTGATGTGAGCACGACGGGATGTACGGCCTCGCCGTTCATTAGAGACTGCCGAAAGTTACACGATCGAGACGAACCTGCGCTAGTGCTATCGACCATTTCCATCGAGGCTATGGATCAGCCGGCGCAGCCCTGGCGGTAGTGTCCATAAATCCTGGTGACGCTCTGTTCATCATGAGGTTGCTGAGAACGGCAGGACCTCATATCGTTCCGTTTATGGTTCGACAGGCTCACAACGAACTGCCCTCGAGGACACCCCATTAGATTTCCACTACCACGCCGATCTCAAGGACCTCGGTGGGAATATGGAGAACGAACGTGTCTGCTGGAAATTATGGGGTTGGATTGTTGGCAGGTTAGACAATGTGGCCGACGTATGCGGAAACAGCTAAGGGGCAGATCTTGTTTTGTGCATTCGATGAATCAAACCGTAGGTCCGTGACTTACGTATCTAGACGGCCGACTACTTATAGTGCCGTGCGGCGACTGAGCCGCATATAAGCGCTGCGATAGGTTTTCACATCAGCCCTGAAGAAGACGCGGCGGGGGCAAGTCTTGTCTTGTGCATTAAGTCATAACCCCATGGTCTCACACTTCCCCAAACCTCCCGGCACCTTCTGTTACTTCACAGGACAATGCTCACAACCCGTTAATGACCGCGAGTGGCAACAGTTCTTCTCTTGACGCGGTACAACATGGTAGCGGCTCAATCCTGTGAGGGCTCCCTGTCCGTGAGCTGAAGTCTTGATCTGTAGAATCATCCCATAAAGCCTGTACAGTCGTGCAAAAGGGGGACGCGTCTTGTAATCCAACATTGACGAGGCCTGGCGATATTTCGGTCTGGTCAGCGTTGTTTCAGGGAACCGGAGCGATCCGATTGTGCCAGCTGGGGTAGATGGACTACCTGTCCAGCTTGGACGATGTGACCGACCTGTTGAGCACAGACCTCTAAAACAATCTTCAGGAGTCGCGTCTCGAAACTAGGGCGTGTCATCAATTAAGCCATGTCATTGAAGCAGCGAGATAGATGGCACCGAGGAAATTGGCGGCGCGTTTGTCGTAGCGGGTGGCGATGGCGCGGAATTGCTTGAGTCTGGCGAAGAAGTTCTCAATCAGATGCCGGGCTCGGTAGAGGTCTTGATCGTATTCGCGGGGGGTGGTTCTGTTGGCTTTGGGGGGAATGACCACGACCTTGCCCGCTCGTTGCAGCGGCTGGATCACCCGTTCATCGGCATCAAAGGCCTTATCGGCAATGATGGTATCCGCGTCAATGCCGGGTAGCAAGACATCGGCGCCCTCCAGGTCATGCGCCTGCCCTGGGGTGAGATGAAACCCCGTTGGGTTACCCAACGCATCACAGGTGGCGTGGATTTTGGTGGTCAGGCCACCCTTGCTGCGTCCGATGGCTTCCTGCGCGTGGTGCCCCCTTTTGCACCAGCGCTGTGCTGGTGGGCACGAACGATGGTGGAATCGATCATCGCGTATTCGTTGTCAGGATCGTCAGCAAGACGTTCAAACACCCGCTTCCAGACGCCGCGTCGACTCCAGCGCGTATGGCGTGTGTGGATCACTCGGAAATCTCCGAACCGCTCCGGCAGATCCCGCCACGGGATCCCCGCGCGATACCGGTACAACACCGCTTCCACAAACAGCCGGTTGTCCTTCGCCGTCACGCCCACCGTCTCTTCACGACCAGGCAGCAGATGCTCGATCTTCTCCCATTGGTCATCACGCAATCCATACCGTCTCACCATCCGCAGACCCCTCCTTTGGTCTGGGACGGAGTAAATCACAACACGATGGCTCTGTGAATCGAGAAAATTAATTGATGACACGCCCTAGAATCGTTGGATGACACAAGAAGCTTTTACGCTGCTCGTGAGGCGGCTTGCTCTAGTAATTCATGGATCAAGGTTTGGTAAGGCTTACCCTGCTTGGCCGCCATCCTGCGCAACGCCGCCACGAGGTCCGGCGACAGCCGAATGGCAATCACCTGCTTGGCCATTCCGGTAACAGGCCGTCCGACCCGACGCATCCGCTTCAGTTGTTCATCAGACAACTGAGGGATGTCGGAGAAGCCAATCTGTGAATCGGGCATATGCTTGACGTTCCTTGCGGCTCGCTTGCCTAGCGCTGATGAGACGGATGATTTCTTTTTCATGGTTTCTTCTCCTGATCGTATAGATCACCAGCAGAATACGATCGGTGACTGATTGTGCGAGCCGTTGCCGACGACGCTCATGTTGCGAATGAGCAATATCTTCACCATCTAAGCCATTGGGATCACTAAACGCCGTCGTCGCCTCTTCAAAGGAAACGCCATGCTTCTCATAGTTGGCAATAGCCTTCTGAATATCCCATCCGAGCACACGAGCGTATATACGCGAATTGGGCGATGAACCTCAAGAACATGTGCCAATGAGTACTGCGTTTTCGGCCACCTGCTCGGCAGGAATATGGAAGAACGAACTCGCACGCTGAGAGTTGCGGCTGAGACGACGCAGAGTTGTTCCAGCTAACAGCGCCATGCCCGGTAGTCCGTCGCAGCAGATTCACGCCGCTTTGGCCGGGCCCCGGCGAAGGCCCACGTTCAAGATTTCTTGGAGCAACTCTGTGTAATGGTAGTCGGCTTTCTTCGCCGAATGGGCGAAATCTTCGTCTTCCGCGATCTGAGGGTTGGGATTGGCCTCCAGGACGTAGAGTTGTCCGTCGCCGGCCATGCGCATGTCGATGCGGGCATAGCCGCTGAGTCCAAGCACACGATAGACGCGTTTCGCCAGATTCTGAATTTCTTCGCGCTTGCCCTCCGGCAAATTGTCGGCTTCTCTTGAAGTGATGCCGTACTTCTGCTGATACTTCCGGCTCCATTTCACCCGTTCCGTTGCGATGCGTTTGGCGTCCTCCGGCAGCTGGTCCAGGATGAGTTCCCACACCGGCAATACTTGAAGGTGCCCGTTCCCGATGATTCCCACATAGAACTCGCGACCTTCGATATACCGTTCGATCAGCGCTCCGCTGCCGACGCTCTCATGAACGAAGGCCACTCGCTCACTCATTTTGTCGTCGTCCACGACGATCGAGGCTTGGGAGATGCCCAGCGAGGCTTCTTCGTTAACCGATTTGATGATCAGCGGAAAGGACAGCCACTTGGGCCGTTTCACCGTGCGTCCTTGAGGGACCTCGATGAATTCAGGGTAGGGAATTCGGTGAAAGGACAGCACTTTTTTGGTCAAGGCTTTGTCGCGTGCCAACATCAGTCCGCGCGGATTACAGCCCGTGTAGGGCAGGCGCAAGAGTTCGAGATACGACACTACATGCTGGTCATAGACGGCCATACCGTCAAACTCTTCCAAGAGGTTAAAGGCGATGTCCGGCTTCCAATTCTCTATGGCGGAGTGGATGACCCCGAGATCGCTCCTGACGCCGAGGGGATACACCTCGTGTCCCAGTTTCTTCAATGTCGAGAGGACGTCATATTCCGTCCTCCACCCCACGGTTTTCAAGTCGTAGCCGTCCGCCTCTTTGGGAGGCACAAGGTCTTCATGCATGAGGACCAGTACGCGAAGTCTCTTCATAGGGCCACTCGATGCCGTCCACTTCGCAAAAAGTTCATGGTGTGAACGGTCAGAAGGATGGTGAAATCGAGCTTGGCCTGCTCTTCCGCGGCGGGAACTCGTAGATTCAGTTCGCGGCACCGCTGGATCATATCCTCCAGTACTTGGTCGATCGTGTATTGGTACTCACCGGTCCAACTCGCCACCTTTCGTCGCACTTCTCGGCGAAAACGGTTCAGAAAGGTGGCGGCGCTCAGTTTGCTCGCATGGCTCGGCATGGTCGAAAACAGTCGCTTCAGATCCGGGTCATACTGCAAGTGGCGATCGATTCCATAATGTCTCCGTTTACGCTCGTAATGCTCCCGTAGGGTCTTTTTCAAACTGGGAAGCGCATCGACCTCTTCTTGTGTTGTCACGAACGGTGGGGTTCCGCTGAGTTCTTTCATCAGCCCATCGACATACCGGAGCTTCTTGAGCACCGGCCACCCTCGGTACCGTTCCTCCCATAAGGAGTCCGGCGTCAGCCACACGGCAAAGGTCTCGGCGAAGTCTTCGTCCGGATGGCTTTGCGCGTACCACAAGTCCAAGTGGCGCACGAAACTACGGCTATAGGGGCGGGGGGAGTAGTACAGCGGGTACCGTTCAGAAGACTTGCCGAAAATGTGCCGGCGAGTTTTTCGCCGGCGGAGTTTGTAGGCATTTTCGATCGCGTGGCCCGCCTCGTGACGAAGGATTCGCAAACACCATTCCTTGGTGCCGCCTTCCACTTCAAACATTTGGGCTTCTTCCAGTTTTGCCAGGCGAGGATGGGCCAGGTAGAAGGGGACGGCGATGCCGGGGACTCCATCGGGAGTAAACCACTCGTTGGAGAGCCAGAAGTGCGGACGAAACAGCAATCCACGGCCTTCCAGCTCACGAGTTAATTCGGCGATGGGCCGTTCGAGGAATCCGCCCTTGAATCCGACATCCAGTCCGCACATCGGGAGGTCCAACAGCGCATCGTCAGACCAGGAGGCCCATTGTGGCTCATCCTGGCCGCTGACAGGTGTCCTCAAAGCGTCGGAGACTGTACGGTCCATGACAAATAGGCCTCTGAAATGCGCTTATTTTTCCGCCCATGAAAATATAGCATGCGGTGCTTATCTCGTCTGACGAGGAGGCTTCACTGAGATGGTAGAGAGGCAGGTGAACAGGAGATTGCGCAAACGGTTCCGATTTGGACCGACGCTACGTCTTCGTTGATTGTCGGCTTCTCTGAAACTGAGGGAGTCGTGCAATCAGCGCCGGTGCTGATTCCCAGATGTGGTCGATGACAGATTCCACATAAGACCGGGCTTCATCGATATCACGCTCCCAATCAGGGAGAGCCTCATGCAGGTCGAGGATCGGCGTGTCCTCACCGAACGAAACTTCATTGAAGAGCGGAACTTTCAATCCGAACTGTTTCTCGATGAATTCGCGGTGGTCCCGCCCCATGGCAATCACGAGATCAGCTCGATCGATCAGCGCTCTGGTCAACATTCGAGGGATATGTGGAGATGGATCAGTGCCCTTTTCGATCAACCGATTCGAGATGATTGGATGGATGGGTTGAGGCTTGGCTTTGATCCCAGCCGATTCCACTCGATAGGAGGATTGCAAGCAGATCCGTGCCCGTACCGAATACTCGGCCGCCATACTGCGGAAGACGTTGCCGGTACATACAAAGAGAATTGATTGCACCATAGACGAATCGTATACCTTTTCCTGAGGGTGGTCCTGTCGACAGGATCACAATGGAGCCGCTACAATCTTGCCATGATCGTCCCGCATGCTCCAACCTCAACGCCGAAATTAGACGACGCCACGGAGAAGATACAGACGCGCCTTTGCCGGCTGGTGGGTCAGGCCATCGCCGACTACCGACTCATTGAAGACGGTGACAGGGTGATGGTGTGCCTGTCGGGCGGTAAGGACAGTTATGGTTTACTGGATATCCTGGTTGCATTGCAACGCCGAGCGCCCATTCGCTTTGATCTAATCGCGGTCAACCTCGATCAACGGCAACCGGGCTTTCCCGAGCATGTGCTCCCTCAATACCTGAGGCAGCGCGGAATTTCGTTCCATATTGAATCCCGCGATACCTATTCAATCGTGAAGCGCCTCATTCCGGAGGGACAGACGACCTGTTCGTTGTGTTCACGGTTACGACGAGGCCACCTCTATCGCATCGCGACTGAGCTTGGAGCCACGAAGATCGCGCTCGGTCACCACCGCGACGACATCATCGAGACCTTGTTCTTGAACCTCTTCCATACGGGCAAGCTGAAGGCCATCCCTCCCAAGCTTCGTTCCAAGGACGGTCGACATGTCGTCATTCGGCCGCTTGCGCTCGTGAAAGAAGCCGACCTCGCACGCTATGCGGAGCTGCGAGGATTTCCGATCATTCCCTGCGACCTCTGCGGCTCTCAGGAGGATTTGAAGCGAAAGAAAGTGAAGACGTTTCTTCAGCAGTGGGAACGGGAGTCACCCGGTTGTACGGACAGCATTGCCGCGGCCCTGGCCAATGTCGCGCCGTCTCTCTTGATGGATTCTCGCCTCTTTGATTTCAAGTCGTTGGCAGCGACAGCGAAACATCAGGCCGAGGGTGATGTCTGGTTAGATGAAGAACCGTCGAGCCGAAAGCATGATCGTCCTTCTTGATTGAACGAGTCTGAAGGAGGATAATTCGACTGTGTGAGGTCCGCCCATGCTTGTATCGCGAGTTAGAACCGGGGTTTTTGCCGGCGGTATCGTCGTATTGATGGTCGGATTGCTGATTCTTCATCTTCCCGCAGACGTTGTGAACTCTTTCCTCTCGCTGTTTCCTCAGCAAATAGCGACGCCGTTCGAGATGGAAAACCTTATATCTGTGGCAAGGGAAGATGTCACTGCGCTTTCGCCTCAAGCCTACGAGGAATCTTCGTGGAGACCGTTAGTTATTCGGGTTGTAAGCATGGCCCTGATCGGGCTGCCCATTTGGTACCTTCTCCAACGTCGTGAACGTGAAGAGGAGATCCAGCGCCTCGATGAGGGTTGGGCCGCGCGCTTACATGCACGCAGCGAGGAGCTGCTGGCCGTCAATAACGCGCTCGTCAGCGAGGTGTCAAAACGAATCGACACCGAACAATCGCTCGAAGCCAACCGCCGGGACCTCCGCGTGCTTGCCTCGCAGCTGCTTCGCCTCCAGGAGGAAGAGCGACGGCGGATTTCACGCGATCTGCACGACGACATCAATCAACGCCTCGCGCTCTTGTCGATCGACATCGAAATGTTGGAACAACAACTTTCCGACGCCCCCATCCGTATGGTCAGCACGGTGCATGCGATTCATAACCGTATCGTCGAGCTTTCCGACGATGTTCGCCGCTTGGCCTATCAGTTTCACCCATCCATCCTTGACGACCTAGGTTTAGCTATTGCGCTCCGACGCCTCGTCGATGACTTTCAAGCCCGCACCGGGATCCGTGCCCAGTTCTTCTGTCAAGACATCCCCACACACGTGGCGCAAGATGTCGTGACCTGCTTGTACCGCGTGGCACAGGAAGGCTTAGCGAACATTTCCCGCCATGCCAGGGCAAAGAATATGCGCGTCGAGCTTCGGAGGGTGCGAAACGGCCTGCAGCTTATGATAGGCGATGATGGAGTGGGATTTGATGTGAATCAGTACGATGGTCGGCGGGGAAGCCTCGGGCTGTTGAGCATGAGGGAACGCGTTTTCCTGGTTGCCGGAAACCTGGAGATTCAATCGACACCGAGCGAGGGGACACGTGTCTGTGCGTGGGTGCCGTTCACACAGGAGCGTGCATGAGCAAGCCCCGCGTCCTCTTGGCGGATGACCATGCGCTGGTGCTGGAAGGATTCAAGAAACTGCTGGAAGAGCAGTGTCAGGTGGTAGGGTCCGTAGAGGACGGGCGGTCTTTGCTGGATGCGGCGAAGCGATTGCGGCCTGACATCGTGGTCTTGGACATTTCGATGCCGCAACTGAATGGTCTCGATGCGGCGCGCCGCTTGCGAAAGATCGTTCCCCAGGCCCGATTGATTTTTGTCACCGTGCATGCCGATCCGGACTATGTCAATCAAGCGTTCAAGGCCGGCGCATCGGCCTACCTGCTGAAACGGTCGGCAGGATCCGAGCTGTCATTGGCTATTGAGGCTGTGAGGAACGGCAATTATTACGTCACTTCCTTGATTGCCAAGGATTTGGTTCAATCCGCAATCTCTGACTCGGAGCCGAACATCGGTGGGCAGAACCGCTTGCCCGTGCGACAGCGAGAGATTCTCCAATTAGTGGCCGAGGGCCGGACGCTCAAAGAAATCGCTTCAACCCTGGGTCTTTCTCCAAAGACGGTCGAGTATCATAAGTCAAAGTTGATGGAACAGCTGGGCCTCCATACGACGGCTGAGCTGACCAAGTACGCACTGGCACACGGCCTCACTCCCTCATCGGAATAGCCTCGCAATCCTTTCCATTCTCTTTGGATCCTTCCCGTGGAATTTCCTTTTGAACTCTAGGGAAGTGCCTTATGGCACAGGAAATGATGTTTTGCTAAGGATTAGAGCATTAGATGGATCAGCAGCTCTTCGAATGAAAGGAGTAGAGCTCCTGGCGGTTCATCTCTGGAGGAGACTTGAGGCAGTGGTCTGTATGTGCCTCTTTAGGGAGAAGGCTAGCACATTCGTTCTAACAACGAGGAGGTCCCACTATGGCAAACGATCGAGGGTATGACATTTCGCAGTGGTACGATTCGAAGCCGTGGAAGATCGGGTGGGCGGCGATGCTGATGATGGGCATCTTTTGGGTCCTGTATCAACGGGCGTTTGGGTACTCGCACGGGTTGGATTCGATGACCCCGGAATTCGACTCCGTGTGGATGGGACTGTGGCGGTTTAACATCGTGGCGAACGCCTTGTTCTTTGCGGTGTCGGTGGGATGGATCTGGACCACCCGGGACCGCAATCTGGCCAATCTGGACCCCAAGCTGGAGTTGAAGCGGTATTTTTATTGGATGGGCTGGCTGGCCTGTTACATCTGGGGCGTGTACTACGCGGGCAGCTACACGTTGGAGCAGGATGCGGCGTGGCATCAAGTGATCATCCGAGACACGAGCTTCACGGCGAGCCACATTGTCGCGTTCTACGGGACGTTCCCGCTGTACATCACGTGCGGGGTGTCGAGCTATCTGTATGCGCAGACGCGGCTCCCGTTGTACAACCAGGCGACTTCGTTTGCGCTGGTGGCGGCGGTGGTGGGGCCGATGTTCATTCTGCCGAACGTGGGGTTGAACGAGTGGGGCCATGCGTTCTGGTTCGTGGATGAGCTGTTCTCGGCGCCGTTGCACTGGGGCTTTGTGACGTTGGGTTGGTGCGGGTTGTTTGGGGCGGCCGGTGGAGTGGCGGCGCAGATCGTGAGCCGGATGTCGAATCTGGCGGACGTGATCTGGAACAACGCGCCGAAGAGCATCCTGGATCCGTTCCCCAGCCAGGTAGACCCCAACGCCAAGGGGGCGGGGTACTAAGCAGGAATAGCGAGCAGTCCACATAACGAGCGGTCGGCGGTGCAGGAGGGGTGCGGTGCTCCGAGGGACGGAGCGCTGGCCCCGCCTCAGCCGGCTGAACTGACGGAGGAAGGCACTTATGTTTAGAACCGACGAGATTATTAAGGCCTCGAAGTTGCCGCCGGAAGGCGTCGCGATGTCTCGGCACATCGACTACATTTATTTCATTCCGATCTTGTTTGTCACCATCGTGGGCACGTTCCACATGCACTTCGATCTGCTGGCGGGCGACTGGGACTTCTGGTTGGACTGGAAGGATCGGCAATGGTGGCCGATCGTGACGCCGATCACGGCCATTACCTTTTGCGCGGCGCTGCAGTACTACAATTGGGTGAACTATCGTCAGCCCTTTGGGGCCACGATCACCATCCTGGCGCTGCTCGCCGGCAAGTGGGTCACCATCGTGGCGGCCTGGTGGTGGTGGTCGAACTACCCCTACAACTTCGTCATGCCGTCCACGCTGCTGCCGAGCGCCATCGTCCTGGACATCGTGCTGTTGTTGACCAGGAACTGGACGTTGACGGCGGTGATCGGCGCCTGGATGTTTGCGGCCTTGTTCTACCCGACCAACTGGGCCATCTTTGCCTATAGCCATACGCCGCTCGTCGTCGATGGCACCTTGCTCTCCTGGGCGGACTACATGGGCTTCGCGTATGTCCGGACCGGGACGCCGGAGTACATTCGGATGATCGAGGTGGGCTCGCTGCGGACCTTCGGCGGGCACAGCACGATGATCTCCTCCTTCTTCGCCGCGTTCGCCTCGTCCTTGATGTATATCTTGTGGTGGCAGTTCGGGAAGTTCTTCTGTACCTCGTACTTCTACCTCACGGACGACAGACAGCGGACCACGAAGGTGCACGACGTATTTGCATATGCCACGTTGGCCCACGGCGACAAGGCAAAGATCGGGGGGAAAGCATGAACGCTAAACACGTCTTCAAACGCTGGGTAATGGGTCTCTGCGGAGTGGCGACGCTGGCGTTCACGCCGGCTCTCGATATCACTCCTGCATATGCTCATGGAGAGCGATCGCAGGAGCCGTTCCTGCGGATGCGCACTGTGAATTGGTATGACACTCAATGGGTTGGGAAGTCGACCCCGGTCAATGGCGTGACCGAACTGCGAGGCAAATTTCATTTGTCAGAGGATTGGCCTCGTGCAGTCGTCAAGCCGAACCGGACGTTCCTCAACGTTGGTTCCCCAAGCTCTGTGTTCGTACGTCTTAGCTCCAAGATAAATGGAACGCCCATGTTCGTCGCTGGTCCAATGGAAATTGGCCGGGATTACGAGTATGTGGTTGTCCTGAAGGCACGACTCCCCGGCCATCATCATATCCATCCAATGTTTGCCGTCAAGGACGCAGGTCCGATCGCAGGACCTGGTGGCTGGATGGATATCACGGGTCGGTCTGAAGATTTCACGAACCCGATCAAGACACTGACGGGTGAGACGTTCGACTCGGAAACCATGGGTACTGCCACTGGAATCATGTGGCATCTGTTCTGGGGAGCCGTGGCGATTTTCTGGGTCGGCTTCTTTATGGTCCGGCCGATGTATTTGGTCCGGGCTCGGGTACTGGCCGCCTATGGTGAGGAGCTTCTCCTTGACCCCATCGATCGCAAGGTTGGAACCGTGGTGCTGATCTTCGTGTTGGTCGTCGTAACCGTCGGTTATCTCGCGGCCGATGCACGACACCCGGTCAGCGTACCACTTCAGGCAGGGGAGGCAAAGATCAAGCCGCTACCCATCAAGCCTAACCCGCTGGTGGTTGAGGTCACCCATGCAGAGTACGATGTTCCTGGCCGAGCCTTGCGTATGAATCTCCATGCGACGAATAACGGTACGCAACCGGTAACTATTGGTGAATTCACGACAGCCGGTATCCGGTTCACCAATAAGTTCGGCGCAGCTAAGCTAGATCCAAACTATCCAGCCGAGCTCGTCGCTCAGGCCGGTTTAACGATGGACAACGAAGCTGCAATCCAACCTGGCCAAACCGTGGACGTCAAGGTCGAGTCAAAGGACGTCCTGTGGGAAGTGCAGCGGTTAGTGGATATCCTCCACGACCCGGATCAGCGCTTCGCAGGATTGCTGATGTCCTGGACCGATTCTGGTGATCGGCTCATCAACCCGATCTGGGCTCCTGTTCTCCCGGTCTTTACCAGACTGGGAACCTAGAGCAGCGCGCATCTGACAAGACGCCGACCCCGCCCCATCGAAAGATGGTCAGCCGGGTCGGCGTTTCTGTTTCTTCTTTCCACCGATTCGTCTTACACACACCTTTTGCCTATGCTTCTCTTCACCATGCTATCTAAGACATTCCCATGCATCATCGATCCGACCCTTGGCTCGAATCGACCACTCTTGATCGAACGTAATTTCTGAAAAATTCGACCGCCACCTCACCAGAACTTGCCCGTTCGCGGACGGTCCTGTATGATACCTGCGCTACTTGTTCAACATGGTTCATCAAGACTCACCATTCTAGGAATTGCACGGCACACCGCATCATTTTGGAAGCTCAGTTTACCGTATGGACGCCCCTTCAAGTACTCAGCATCTTGGGCCTTGGTTCACTAGCATAGAGCGAATTGCTCTCCGCCATTTCCCCAAAGCCAGTCCCCTCGATACACATCGAACCCGCGATTACTTGATCGCTGCATTTACATTCTTCAGCGTTGCCGTCAGTTCCCTGTTCGAGATCAGCGCGAGTGTCGAGCGGCAACAACTTCTTGGAGGGTTCGCATGGATATTCCTCGGTGCCATGTTGCTTGGTGAGAATCGAGAAACGAAGGCTCAGGTCATCATCGCCGTGCTATTTGCAACCATGGGCGAGCATTTCGCGTCTATTTACATGGGTGGATACACGTATCGGTTCGAAAATGTGCCAGCCTACGTTCCGCCCGGTCATGGGATGGTCTACCTGACTGCCGTAGCGCTTGCGCGATCCGGGCTGTTTGTAGGCCACCCCCGAAAGATAGCTATCTTTGTGGTGGCGGTATGGGGCACCTGGTCACTATGGGGAGTCAGCGGATACCCGGAACGTGGCGATTGGGTTGGTCCGTTGCTATTCTCCATATTTTTAGTTTGGCTGCTGATCGGCAGGTCGCCGATGGTTTACCTTGCCGCGTTTTTTATTACAACATGGCTGGAACTGATCGGAACTGCCGTGGGCGCTTGGAAATGGGCGACCATAGATCCTCTTCTCGGATGGCCTCAAGGAAATCCACCCAGCGGAGTTGGAGCATGGTACTGTTTGGTTGACGCGGTAGCCATCGGAGGAGCAAGGCCGACACTATATGGCATGAAGCGTATTTGGGGCTGGTGCTTGAACAGATCAAATAGAATCCTGAGCAGAACAAGCGGTTCGTGAAGACACCGGCTTTCCTAAATCTTCCCAAGCGATTGCTTCCAATGCTGGCATCTGAAAACTCGTTCGTGAGCTTTCGATTGGCTTTTATCAGCAAGCTCAGGACCGGCACGTCACGTAGGTATTGGCGGAATCTGTGGATGGCTGCTCGCCTTACGCAGGCCGCCACGCATTTGAGGCTGGAATGGAACACCAAGGATCGTCGACTGCACGCCCACTCAGGCAGCAATGGTCGCTTGGAGAGCCGCGTGAGGGCGAGGACTTTGTACCGAACTTACCATGCCATTGCCTCTCGCATCGACCACCTAGGGGAACGAGGGGACATTTGATAGGATGATTAAGAAGTTTCATTGAAGCGAGGAGCTCGTCTTGAAAGACACCATAAGCGCAACTGTCATTTCTCTACAAATCGGGTTACCGAAAACGGTTGGGAGCAACCAGTCGCCTGACCCAATGGATCAGGCTTGGACAACCGGCTTTTTTAAGGAGCCGACGTCCGGGCTAATTTGGTTGGGACGGACCAATCTCCAAGGTGATGGGCAAGCAGATCTTGAGAATCACGGTGGCCCAGAAAAGGCAGTCAATGTCTACCCTTTTGAGCACTATCCCTATTGGTCGCAAACCTTAATGTTGCCCAAGCTTCCACTTGGGGCCTTCGGGGAGAACTTTACAACTCAGGGTCTGGTAGAAAGTAATCTTTGTATCGGGGATGTATTGGCGGTTGGCGAGTCATTGGTTCAAGTGTCTCAACCAAGACAACCATGTTGGAAACTCGCTCGCCGCTGGCGTGTCAGCGATCTGGCACTTCGTGTTCAAGAAACCGGTCGAACCGGTTGGTATTTCCGTGTCGTCAAAGAAGGTCATGTCCAGGCTGGAAACAGACTCATCCTTCTTGAACGCCATCACCCAAACTGGACGGTATCCGCCGCGAACGAGGTGATGCATCATCTGATCGATGATCGGAAGGCTGCTCAGGAGCTCGCCGACTGCGCCTACCTCTCAACAAGATGGCGTGAAAAACTCAAACGGCGTGCAGTCAACGGGATACCAGAGAACATTGCAGCACGGCTGGATGGGCCCACGAAGGTATTCGACTAGGAGGCTGCTTTTTTCTTTCGGCTAAGCATCAGGGCCATACCACCTTAGAAATGGATACAGCCCTGACGCTTAACTGCGGTCGAGTGATCTCGCTAAGTGCTAGTCCTTCTCGTCTTCGTCGTCATCGTCTTTCTTCTTCTTGACTTCCTTTATAACCGGACGACCTTGTGCAAGGCTCGCGTTAAGATCGTGTTCAGGAACTTTCTTATGCACGAGGTTCTGGTGGCAATCGATACACGTTGCCCCTTCGCTTTGCATCTTGGCATGTGCCGCTTTAGCCGAAGCGCCTGGCGGCTTCGTATTCTTGTGACACGCTCTGCACGTGAGACTATCCCATTCTTTAAGCTTCATTCGAGCGCGATAAGCAGCTTCTGGACGGTGTTCATTGAATTTTTCGACAGTTGAATAGTCAGTGGTGAACTCCTTGATCAAGAAGGGCACACCGTCTACAACGTGTGTATAGATCGCCTTGTGAAAGTTTGACAATCCTTGAGGCACATGGCAATCCTTACATCCCGGATCCATACCAAGTGCACCCCAGTGTGATGATTTTTTCAGCTCCTCATAGGGGTAAATTTCTGAGTGACAACTTATGCAGAACTCGGTCCTGGAAACCGCTGCTTCACCTCCAAAAACAACAGCGATGGCTCCAATCCCAAGAACTGCGCCGGCAGCTAATGTCCCTAGCTTTGCCATTGTTAGTCTTCCGCCTTATCGGATTTCAACGGAGGTTTAGCGTTCTTCTGGAATTCTTCGTGGAACTTCGGCATGGGTGGACCTGTAAATGTGCCGGCAAGCTTGAAATGCTCATGCATCGCCTTGTCGTTCCTCACATACTTTTCGAAGTCAAATGAGTATTTCTTGTCGACTTTAGGAGTAAACGGAGTATAAGGTTTTTTCGCACCTTTCCACGGCGATCCCTCATAATTGAGGTGACAGGCATTGCACTTTTCTTCAAACTCAAAATCCTGTCCGGCTTCAACAAGTTGGGCCCTCTCCATGGTCTTCTGCGACTTTTCAAACGCTTCACCAGCTTTTCGGTGAATCTTCCGATAGTCGCTCCCAGCTCCGTGACAGGATTCGCACCCGACACCGGTTAAGAATTTCTCCGGCTCTTCGATGACGTACCCGCCTTCCTTACCAAACCCATCGACGTGGCATCCGACGCAATCCTTGTCTTTTGTATAGTCCTTCTTGGGGTCCAGCTTGGCCTTGACCATGGCCTCGTCCTTCTTCTTGCCTCTGCTGGGCTTGAGCGATTCCATTGCCTTACCATGGAGAGTCTTCTCCCATGACTCGCCCTCTCCTTTATGGCAGTTGTAACACTTCTTTCTCCCTTCAAATGTTCCTTCCGCCCAAGCCGTCCCTGCCACGGCGAGGAATACCGTCGCAGCGACGAATGTGTATGCTATGCGGTGATTCACGGCATCTCCTTTCCGATAAATATTTGAATAAAGTCAGTAATCATTTTTGCTGGTCATGAGACCTCATAACCACCTATGCATCATTAGCTCTAGAAAACGCCGGCAGTTTAGCATGACCAATATCGGACCGCCACCATCAAATTCTTGCTCTTCATTCTGTGAATGAGCTTAGACCGAAGGAATCCTATAAATCCAGTATCCGCCCTGCTTATGAACAAGTTGCAACGCCTCAAAGTCTATCGGGGTTGAATTCATCAGTGGCAGCATCTGAGCCAGCAAAGTTTTCTCCTTGATACTCTGCTTAAGAAAATAAGCCCGCACGACCTTCTCCGAGACCGACTGGAGCGTGTATGTATCATACCCATTCTCTTTCATCCATGCTTTAACCTGGCCGACAAGCCCATGCACGTTCCCCGTCAAAGGGAAATCCTTAAAAGCCATATCAAGCTTGTCCGGGCGCATGAGACCAAGCTTATAGAGATCCGCAGGATGCACGACGATATATGCTTCGCGTGAACCTACCAGTTCACGAAGCATGGCGACGCCCTTTGTCGCCTCGGAGGAAAGCGCATCGGCAAAAATTTGAAACCTTCGCTGCTCATCTCCCGAACCCGAATTACCCCAAAACTGATTCTCGTACACCCGGATAGAATCCGACCGTTGTTTCCAGTAGGTGGGTGTAATCACTGGTTCTCCAAGATGCGACGTGAAAAGGGTCTCACGTCCCGACAGCAAGCCCAACTGGCGAGAGGTATCCCACCATGCTAGAACGACTGCCCCATTCGGCACATGTTTCGTAACATCTCCGGCAATCGCAGCAAGTTCTGAGAGATCCGTGGTCATGACACCGATGGGTTCGGAAACCAGATTTTCCCAATTTAAGAGAACAGGCTGTTCCCCATCTCTGCTTGCAAGATAGGCTATAGCGATGGGCTTCTCAATGGAGGGAACACGAAGTTCGTATTTGCTGATCTTCAGATCAGGCCAGTCCTGCAAGGGAAGGTTATTGAACTTGGTGGCCATACCCTCATCGACAAGTTGGTAGGCGTAGGGCGCCGGTAAAGGCGTGAGCCAAAGATAGACAAACCACCCACTCAGAAAAAGACCTCCCGTCACCAGGAGGATTCCTAGTGACGGGAGGATTTTAGACACTGACCGGTTCAACAGAGGCACGTTCAGGGACGGAGCAGAGATCAACGATCCTTCCTCTCACGCCTCCGCCATCCTGCGATTGCAATCGTCCCGGCAAGCATCATACCCCCTCCAATACCACCGAGGGAAATCTTACCGGTTTCGCTATCGAGGTCAAGCATGCCCTGCTTCATATGGCCCTCGAGCTTTGCAACTCGAGCTTGGAGATCAAGCTTCTCCTTCAATCTCGTGTCATCGTCCATGATCTCAACGTACGCACGGTTCATCGCCGCCCAGCCTACCGTATAGGTGTAGCCCCAGTATTGGTGGGCCAAGCTGACGTGCAACTGAACCAAGTGGTCTTCCGCCATTTCAAACAGTCTCAACTCATTGGCAGCTGGGTTGTTACCCTTCGACCAATAAATCTGGAAGAATTTCTCAAAGCCATCCGTCTCAGGAGCCGGTGGCGCCGGTCGGTTCGTCTTCTGCCCGGTCAATAACCCGGCCTTATATTGCTCTTCCACAACATGATGGGCCTCATCATATTTATCCAACCCTGAGAAGGTTCCATTATCCATAAATTCCATCCAGGCCCTGGCATAGGTTTCCGAATGGCAGTTGGTGCAAGTCTTCACCCACGCATCGTTTCGCTTTTCGGCCCAGTCCGTTTTAATATTTTCACGGATCCCAGGCACGAATGGATAGTTGGCCCAACGAACCTTACGCACGACATTGTGGGCGATTTTCCCTTGATACTCCATATGACAGTATTGGCACGTTGGTGCCGTTTCGGCTCCTTTGGCCATAGCCTCTTTAATTGGAATATTGAAGTTCCAATGAGCCTTATCTCTCTGATACTTCAACCCATGCTTGGAAAAATTGTAGGCTTCCCAGTTGTTATGATCGGCTCCGCTGTGGCATTGAGCGCAGACTTCTGGCTTGCGGGATTCGGCCACGGAGAATTCGTGCCGAGCGTGGCAGGTATCGCACTTGTTCTGATTGACGTGACAGCCCGTGCAACCGTCGGCGATTTCACGTTGCGGCATACCCGCATACACTTCGACTTCCACGTTGGCCCTGTAGTCCAAGGCATGTGACGGGCGACCCTTTGGCCACTGATCTTTTGGCCAGGTGATCGTATCTCGTTCCGATTCTCTCTCTGCAAACTCTTGCAAGTGGCAGGTTCCGCAGGTGTCGGCAGTGGCCAATCTGATGTCCTTACGGTGATCGGCCTTGTTCTTCGCATTGATGTCAAAGTGACAGTCGATACAACCGACCTCCTTCAGATGTTCGCCCTTGCCTAACTTGCCCATTGAACGAAGATTCTCTTCGATACCTTCGAGCTTGGCTTTCTTGTAGTAGGTTTCGTCCTTTGGGGTCAGCTTGCGGATCTTATCCAAGTTCGCGTGGGTACTCTTCTTCCACGCCGCCACCCAACCCGGTGATTCATCTGTGTGACACTTGACGCATTGCTCACGGCTCGCCACCTCCTTTACCGCTTGTGGGGGCTTATAGAAGGTGTGAGGATCAAAATACTTACTAAACGATACCGGCTGCCAATAGTCACCGTACTTCCCCTTACCTTGCCCATTTTGAGCAGGGTCCATGTACCGCTTGAGTAACGCCTCATACAGTTCCTTAGGCGAGGCTGATCGATCGATCTTCAGGGCCTCGTAGGTTTCCTTTGGAACGGTGGGGAAATTCGCCTGAGCCTGTGCGGCAACTAACACGCCACAGACTGCCAGGGCATACTTCACCAAGTGTTTGACTCTCACGGTTTTACTCCTTCCGTTTGATGGGCGATACGCACCGCCCTTCAAAAAAAGATTCGCTCTATAGCCTTCCGTTTTTATCGATATTCATTGCGCAAGTTCTTAAAAAATAATGGCGGCGAAATATAGCTTAGCCTCTCTAGACTGTCAAGAGAATTTCAAGGGATCAGGACCAATGGAGCCTTGCCCAATGCTTCTAAAGAATAGCTGCAAATAACTACGTAGCATTTACGGTCGTTCCCGATCGATGACAACGGTGATATTTTCAGTTCCCGGCTTTATCGGCTGACTCATCCCCTCCAAATCTCCACTTTCAGCCATCGCTTTTCCGGATTTCGATAGGCGCGCCACGATGACGACCGTGTCAATGTCGGAAAGCTTTCTTGATGGCATGGGACTGGTCGAGTCATCCAGCCGGAAGGAGAAGGGTAAATCTTTCTTCGACGCGCGCACGATTGCCACCGGCATCGGAGGACCGGCGACGTCCTTGGCAAACACAAAAAGGGTATCCGGAAGAGAAGCTTTGTTCGCCATATTCGGCCCTAACACGACTTTACCCGTTATCGCCCGCGATCGTCCGGATTGAGTCGCCGGCTTGGCGGGATTGGTCTGTTCCATCGGTGGATTCGCAACCAACATATTCGCACTGGGACCACCACCGAGTCGCCGTTTGGCCTCGGCAATGCTGGCCTTCAGCTGGTCGGATGATTCCTGATCATCGGAAGGAAGGTAGGTGTGCGCCTCTTCCCACTCCTTGGCGGCACGCGCAAAATCTTTTCGGTTGTACGCGATCGTCCCTGACAACATGAGCGCCTTCACGTTGTGCGGGTCGAGCTTCAACGCCTTTTGAATCAGCATCTCCGGCTTCCCATCCAACTTGCGCCCCTGATGCACACCAAGAGCATCCGCATAGTCGGCCAGGAGGCTCGCATTGTTTGGATTGAGCTTGGTGGCCTTCTCGAAAATCGGCACCGCGTCGGCATACCGCTCCATGGCCATGTAAGATCGCGCCAAAAGCCCCCAGCCGACTGCATCGTTGGGATTCTCCTCCAGCTTCTTCCTCAACTGTTCGATCAAGGTATTCAGGCTATCCGCCATCTGTGATTCATCCCCTGAGCCACCTTGAGCGGATGCCGCAGACACAGCAGGGTGTGTCATTGCGGCAGGATTTCCCAATGTCCAGTAGAGCACCCCACTGGCGGTCGGAATGATCATGGCCAGAGAGAGGGCAACGACCCGAAGATTCACTGACCCTCCTGCAGGAGCGATAGATGCTTCTGCCGAACCCGTTTCCTCCAACACACGACGCTCCAGCTCACTTCGCGCCGTCTGGTACTGTTCATCGGTCAACAAACGGGCGGCACGATCTTGTTCCAGCTCAGAGAATTGCTGTCGATAGACCGGCAGAGTTTTCCCCCGCTCGTTTGCCGCCTGTGTGGAATGTTTTAACAACGGCCTCAGCAAGAGTCCAAGGATGACTACAGTCATGGCCGACGCAATCGCCCAAAATGTCACAGTCATGATCGCTTACTTCCTTCCGCCAATAGCTGTTCGACCCGTCGATGCTCTTCATCCGTCACCGGCACATCGACGACTTTGTGCGCCCGACGCCGCAACGTGATGACCAGCGCGGTGGCTCCGATCATTAAGAGGACAAACGGGCCAACCCACAGTAGCGTAGTCGTTGCCTTGAGGGGCGGACGATACAGCACAAAGTCGCCGTAGCGCGCCACGAGAAAGTCGATGATCTCCTTGTCGCTCATATCCTTGGCGATCATTTCCCGAACTTCTCGCCGCAAGTCCTCCGCCAGCGGAGCGTTGGAATCAGCCAACGTTTGATTCTGACAGACCAGACATCGTAGCTCGACCGCGAGGTGCTTGAGGCGCGCCTCGGCGACAGGATCATCGGCCAACGGCCTGGCTTCCCCTGCCCACACTTGTGCGGACAGGAGCAGCACTATGAGCATCACCGATGTCATTGTGATTCGAGCTGCTTCACGAGGGGAAGAATCTTCTTGGCGACCGTGTCAGGATCTAAGGGCCCGATCTGTTTATAACGGATCACACCCTGCTTGTCGATGACATAGGTTTCGGGAACTCCATAGACCCCATAATTGATGCCGACCCGGCCGGCATCATCCACCCCAACCACGGGATAGGGATTGCCCCAGCGTTTCAACCAAGCCAGGGCTTCGTCACGTTGATCCTTGTAATCCATCCCAAAGATCGGCACCTCACCGGATTTGGCCAACTCCATCAAAACCGGATGTTCCGTCCGACACCCGCTGCACCACGAGGCCCAAAAATTGAGCAACCACACCTTTCCCTTGAGGTCAGCCGGCGAAAACGCTGTTGCCGGATCGTAGAGCTGCGGCTGGGAAAAATCAGGTGCGGCCTTCCCCACCAAGGGGGACGGAATTTCCCGAGGGTTGAGCTTGAGTCCAACCCCGAGAAAAACGACCACCACGATAAAAATCGACAGGGGCAGGAGAAACCGATTCATGCCACCTTTCGCCTAGCTGTTCCTGTTGAAGCAGGCACGGCCGGCTCTTGCTGACGCCACGCAATTCGATACCGGCGATCGCTGACGGCCAATACGCCGCCCAACGCCATGATGAAGCACCCGCCCCAAATCCAATCCACAAACGGCTTGTGATAAAGTCGCACGCTCCAAGCTCCGTCATCGAGCGGTTCGCCCAACGACACATAGAGATCGCGCAATAGTCCGGGATCGATCGCTGCTTCGGTCATGACCTGATTCTGCACGGAATACCGTCGTTTCTCCGGATACAGGACCGTCGTTTCGCGACCATCGCGACTCACCTGGAAGGTTCCGCGAGCTGCTGTATAGTTCGGCCCCACGACATCCTGTGCACCGTCGAATCGGAAGGTATAGTCGCCGATCGTCGCCGTCTCGCCCACGTTCATCCGTACATCTTTCTCGGATTCGAAACCCTTCACCATCGTCACACCGACAATAAACACCGCAATGCCGCAGTGCGCCACGAGCATTCCCCAGTAAGATCGCGGTACCGCGGCCAAGCGCTCCGCGAGACTATGGCCGCCAACATGGGTCAGTCGTTCACGTAGACCGACTACGGCTGTTGTCATGATCCAGATAGCCAATAGAAGCCCCAGGCTCAGCAACGGAGTCCATGTGCCCATGACAAACGGCAAGGCCAAAGCCGTCAGAACACTCACTCCGAAGGCCCAACGCAACCGCTTGGCCAAATCAGGCAGACTCGCCTTTTTCCATTGGGCCAATGGACCGATTCCCATCAAAAAGATCGCCGGCGCCATTAATGGAACGAAGACAGAGTCAAAATACGGAGGCCCGACGGAAATCTTCCCGAGATCCAGCGCGTCCAAGAATAAGGGATAGAGGGTACCCAATAGTACCGACCCCATCGCGGCCACCAGCAACACGTTGTTCGCCAGCAGCATTCCTTCGCGTGAAACTATGGCGAAGCTTCCGCCCAATCCGACGCGCGGCGCCCGCCAGGCATATAAGGCGAGCGACCCTCCGATGACCACGGCCAAGAAGGCCAGAATGAACAAACCACGTTTTGGATCGGTGGCAAAGGCATGTACCGATGTCAGGACGCCGGAGCGGACAAGGAATGTCCCAAGGAGGCTTAACGAAAACGCCATGATGGCAAGCAAGACCGTCCACACCTTGAACCCGCCCCGCTTGTCGGTCACGGCCAATGAATGAACCAGCGCTGTTCCGGCTAACCACGGCATGAATGAGGCATTCTCAACCGGGTCCCAGAACCACCACCCACCCCATCCCAACTCGTAATAGGCCCAGCCGCTTCCCATCGCAATGCCCACCGTCAAAAAGCACCAGGCGACAGTGGTCCAGGGGCGAGACCAGCGAGCCCACGCGGCGTCAAGGTTCCCTCCCAATAACGCGGCGATGGCAAAGGCGAAGGCCACTGAAAACCCGACATAGCCCATATAGAGCATCGGTGGATGGATCACCATGCCGGGGTCCTGCAAGAGCGGATTGAGGTCGCGCCCGTCGAGAGCGGCAGGAATCAGCCGTTCGAACGGATTCGACACCGTCAGCATGAACAGAAGAAATCCGATGCTGACAAAACCCATCACGCCGAGAATGCGGGAACGTGTAGCGTCGGGGAGATGAGCGGAGAAGAGAGTCACCGCAAACATCCAAATGGTCAGGATGAATGTCCAGAGAAGGAGCGATCCTTCGTGAGCGCCCCAAATTGCAGCCAGTCGATAGTGCAGCGGCAGCTGGGAATTCGACGTAGCCGCGACATACAGCACGGAAAAATCTTTTTCCGCAAAGGCATAGCCAAGACAACAAAACGCGGTTAAGACCAAGAGAAACTGCCCTCGCGCCGCCGGTTTGGCTACGGCCATCAACGCCGAGTTCCCGACCGCAGCACCGTAGATGGGGAGGATACCCTGCACCACGGCAACACAGAGTGCAAGAATCAACGCAAAGTGACCGATCTCAGGAATCATAGCGAGTCTTCCCTACCTTGCCCACCTTGAGGGACAACGAGTGATTTACTTTGTTGGGCCCCGGACGCCTTGGCCTTCGCCAAGGCGTCAGCCGCTTCAGGCGGCATGTAATTTTCATCGTGCTTCGCCAAGACTTCGCTGGCGACGAACGTGCCGTCGGCGTTGAGTTTCCCCTGTGCCACGGCGCCCTTCCCTTCCTTAAAGAGATCCGGCAGAATCCCTTTATAAGTCACCGGCACGCGCTTCGCGGTATCGGTGACGATGAAACGGACCGTCAGCCCATCGTTCTCACGAACGAGGCTCCCGTCTTCAACCATGCCACCGATGCGGAAACTGCGTCCTTGCGGCACTTCGCCGCTCGCCACTTGGCTGGGCGTGAAGAAAAACACGAGATTACTCTGAAAGGCGTTCAAAATCAGGACGGTGGCCACACCAAAGACGAGCAACCCAAGGCCGATAAAGGCAAAGCGTTTATGCCGTGGTTTCATCGGTGCCTCCTAACAACGCAGTGCGTTGTTCGGCGCGCGCCGCGCCCCGTCGACGCCACAAGGCCAACACTTCCCACAGCATGCACAGCGCGGTCGCCACAAACGAGGTCCACACATAGAGCCCATAGCCTCCCATCGCGAAGAACTCCGAAGCGCTCCCCCACTCCATCAGCGAGCCTCCACCGTTTCCTGAATAACCGCCGGTTTCTCATTCCACACCGGCAGGGATTCCCGCTCAACCATGACACAGCGTACCCTGGCAAGAATGACGGCGATGCTGTACAGCCAGAAGGCCAATGTCATCAGCAACATGGCAGTGAGCATGGTCGATGCCATTTTTGATCCTGTCGCCATACTGACCGACGCCCCTTGATGCAAGGTATTCCACCACTGCACGGAAAAGTAGATGATCGGGACATTGACCACGCCAACGAGGGCGAAGACAGCGCTCGCCCGGTCCGCGCGGCGCATATCATCGATCGATGTCCGCAGAAGCATGACCCCGGCATACTGGAACAATAAGATGAGTTCCGATGTCAGCCTGGCATCCCAGACCCACCAGGCTCCCCAGGTGGGCTTTCCCCACATGGCCCCGGTCAACAATGCCAAAAACGTGAACATCGCCCCGGTGGGAGCAATCGCTTGCGCCATCATGAAGGAAAGGCGCGCGTTGAGACCCATCCCGATGCCGGCCCACACAGCCATGACGACATAGAGAAACATCGACATCCAGGCCGCCGGAACATGGACGAAGATAATCCGGTACGCCTCGCCCTGCTGAAAGTCGGTCGGTGCGACGAAGAACCCCATGTAGAGCCCTATCCCCATCAAGACGACTGCTCCGCAAGCAAACCATGGGATCAGGCGCCCCGCCAATGGATAAAAGGCTTGGGGAGACGAATACTTGAGCCAGTTGATGTCTATGCTCATGAAACAGTGTTACTCCAACGCGATCCGTAACGCCGCCGCAGTGGCCCAGGGCGCCAGAAAAAGAGACAACACCAGACATGCCCCGAGCAGCGACAGATTTGCTTCACCACCGATTCCAGCCATGCTGCTGGTGACGGCGCCGGCCCCAAAGATCAATATTGGAACGTAGAGTGGAAGCACCAGGAGGGCAACCAGTAGACCACTCCCCCGTACGCCAAGCACCAAGGCGGCGCCGATCGCACCAATCATACTCAACGTGGGCGTCCCAAGCAAGAGCGACATCACCAGTACTCCCAGTGATTCTCCGTTGAGACCGAATTGTAGTCCGAGCAGAGGTGAGAGCAGCACCACCGGTAACCCGGAGACCAACCAATGGGCGAGAACCTTCCCGACCACCAATACCGCAAGTGGTTGAGGAATCAGGACCATCTGTTCGAGGACACCGTCCAGATAGTCCGCCGTAAACACGCGTGAGAGTGACAACAAACATGCCAATAACGCCGCTACCCACAGCACCCCAGGACCGATGGTCCGCAACACCGCCGGCTCCGGTCCGACACCTAAGGGGAAGAGACTGACGACGATTACGAGAAAGAAGACCGACATCGCGGCGTCAGAACGGCGCCGCATCGCCAGCAACAGGTCACGACGAACGATTCCACCTATAGCCTCCCACATGCTGGAGCCGCTCATTCAGTCAGCTTCAGACGGTGCATTGTTTCCGAGGGAAGGGCGACTTCCTGATGTGTCACGACGACCGCCAGCCCTCCACGCTGCAGATGGGCATGCAGCCGTTCTGTCACGACCGTGGTCGCAGCCCTGTCGAGCGACGTGAACGGTTCATCAAGGAGCCATAAGGGACGTCGGGAGAGCCACAATCGCGCCAAGGCGACGCGGCGCTTTTGCCCTTGCGAAAGCACCCTTGACGGCAAATAATGGATGGGCCGCTTGAGCCCGATCGCCTCCAACGCCTCCTTCGCAGCATTGTTGGAGCAGAGTTCTCCGGCAAGCGACATGGAGCTCGTGACATTTTCGAGGGGCGTGAGGTCGTCCTTAATCCCATTCAGATGCCCGATGTAGGTCAGCTGCCCCGAATAGAGCTCCTTGAGTTGTTGGATATCTTGCCCCTCCCACAAGACCGATCCGTGTTCGGGGGGCAACAAGCTGGAGAAAATACGGAGCAAACTGGTTTTCCCACTGCCGTTTTCACCTAACACCGCCAACAGCGACCCCCGCTCAACCTTCACGTTGAGATCGGAGAACAATCGCCGTTCACCGCGACTGCAACGTAATGAAACAGCTTGCAACATAGGGAGCTCCACCGACAGTGCGCGACGAGAGTAAGGGAACAGAGCGTGGAAAAACAAGGGGCGAGAATAGGCTTTGCCGCTACAGGGTTCGGAGCACCGTTCCAAACCCCATCTTGCTCTGAGCCCAATCATACTGTTATCTAATGCGTGCGTCACAAGGCTGACCATCTGCCTCAGTGGAGAGCAGCTGCTCACGTAGCATCAACGGGGAGGGATCATGAGTGAACTTGTCTGCATTGCGTTTAAAGACCCCAGCACGGCCGACCGGGTGCTGAACGAATTGCGAGCCATGGAATCGGAGTATGTCCTCGACCTGGAGGATGCAGTCATCGTCGTCCGCGATCAGGATGGCAAAGTGCATCTGAAGCAGTGCGTCGATGTATTCGGGGGAGCAACCAAACATGGCGTGGCCTTGGGGATGTTATGGGGCGGGCTGATGGGGCTCCTGTTCATGAATCCTCTGGCTGGTCTCCTGGGAAGTCTTGCCGGCGGTGCAGGAGCCGGTGCTATCACCAATGCTGCCAATGAGTATGGACTCTTGAGCGACTATGGGATCCCCGATCAATTCATTAAAGACTTGGGAAGCACGATCAAGCGCGGCACCTCCGCAATCTTCCTGCTGATCCGGAACGTGGATCAAGCCAAGTTGCTTGTCGGCTTCTCAAGATACGAGGGGACCATTCTCAAGACATCCCTGAGTGGGGAGCAGGAAGAGAAGTTACGGGCTGTCCTCGCAAAACAACAAGACCAGAGGACCGGTGCACGGTAGCTGTGGCTTGGAAGAGCGAGTAGAGGTCGCCTTCATCGATTCTTGATCTGCCTACGGCCTGATGGTATAAGCTGAACGTGAGAGAAACAAACTCGGCATCCAAACAACAATGACGATCGTCCGGCAGAGCATGGGGATTAGGATGGCGGCGGCGATGATGATCGCCGACTCCGCCTAAGCCTGCCTGCGACTGGAAACGTACGCGAGCAACGGCCCCTGGCGGATTCGGTTCCGCCAGGGGTTTTTTATTCTCCTTCGCCGAATACCCCGTAGCGAGCTACGGGGATGAAGGCGTGGAGAACCCTCCGTAGCCTTGGCGAAGGAGGGTCGTGGCTTCGGAGAACTTCGCAAGATACCCCACAGCAAGCTGCGGGGAGCTTCATTGTCTAGGGGCCGGAGGAATCACGAGAAGGGAGCACGGAGCATGGTCACTCTTGAATCGATCGAAGCAGCTGCAACCCGTATCGGTCCGTCTATCTATGAATCACCCCTGGTACATTCCAAAACGCTGTCCCGACTGAGCGGAAATGCGATCTTTCTGAAACTTGAAAATCTGCAGATGACCGGATCGTTCAAGGAACGCGGCGCGCTGAACCGTATCCTGACGATGACGGACGACGAACGGCGACGGGGAGTCATCGCGGCATCGGCAGGGAACCATGGGCAGGGCGTGGCCTATCACGCGACCCAGCGGGGCATCCCCGTGCAGATCTGGATGCCGCGTTCGACGCCACTCATCAAGCTGACGGCGACCCGCGCCTACGGCGCGGATATCGTTTTGCACGGGGACAATTACGACGAGACCTGCGAGGCAGCCATTGAACGGAGCCGGCAGAGGAAGGCCACGTTTGTTCATCCCTTCGACGACGACGCCGTCATCGCCGGACAAGGGACCGTCGGGTTGGAACTCCTCAAGCAGAATCCCGCGCTGGATGTGATCATTGTGCCGGTCGGAGGCGGCGGATTGATCGGCGGGATCGGCTGTGCGGTCAAGGAGCAAAACGCTGCCGTAGAAGTGATCGGCGTTCAAACGGATCGACTGCCGTCGATGCAAACGGCTCTGCAACAGCAGCAACCGGTCGATCTTCCGGCAAGGTCCACCTTGGCCGACGGAATCGCCGTTCGAAAAGCGGGCCTGCGTACGCTGCCGTTGGCCCGCAAATATGTCGATCGGCTCGTCACGGTCGAGGAAGACGAGATTGCGGAGGCGATTTTGATGCTGTTGGAGGGCGAGAAAACGGTGGCGGAGGGGGCCGGTGCCGTTGCGCTTGCCGCCCTTCTGCAAGCGAAAACGGGCCATCGTGGGAAAAACATTGCGGTGTTGGTGTCCGGAGGCAACCTTGATGTCACGCTGTTGGCGAGAATCATCGAACAGGGCATGGTTCGCGACGGTAGGCGGCTGCGCCTGCGAGTGCGTCTCCCTGACTACCCCGGCGCATTGGAAGGACTGGCATCGGTGATTGCCAAGGCCCAGGCCAACATCGTGGAGACGTCGTACAATCGCGCCCACTACGGAGTGAGCTTGAACGAAGCGGCGATCGACATCACGATGGAAACCCGTGGACGCGACCACGCGTCGGATCTATTGGCCGCCCTGACGAGCTCGCGTTATGAATTCAGCGTCGTCGAATGAGCGCCGGCGCCGCCAGGAAAGACCGCGAGGGTCCCGCCTCCCGCCGCCGTCTTCCTGTGCCTCGTCTCGACGTCACGGCGGGTCTTTGGATACGTGGGAAAAGACCTTTACGGTCAATACCCATGCCTGGCACCGATACTTCACCACTGAGAACATATCATGACAAGCGCACTTCTCTACGACCGGCTTCAATTCGCGTTCACCGCCACGTTCCACTACCTCTTTCCACAATTGACGATGGGATTGGCGTTCCTGCTGTTTTATTTGCGCAGCCGGGCGCTTGTCACCGATGACGAACATTATCAACAGGTCTCGGATTTTTGGACGAGGATCTTTGCCTTGAACTTCGGATTCGGCGTCGTGACCGGCATCCCGCTCGAATTTCAGTTTGGAACCAACTGGGCCAGGTTTTCCAACTTCGCGGGTGGAGTGATCGGCCAAACTCTCGCCATGGAGGGAGTCTTCGCATTTTTCCTGGAATCATCGTTTCTCGGCATCCTGCTGTTCAGAAAGCGATTCAGTCGTCGGATGCAATGGTTTGCCGCTCTGATACTCTTTGTGGGTTCGTGGCTATCCGGCTACTTCATCCTGGCGACGAATGCATGGATGCAACATCCTGTCGCGTATCAAGTGGGGGACGATGGCAGAGTGTTCGTCAACAGTCTTACCGGGCTGCTCACGAATCCCTGGTTATTCTGGCAATTCGCGCATAACATGACAGCGGCCGTCGTCACGGCGTCCTGTGTGATAGCAGCGGTGGGTGCGTACTATCTGTTATCCGGTCTCTATCTATCCCATGCGAAGACCTTCCTGCGAACCGGCGTTGTCGCCGGCGCGATCGCTTCTGCACTGATGATTTTCCCCACGGGACACGGCAACGCCAAACAGGTCTTCGAACATCAACCGGTAAAGGGAGCGGCATTTGAGGGGCTCTTCACGACGGAGAGAGGAGCCGGTCTCTACCTGGTGGGACAACCCAATCTTGAAACGATGACCATCGACAACCCGATTGAGATTCCTAATGCGCTCAGTTTTCTCGTGTACAAAGACCTCTACGCCAAGGTCAAGGGGCTCGACGCGTTTCCTCGCGACGAGTGGCCGGATAATCTTCCCCTCCTCTACTATGCCTATCACATCATGGCCGGATTAGGAACCATCCTTGCCGCCATCCTTGGCCTGGCCTTGTTCTCGCTTTGGCATGGCCGCCTGTTCAACATGAAGTGGCTGTTGTGGCTAGTGATGCTCTCAGCTCCATTCCCATACATCGCTACGTCGGCCGGCTGGATGACCGCCGAACTGGGACGGCAGCCCTGGCTCGTGTACGGCTTGTTGCGCACCGCCCATGGCACATCTCCATTGGTTCATTCAGGGAACGCCTTATTTACCTTGATTGGATTCTTGGGACTGTATCTGCTGCTCGGGTTGCTGTTTGTGTTTCTTCTCGGCAAAACGATTCAGCACGGACCCGGCTCGATCAGCTCACAAGCGCCGTATACCGCCTGAACGAAGGGACGGTTAATGGAAACCCTGTGGTTTATCGTCGTCACACTGATGCTCGCCATCTTCATCGTCCTGGACGGTTTCGACTTTGGGGTCGGCATGGTCTATCCGTTCGTCGTTCGGACCGAAGCGGACCGTCGAACGGTGCTCGCCTCCATCGGCCCACTGTGGAACGCAAACGAAGTCTGGTTGATCGCCGCCGGCGCTGTCCTCTTCTTTGCCTATCCCAAGGCCTATGCCGCCGGATTCAGCGGGTTCTATCTGGCGTTGATCCTTGTGCTGTGGCTGCTGATCTTTCGCGGTCTCGCGCTGGAATTGCGATCGCAGGTGGATCATGTGTTGTGGAAACAGGCCTGGGATACGGCCTTTACAACGGCCAGTTTACTCTTGGCGTTTGTCTTTGGCGCGGCGCTGGGCAATCTGATTCGCGGTGTGCCCTTAAACCGTGACGGATATTTCTTCGTCCCGTTTTGGACAGACTTTCAGCCTGGGCCGGAGCCAGGCATCCTGGACTGGTTCACGGTGCTGCTGGGGCTGACGACTGTGTCGATCCTAGCCTTCCACGGGGCAAATTATCTCGCGATGAAAACAGAAGGCGCCCTGTATAAACGAGCCGTCTCGACCGCCTGGGTCATGGGGCGGGTTTCGGCTGGATGCACGGTGCTTACCGTGACTGCGGTCCCTTTCGTCCAGCCAAGCTTGCGGCTCAACTTCGCTGGCCATCCGATGGAATATCTTGTACCATTCAGTGGGATATTCGCGCTCGGATCCAGTCTGTACCTCCGCCAGCGACAGCGTGACACCGCCGCCTTTCTGTCTTCCAGTGCATTTATTTTGCTGATGCTCGCCAGCGTCATGTTCGGCATGTATCCCTACATCTTAGTTTCAACAACTGATCCAGCGCTCAGCCTCACGGTGTTCAATGCAGCCACCGACTCCTATGGATTAACAGCCGGGTTTGCCTGGTTCGGAGTCGGCTTCCTGCTTGTAGTGGCCTACCAGAGTTACGTCTATTCCCTGTTCTCGGGTAAACCGCGCTCGGATGACGCACATTGATATGTGCCAAGATCGGGCTGGACGATGGTCAAGACCTGTTCTCAAGTCATTTACGAATATGTCGGCGCACGATATTTTGAAGAAGTGCGCACGCTTGCAGACGAAGCGACGAGGGAGCATGCCAGCTTGAATGTCGAATCCTATCGTGCAATTGAGTGCACGGTTCAAGATCCGACCCTCTGTCCCTTGTCTCTCCGTGTAACTGCAAACCCCTATTTTCTTTCTTGACGACAGTCGGTTCTCAGCGTAGCCTCCCGCCGGGCTTCCGCGGAAGGAGGACATGACGGTGGAGGAATGGCCCTATCGCCTGCTTGCCTGCGTCGGTTTCGTTACGATCGCGTTGCTGGCCTGGGTGACGGGAAATCGCAGTCGGCTGAACTGGACGACCATTGTGGGCAGCGCGGCTTTGGCCTGGGGACTCGGTATCCTGTCCTTTTGGTTTCCGGGCTCCCGCTGGCTCTGGAGCGTTACTAACGACATGGTAGTCGCCGTGCTCACCGCCTCGCAAAAGGGCACGCTCTTCCTGCTCGGTCCTCTCGCGCTCGACCCGGGCCAGAGACTCCCGGATGGAACCGTCTCGGTGGGCTTTATCCTGGCAGCGCAAGCGCTGCCGGCCGTCGTGTTCTTTGCCGCATTGATGGCGGGTCTGTACTATGTGGGCGTTATGCAAGCGATCGTAGGTCTGTTCTCCCGACTCTTTTACCGGACTATGGGCTTATCGGGGGCCGAGTCCCTGTCCGGCGCCGCGAACATCTTCGTCGGCATCGAGGCGGGCTTGATTGTCCGTCCCTACCTCGCTGCCATGACGCGATCGGAACTGCTCTTGGTGCTGACTTGCATGATGGCGACCGTGGCGAGCACGGTCATGGGCATCTACGTGTCGGCTCTGCAACATGTGGTGCCTCAGATCGCCGGGCATTTGATTTCTGCGTCGGTGATTTCGATTCCTTGCGCGGTGCTCATCAGCAAACTCACATTTCCCGAAGATGGACAGCCCATGACGCTGGGCGGCGTGCCCTCTACCGACCGGAACCCATCGCCTTCAGCCGATAGTGAAGCGATTCCGCCGCCCTCCAACCTCGTTGTCGCCTTAATCGATGGGGCAGGACAGGGGATGAAAATGGCTGTCGGCATTGCTGCATTGCTGATCGTGTTTCTCGGATTGGAAGCTCTTGTGGATTTGGCGCTGGCGCAGCTTCCTACGATTGGTGGAGCGTCTCTCTCCGTCACACGGGTCCTCGCCTGGCTGACTTGGCCGTTCGCCATTCTCCTCGGTCTCCGTCCTGAAGAATGGCAGATCGGCGCGGACTTGCTGGGGTCGCGGTTTATCGAGACGGAAGTGGCGGCCTATTTCAAGTTGGCCGCGGTGCAATCTGCGACTCCGCCGCCGCTCTCTCCACGGTCCCTCACGGCCTTGACCTATGCCCTCTGTGGGTTCGTGCATGTCGCGAGCATGGGCATCTTTGTCGGCGGCATCTCCGCATTGGTGCCGCATAGGGCAAAAGACATCTCGCTCCTGGGACTGCGCGCGTTGTGGACCGCCTATTTGACGACGTTGCTGACCGGTTGTATTGCGGGAGTCCTCTCATCTTCCTAGCTCACCGATCCCCCCTCCCCATCCCAACGGACGAACGAAGAGCAGCAGCAGCGCGCCTTTCACGAGTTTGAACACCGCCGCGATCTCGATGAGGACATCGGGCATGGGTGGCTGGATCGGACGGCGTCCGGTCGTCGTCTTCAGTTCGCTCTCTGACAACGGCCAGAGCTGGGTTGAGGGTTGGGGGCGTATCCCGATTCCCAGATACTGCAAGGCGGCGGGTCGAACTTCCGGCCCGACCCAGGCTCGCTGCGCTGCTTTCTCCAACTCTTGAAACGTTTGCACACTTGGCTCCAGGAAGAAATCGTCGGCCTGCAACGCTGCGGCGGAATCCCACTTCTTCTGTCGCTCCCGCATCCCGCGAAACGATATCCGCAATTCGACGGCAATACCAGGCCATGGCTTCTCGGTCGCAATGATTCCCTTCCGGATCCATTCTTCCGCTTCTTCCCACTGCTTGGCTTTCTTGAGGGGCTCCACCAAACGGAGGTAACTGCCTGTCCGCTCAGCTTCTTGCCGGCACAGCGGGATGATCTCTTCACGCCGGCCGGCCCGTTCCAGCGCCACAATCAGCCAGTTGCTCAGGCGATCGCGTTGGAACTTTTCTGAGAATGCGTCCTGACTCTTTTTCCATCGATCATGTGCGAGCCGCTGGGCAAGTTGCTCGGCAAGCTCGTTCCACGCCCCCACCGGATGGCTCCGGTCCCAGAAGGTCTTGGCTCCGCGACAGAGTTCGTACTGGTCCGCCAAGTCCGCCGCCACCGCCCAACGCATCTGCTCGGTGGATAGATGAGACGACTGCGGTAATGCCCGGAAAGCAATATCTAAACAGGATGCAATTTCCTCTGCCGTCTCTCCTTCGTCGTCGCTCATCTCCACCTGCCTCGTACCGTCTCCCAACAATTGTGCTCCCACCTCCACCACTGCATCCGCATGCCCTTGCGCCAACAGCGCTTCCAGGCGATCCCGCACCCGTGAGTAGTCTGGGATCGAGCCCGCGCCGCTCGGGTGGTTGCGCCAGCCCGGCTCTGCGCTGAGCTGGGCAAGCTCAGCCCGCAGGGCTTTGACCAGCTTCGGCACCGCGCCCGCCGACACATTGTGACGATCCTGCAAGAATTGCCGGACACCTGGATAACGCTGAACTAATTCCTTCAGGAGCGCGAGAAGCTGCGGTTGTGTCTGCTGTTCCAGGAAAGACATCCATGCGCCGGTGGCAGCCTTCCCGGCTTTTCGCGTTGGTCGCGCCGAAACAGGAATGAGATCTTCGGTCGTAACACCTTCCTCATCCCCCTCGTCCTCCTCGTCCCATTCCCCTTCGTCCTCATCACGCTCCAACAACTGAAGCCGCTGGTCCTGCTCGGTCACGGTCGGGATCGTACGATTGCGCTTCACCTGCTCCTGATAATCGAGCACCACGGCAACAGCATGTTTGCAGATGCCTCCTTAGGGGCAGGTACAGGCCGCAACCAGTTCGTCATCTTCCGTCTCGATCCTGGTGGCGTATCGGTTCGAACCCAGCACCCACGCGACCAGGCCACCGCTTGAGGTTCGGGCGGGGTCCTGAACCTGGCGGCTGCGCTGGTAGCGCCGCCCTCGCGATACGATGATCGGCCCGGCCCAGTCCTGGAGCTCATCCCACGTGAGAGAATTGAACGGATCAGCCTGTGACTGCTTGCTCTGGGTCCCGTTCTGTGAGTTATGTTTCCCCATTGTCGTCGATGGTACTCACATCGGCATCATATTCCAAGATGGTTTTGGGAGGAATGAGAGAAGCGCTTGATCCGCAAGAGAGCAGACCGCACATCACGCTTTGGGAAACGGTTACGCGCAATCCATGTAGCCTCACGCTACCCGCCAAACCTTGACGGTCGGACGCACCTTCGCACCAAGACGAGCAAGCATGTCGATAAGCACGTCAGTGCTGAAGAGTGACTTGTAAAGGTGCCGGGAGTCTTTTTCTGAGGAATAGCTGAGTCATCACCGAAGCTCGTTCCCACGGGGATGTGACCAAGAACGGTTCTTGGCACCATTGCTTGCCCCGGTGCTGCCGTTTACGGGGGTACAAGCAATCAGGGTGGGACCAGGATGCACTGGAACTCTCCACTGAGGTGAAGACCCTCCCTATAGTCAAGCAAACGGCTTGATGTATTTCGCTGCTCCTGCCTGTGATCAACGACCTTTCCGAAAGCGCGACGCACCACCGAGGTACGGTACAATCACCGATCTTGGAACCACGCCGAGGAGACGGCAACCTGTTAAGCGTCTTGCCCCTTTCTCTTCGCAATCCTATCTTGCACGCGACTCTTCCAGTGCCTGTAGCTCCATGGTCCAATTCTCTTGACGACGACACCGATCTGACTATAATTCCATCCTCGACTCGATGAGAGATACGCACTTCTCTTCAGTCGAGTGCTCGAGTCGTCTGGTATCAAGCTTATTCCGTTTGATTTATTCCTTGTGCCTTCATTCACGGGAGGAGACTATGCGATCCACATCAAGCCATCGAACCATACCGATCCGGAGCGCCGCGTTAACTCTGCTGTGCGCGTTGGCCCTAGGAGGCTGCGTAAGTGCGAAAAGTCACCAGCGGACTCTTGGCGAACTCCAGGCGGCCAAGAAACGATCGGCGGAACAGGAAGCCCAACTGGGCGGGATGCGAGAGTCACTCGACATGGAAGCAGCTCAGCGGAAAGCTGCTGAGGACCAGGCCGCCTCGTTGTTGAAGGAACGGGAAGACCTCAAGGGTCGATCCGAACAGTTGACCGGCGAACTCGCCGCCGCGCGCAGCCAGCTGACGGATCTCGAACAGAAACATGCCAGCGACAGTGCTTCCGCGCAGGAAGACATCGCGAAGCTCCAGCAACAGGCTGCATCGATGGAAGCCGAGGCAGCCCAAATCGCAAAGGAGCGTGAACAGCTCCGTCAAGAACAGGCTCGATTGGCCACGAAACTCGATCAGGAACGTGCTGCCAAGGAAGCGAAGGAAGCGGAGATCAAACGGCTGACGCGAACGCAGGAAGAGTTATCCAAGTCGCTCCAAGAGGAAATTTCCAAGGGCAATATCACCGTCCAGCAAGTACGCGACAGCCTCACCATCAACCTGGTGGACCGGGTCTTGTTCGACTCCGGCCAAGCGGAGGTGAAACCGACCGGTCAGCATGTGCTGAAGCAGGTCAGCGACCTTTTGAAAACCGTCACGGACAAGCAGATCCGAATCGAAGGCCACACGGACAATGTGCCGATCAGCGCCAAACTGCAGAGCCGTTACAGGACGAATTGGGAACTCTCGACGGCGCGGGCCACGGCGGTCGTACGCTATTTGATCGATCAGGGCGGTGTAGACCCGCGGCATCTCTCCGCAGTCGGGCATGCGGACACGCAACCCGTCGCCTCGAACGATACCGAGGAGGGACGATCGGCCAACCGCAGGATTGAAATCGTACTGTACCCCAAGGACCTCAAAGAAATCGCCGACCAGGTCGAAACCAGCCCGGCAGTATCACAGTAAGAGAGAGCGTCGTCGGAGGCGCGCACAGCGCCCACGGAAATGAGGTCGGCCCTTGTATCGTGCATAGCTGTTTCATCAATGACACCAAGGAACGTAAAAAGATCGGCTGGCTTTCATTCAGCCTGGTTCGATTCCGTTCATGGTGTCGGCTATCTTACTCACTCTGGTCATCATAGGTGTCCAGGAACACCTGAAGCTTGTCGAAGAGCTGATCAAGTTCCTTCCGTCGTTTGGCATTCTTCGTGTGGTTGGCCTCGATAGCCACGTAGCCTTGAATTTCCTCAATCTGGTCCAATGACAGCTCCACCTTAATCCCTGTGCTCACCACCAGGCGCGATTCGGGGTCGTATCTCATCGCACCTCGCCATTACACTGGCCCTGTTCCGTGAGGTGCTTCTTCCCATTGCCGCCGATGGTACTCACATCGGCGGCATATTCCAAGCGGGTTTTTGAGGGAACGGACGGAATACGTCACCTGCGAAATCCAAGTTGAGAAAATGGACTGGAGATAAGACCTTCTACCCGACCGAAAGGTGCTCACACGCGACGAAGCGCCTGAACCACAGGCTGCACATTGCAAGGGCGAGCAGGACTGCACCGATGCCGATCAGACTCGCAGACTCGCTGGATACTTCGATGAGCCACCCGAAGAAGGTCATGCCGGCCATTGAAGTCGCCGTGGCAATGGCCGTGTAGAGCGCCATGACACGCCCCACCATGTGGGCGGGCGAGATTTCCTGGATAATCCCCCAGGCGATCGGTGTCCAGGTCCCCAACCCCATGCCGATCAACATCACAAGTAGAGTTGCCACCATGATGTTCGATGTCCAGACCAGCCCGCACAAAGCCAACCCGCCGACGGCGCTCGACCACGCGATAACCGATACCCGACGCCGAAGCTCCCATTCGGAGAGTCGCACGAGACAGAGCGATACGAGGAGTAGGCCCACACCGAGCCATGACCAGAGATATCCCACCTCGACCGGACCGAGAGAGAGGAGCTTTTTTCCGAACACAGGAAACAGCGTGGTAAAGGCTCCGCTGCCGAACGTATAGAGCGAGGCCAACATGATCAACATCAGAATTGTGCGCCGAGCAATCAACGTATAGCGAATCCCGTCGAACAGATCCTCGATTGCCGTTGTCCGACGGCTCTCCGGCGGAGGGGTCGTCAATCCGGCCGACAGCCGGAGGGGGAACAAGAAGACTGCGGAGGCCACGTAGGTCACCGCATTGATACAGAGCACGTCCTGGGAACCGGAAAAGGCAATCCCCAGTCCGCTGATGACCGGGCCGATGATGATGCCGAGGCTCGTTGTGCCTTGGAGAAGGGCATTGGCGGCGGTCAACTGTTCTTTTTCCACCATAAGCGGCACCGACGAGGACAGCGTCGGGACGAACATGGCGGTTGCAATCCCGTAGAGAAAGGTCAACAAGTAGAGCGCTTCTATTGTAAACGATTCTACAGATACCCAGCAGGGGATCAGGCCGATCAATAGGGCCCGGGTCAGGTCGCTGCAGATCAGGATGGCCTTCTTGGGTAATCGATCGACCACCACGCCGATCACGGGTCCGAGGACAATCGGGGGCAATGTTTGCAGAAGACCGATGACCGTGGTCTTCAGCGCCGAACCGGTGATGGAATAGACAAACCACAAGAGAGCCAGCTTGCTGACTCCGTCGGCCACCTGCGACAGCACCTGACTCCACCACACGAGGCTGAAATCGCGCGTGAGGAGCCATTGTCTGCGACGGAGGATCGGATATTCCGCCAAACGAGGCATCTCCGCTTTCTCCTGATCCATCGTGGGTGACCAGCCTGACAGTATGCGTATCCTGGATTAGCTCCCGCATACGTGACCTCAGTTTACTAAGTTATATCGGAATGGGGCCGACAGGAAAGGCGGGCAGAACAATTGGGTGGTTGGCGACCTGAATCAAACTCTAGGTCGTAATTCGCTGAGCCATGACTACAGCTGCTTATCAGCTTGATTCAGGAGACCACGATGGGTCGTGTATGGCTGTATCGCATCCTCCGTTCCCGACCAGTCTCCGAGCATTCCAGCGGCAGTTCGCCGACGAGGCGGCCTGTCGGTGGCCCGAGGGCTATCGCTGTCCACGGTGCGGCGGAGCGCGCACGTACCTGCTGCTTGAATGGCAGCGCTGCGAATGCGCCCAGCATCGACACCAGGTGTCGCTGACGGCGGGCACCGTTTTCATCGAACCCGGACGCCATTGACGACGCGGTTTTGAGCGGCGTCCTTGACGACGACCGACAAGCGTGGAATTTCGGCATTGCTGCGGCAACGACAACTGGGCATTCGGCGCTACAAGACAGCGTGGGTGATCCTGCATCAGCTGCGTCGCGCCAGGGTCGACCATTTATACCGACTATACCGATGCGCGGAAAGGGTGGGTTTCATGAGCGGCATAGGCCGCATCGGTCAAAACTCGTCGAGCGATTGATTGCGCAGAATAGCCAGGGCCTTGTCAATGTTGGAAACGGTTAGAACAACGATCGCTCGCTTCCCTTCACGAGAAGGTGTGCAATAGCCGCATTTGATGTTGATCCGGCTCTTCATCAAGATATCTGCCACTTTCCGCAATGCTCCAGGCTTATTTTCGAGACTCGACAGGAGTGTGGTTTCTTCGCCGGACTTAATCTTCGCCGCCTTAAGGGCCTCGCGAGCACGTTCCAGATCTGCGACTAGCAGACGCAACTTGCCAGGCCCCATCGCTTCCGGAGCAGAGAAAGCCTTGATATTGACCCCGGCTTCGCCGAGGACTGCCGTCACCCTGGCAAGGGCACCAGGCTTACTCTGCCCTTTGATAACAAGCTGCGTCGTAGTCGGCATATCGGTACTCCTCGTGGCTCTCCGGTCTCAAAACCTTTTTCGCCTCGCTGAACGAGCAACTCGCAACGGAGACCAAGACCCGTAATGATACAATAGGGTGCGAGGAAACGCCGGGCTCACGCAAGGTTTTCGAGCCCGTAACCGTGGAGACAAGAACACATCGGCACCCGATCGAATTCTGATAAACCGCCGCTTCCTACAGCGGAGACACGATGACGGCCGCTTGCTCTGCATCCTCACACTCCTCTTATGAACATCCGCTCGTTGCGCCGCACGTCACACATTTGAGACAAGTACCGTTACGAACCATGGTAAATTGCTTGCATTCTTGGCAGGGGTCCCCTTCGTAGCCCTTGACTTTGGCCTCTTTCGCGCTTTGGACCTCCGTCAGGGTGAGCGTCTCGCGCATGATCTCCACGTGTCTGGCAACACCGTGTCCGTTTCCATGGCCATTTCCTTTTCCACCGTTCCGGCGGATGGGAAGATGTTCCGTAATAATGGAGGATTGAGCCAGTGCATCAAGATCCGCTTCTTCATCGAAGCATTCGGGATCCATATTGTCTTTCTTCACGGCATCCATGCGTAGATCTTCTTCTTTCACCTGGGCGAGGTCATACCGATCGAGATACGTAACGGCCAATTCACGGAAGATATAATCGATGATCGAGGTCGACATCTTGATTCGATCGTTCATTTTGACAGGACCGTTCGGCTCAAACCGTGTAAAGACGAACGCCTCGACGAATTCTTCCAATGGCACGCCGTGCTGAAGTCCCAGAGAGATGGCGATGGCAAAACAATTCATCAGGCTTCTGAATGCCGCCCCCTCCTTGTGCATGTCCAAAAAGATTTCCCCGACCGTCCCATCCTCATACTCACCGGTGCGCAGGTAGAGCTTATGTCCTCCGACAATTGCTTTTTGAGTGTATCCACTTCGGCGACTCGGTAGTGGGCGTCGCTTGGCGAGGTACCGAACGAGCACCCGTTCGGTGACTCTCTCCGCCAGCTCCATCACGCCGGCAGCCGCCTCCACGGTCTTTCCATTGTCTGTCGAGGCACTCAATGGCTGACTCAGCTTTGACCCGTCACGATACAGTGCGACCGCTTTGACCATGCTCTTCCAAGCAAGCAAATAGGCAGCCTTGACGGCTTCGAGCGTGGCGTCGGCCGGCATGTTGATGGTCTTGCTGATCGCGCCGCTGATGAACGGCTGTGCTGCGGCCATCATGCGGATATGCGCATCGACGGCGATGGAGCGTTGTCCGATTCGTCCGCACCGATTGGCACAGTCGAATACCGCAAGGTGTTCAGCCTTCAAATGCGGCGCGCCCTCTACCGTCATCGTCCCGCAGCAGAAATCGTTTGCAGCGGCGATCTCTTCTTGCGTAAAACCGAGCGTCTTCAGCATGTTGAAGTTCGTTTCATTCAGCTGGGCCTCGGTCAAGCCAAGCTTTTCGAGACAGAACGTGTCTCCCAGCGTAAACTTATTGAACGCGAACTGAATTTCGAACGCCTGCCCCAAACTGTTCTCCAAACGGCCCAAGGCTGTGTCATCGAATCCCTTCTGACGCAGCGTGTCGTGATTGATGAACGGTGCACCTTTGAGCGTCTGGGCACCGACACAGTACCGGACAATATCCTGTGCTTGCTGGTCCGTATACCCGAGGTTGGCCAGCGCAATCGGCAAACTTTGATTGATGATCTTGAAGTACCCACCACCGGCCAGTTTCTTAAACTTCACCAGAGCGAAATCCGGTTCAATCCCTGTGGTATCACAGTCCATGACCAACCCAATTGTGCCGGTCGGAGCGATGACTGTCACTTGTGCATTGCGGTATCCATACGCCGTTCCTAATTCAAGCGCGTGATCCCACGCTCGTCTGGCAGCAAGAAGCATGTCGGGAGGACAATGCTCGGGACGGATTCCCGCAGGAGCGATCGTCAGACCTTCATATTCCCCATGAGGCACCTGGTAAGCCGCCCGACGGTGATTACGAATAACACGCAGCATGGACTCTCGATTTTTTGCGTACCCCGGGAAGGGCGACAATTCGGCAGCCATTTCAGCCGACGTCCCGTATGCTTCCCCGGTCATGATGGCCGTGATGGCTCCACAAATCGCCAGGGCCTTGGGTGAATCATAAGGGATCCCTTGTCGCATGAGCACGGTCCCCACATTCGCGTACCCCAACCCGAGCGTCCGGAACCGATAGCTCTTTTCAGCGATGGACCGGCTCGGGAAGGAAGCCATCAACACGCTGATTTCCAGTGCAATCGTCCACAACCGAACGGCATGGCGGAAATGTTCCAGTTCGAACTGCCCGTCGGCGGTGTAAAACTTTGTGAGATTGAGGGAGGCGAGATTGCAGGCTGTATCATCCAAAAACATGTATTCGGAACAGGGGTTCGAGGCGTTGATGCGGCCGTCTTCCGGACAGGTATGCCACTCGTTGATGGTGGTATCGTATTGAGTGCCAGGATCAGCACAAATCCAGGCCGCCCAAGCGATCCGGTCCCACAGCTCCCGCGCCCTGACGGTCTTACAGACTTTGCCGTCCGTTCGGCGTTTGAGCTGCCAATCGCCGTCGGTTTCGAGAACGGTGAAAAACTCATTGGGGATTCTGACACTGTTGTTCGAATTTTGCCCGGAGACGGTCTGATAGGCCTTCCCGTCCCAATTCGTGTCATACTCATGAAACACAAAATGTGTGAAGCCTTGCTGTGCATAGGAAAACATTCGTTGGACATACGCCTCGGGCACCATATCCCGACGGGCCGAGATCAAGGCCTCACGCAAGACCGGGTTGGTCTTCTGATCGAGGTCCAACCTGAGAGCACCCTCGCCATCGACCGTATGACAAGCTTTCAGCACGGCGTTGAGGCGCTGTGCACAAATCCTTGAGCCCGTCACCATCGCCGCGACTTTTTGTTCTTCGATGACTTTCCAATCGATGAATTCTTCGATGTCCGGATGATCGAGGTCCAAACAGACCATCTTGGCGGCGCGGCGCGTCGTCCCTCCGGACTTGATCGCTCCGGCGGCTCGATCCCCGATCTTCAGGAAAGACATGAGGCCTGAAGACCGCCCGCCACCGGAAAGCTTTTCGCCATCCCCGCGCAGTCTCGAAAAATTAGTCCCGGTCCCGGAACCATATTTGAACAACCTCGCCTCCCGGACCCAAAGATCCATGATCCCGTTTTCATTCACCAGATCATCCTCGATTGATTGAATGAAACAGGCATGAGGCTGAGGGTGTTCGAAGGCATTGGTGGCTTTCACAATTTCGCGAGTCTGGGGATCGACGTAATAATGTCCTTGTGCCGGTCCCGATAACCCATAGGCAAAATGAAGGCCTGTATTGAACCATTGAGGAGAATTCGGCGCGGCCATTTGGCGCGCCAGCATGCAGCACATTTCATCGTGAAAAGACTCGGCATCTTCCGGCGTCTTGAAATACCCATAGGATTTGCCCCAATGGGTCCAGCACCCGGCCATGCGTTCGAAGACTTGGCGAGCGTCTCGCTCACCACCCAACACCGGCTTGCCATCCGGGTCGATGGCCGCCTGCCCATTCTGATCGCGCTGCGGGACTCCGGCCTTCCGAAAGTATTTCTGGGCCAATATGTCGACGGCAAGCTGAGACCATGCCTCCGGAACATCGATATTTTCGAGCTTAAATACGGTGGATCCGTCGGGATTCCGAATCTCCGACGAACGCTTCACAAACGTAATCCCCTCGTAGGGATTCTGCCCGCGACGGGTAAATCTTCGATCAATTTTCACGGTAGACCTCCTGAGAGAGGGAACAAACTGTGACCATGCATCGATTAGGCTTCATCATCATGAAAGGCAGAGTCACTTAACTTCAACGAGTAGCTACATATAGCTATCATAAATTTTTGTCAACACCAAGTATTGTGGATATTGAGGAAATGAGAGGAAAGGCTGTGAATAGTCGCAACGCGAATCTCATAGCCGATTCTGATCACTTATCAACGGAGTTATCCACAGAAATAATCGCAGAAATCAGGTCCCTCCAAATTACCCTGGCCATTTTTCTTTTTAGAAGGCCATTCGTCCGATTTTCAGCGTCGCTTCCTCGACACCTTGAAGGGGAATGAATCGACCGCCGAGACCCAGAACGACGACTTTGGTATCCGCCACCTGTGTTTCATACCGGCTCGCAATTCCCCAGTTCTGTCGCGCCGTATTGGGCCTCACGATGGATTCGAGAAGCTTCTTACTTTGCGACTGAAACACCTGTCGAATAAATTGTTGTTCTCGAGTCGGTGCACCCCGGTCCATTCGGTCTATCGCTTTGCTCAATTCCTGTTCAACGAAGCGTAAATAATCATCCGTGGTCGGATTCGATAACGCCAGACCGATCGCGCCTGCGAGTGCAACGACGATCACGCTCAAACGAAGGAGGCTCATGGTGTTCTCGTAGCGACCTTTCAAGGCAACAGGATACCGACTGGCTTCATCTCATTTGACAAAGGAAGAGCGCCCCAATTAGCTTAGCCGAACTCCGTTCACATTCTTCTTGAATCAGGAGGAGCCTATGTTCGTCTGGAGCAAGAAACTCGTCGGCGCCCTGTTAAGTGCCTTTGTTCTGCTGTTAGGAATCTTCCTCCTTCAAGGCCCGTCGGAGAGCACGAGCGGTCTGAAGATTCACACGACCCAATGGATCATATTGAACTATGCATGTCTATTGGTCTGGCTTTTTGTTTGGATGATCGACCAAGCGCGAGTCCGCGGTAAGAATGTCTGGTTATGGCTGGTTCCATTTATCCTAGCGCCACTTCCCACTCTCATGATCTTCGTACTCTTCCTTCAACGACGACTGTCCTCATAGACGATCGGAAACCGGCGAGCCTGCAGGCTTCGTGACTGAGTGGCGCAGGACCGTCTCCGGTTCTGGTTCAAGCACACGCCGGATCCGCCAGACGGCCCAGAGACCTGGGAGTGCCACCACCACCGTCAAGATAAAAAACTGCGTCCAGCCGACGAGGGCCACGACATCCGCCGACGGGCGACCGGCAAAAACCCTTCCCAACGCCTCTAACGAAGATAGTAGCGCGAACTGAGTCGCCGTATACCGAGGATCGCAAAGCGACATCACCAGCGCCACGAATGCAGCTGTGCCCATTCCTCCCGTCACATTTTCGATCACCACTGCTGCCGTTAGCACAGTCGAATCCTTACCTACCAAGGCCAATGCGACAAATCCCAGGTTTGAGACCGCTTGCAAAACTCCGAAGATCAAGAGGGAGCGCACGAGGCCGGCTCTGGTCATCAAGAGTCCGCCGAAAAAAGCTCCCAACAATGTCGCAAAAACCCCTAACCCCTTCACGGCGCCTACCTCCGTCGCGGAAAAGCCGAGTCCCCCGATCAGGAAGGCCGTCTGGAGCGTAGACGCAAAGGCGTCTCCAAGTTTATAGAGGATAATCACGGCCAAGAAGCCAAGCGCATGAGGCCGAGCAAAGAATTCCGCAAGCGGCGCACCGACCGCCTCTCTCATACTTTTTGGAGCCTCAGCGACAAGTGTGGGGTCCGGGCTGATCAATACGATAACCAACCCAGCCAGCATGACGGCTGCCATTGCCAGATACGTCATCTGCCAGCCCACATGATCGGCAAGGACCAACGCGCCGGCTCCGGAGGCCAACAAAGCGATTCGATAGCCGTTCACCCACACGGCGGCACCCAATCCACGCTCGTGAGGACGAAGCGTTTCCGTTCGATAAGCATCAAACACAATGTCCAATGAAGCGGCAAGAAACGCGACGAGCAGGGCATAGGCCGCCATCCATCCAGGGTGAATCCGTGGATTGGTCACGGCCATAAACACCAAGCCGATCGCGACACAGAGTTGTGTTAGGACCATCCAGCCGCGCCGCCGGCCGAACCAGGGAGGGATCACACGGTCCATCACGGGAGCCCAAAGGAACTTGAGCGTATAGGGAAGGCCGACCATGGTGAAAATACCGATGGTCTTAAGGTCGACTCCTTCCACTGTAAGCCAGGCCTGTAAGGTCCCGGACGTGAGCGCAAGAGGGAGACCTGACGCAAAACCCAAGGGCAGCATCACCAAGATGCGCCGATTCATGAGACCGGCAAGATCGAACGCTCCTTGTTTCACGAAGACTCTCTCGTACGAACGTGAGCGAATCAGTCAGGACCTACACACAGACCGGAGCAACCTTCCGCCGCAAGGCAGAATACCATCGCCTTCCAGGGGTGTTCAGCAGAATCACAAAACATGCGAGAGTAGCCTCACCGGCCGGCGCAGAAGCTAACAAGGCTGTCCATTGAACACACAGGGCTTGTATCGCGAGATATCGAAGTCAGTATTTTCCTGGTAGACCTTTTCGTTGCCGTTGACCCCGTCCTGCTCCGGATCGTTCCACATGGTGTGGTTCCACCAATAGAACAGCGGTTGGGCCTCCGTCTGGTAGATGGGATTACCATAAGTACTGCGAGAATGCTCCTGAACCAGCCGGGCCGTCACATAGTCGACTTTGCCGTTTCCGCCGAGGGAATACAGCATGATAAAGAGACGGGCCTCATGGTCATACAGCTCATCGACGCGAGTATTGAGATCCGGCTCGGCGGGAAGCGAATCCGTGCTCCATCCCGTCACAGGATGGCTCCAGAGCATCCCTGTAAAAACAAAAACAATGAGGGCACGCGGACGCATGATCCTTACGCTCTCCGACCACTCGAATATGATCCTATCAACGATCTTGCCGACAAGGAGTTACTACTCCCTGAGACCTCCGCCGCAATAGACCGCCTTGCCGGAACCGGCATGATCTTCCTATAATGCCATCCCTATGGTGACGACCCGTGCATCTCTTCATACGCTCGGCTGCCGCTTGAATCAAGCTGAAACCTCGATCCTTGGGGAAGGGCTCAGACGAAAAGGGTTTAAGCTCGTCGAGTTCGGCCAACCGACGGATCTCCTTGTTCTCAACACCTGTGCGGTCACGGAAGACGCCGAACGGACATCGCGATATCTGATCCGGAAGACCTTGAAACACTCTCCCCATGCCTTTATCGCGGTGACAGGGTGCTACGCCCAAACGGGCATGGACCGCCTCAGACAGCAAACGGGGATCGATCTCATCGTGGGCCACCAATTCAAGCTCGATCTGCCGACCTATCTTCCTCCCGCCCATGAGCTACGGAAACGATCGAACGTAGAGATTCATCATACCAAAACGATTGTGCGTGGAGACTTCGAGCTGCCGCATTTCGCGGAATCGGACTCCACCCGTGCATTGCTCAAAGTACAGGACGGCTGCAGCGCGATGTGCAGCTTCTGCATTATCCCGTTTGCACGGGGTCACGAGCGAAGCAGAACTTTTGATGACATCCAGCGAGAAGTCGAGACCTTAGCCGCTCGCGGATACCGGGAAATCGTGTTGACTGGAGTAAACATCGGGCAGTACGCGCACCAAGGCCGGGACTTTTGTTCGTTGCTTCGTTGGCTCGATCAAGCGGCCGACTTCGAACGTATCCGCATCTCTTCAATCGAACCCACAACAGTCAGCGAGGAATTACTCGACCTCCTCGCCTCGTCGAAGAAACTCTGTCCTTATCTTCACATCCCCTTGCAAAGCGGTGACGATCAGATTTTGCAGGCTATGAATCGCCGCCATACGGTCAAGAGCTATATCAAACTGATTGAAAGGGCTCTCGTAACCATCCCCGGCCTCGGCCTTGGGACTGATCTTCTGGTAGGATTCCCCGGGGAATCTGAGACCGCGTTTCAAAATACGATGGCCGTCGCCGCTGATGTTCCATTCTCCTATCTCCACGTATTTCCATACTCCCTACGTCCCGGAACTGCTGCAATGCGCCTGAAACAACGTGTCCCCTCTGCATCGGTGAAGAAGCGCACCGATCTCCTCGTGGCTCTCGACAGAGCCAAGCGACTCGCCCATCACAACAAACAGATCGGCAAGACGCTCTCGGTCCTTTTCGAAGCTGGGGGTCGAGATGCCTATCATTTCGGCACAACCCCAAACTTCACACGAGTGGGAATCGCAGTTTCCGAGGATTTCCAGAATCAAATCTTGCCGGTCCTGATCACAGCCGCAACAGACCGTTGCACGTTTGGCCATGTCGCTTCTGCTCAAACAGCGCGACCTTCCATAGTATCGCTATGATCCTAAAGATCGCTCCACAAGTTCATATCGAAACCTTCGGCTGCCAGATGAACGAGTCCGACAGCGAACTCGTTCGTTCGATGCTCAAGCGAGAAGGGTTTGTCTTCACTGAGGAACGTGAACGGGCCGACGTCATATTGGTCAACACCTGTGCCATCAGAGAGAACGCGCACAACAAGATCTACGCCCATCTCTCCGAGTTGAAAGCACTCAAAAAGCAGCGCCCGCTCGTCGTCGGCGTCCTCGGCTGTATGGCCCAGAATCTGAAAAGCACCCTGACCGAAAAGGAACCGCTCATCGACGTCTTGGCCGGTCCGGATGCCTACCGCCAACTTCCTTCGTTGCTGACAACTGCGCTTGAAGCCCAAGAACAGGGACTCTCCCAAAAAGGATTTGCGCTCGATCTGTCGGAGTATGAAACCTATGAAGGGATCATGCCTGATCGCGACGGCAGGGTGAATGCCTGGATCACCGTGATGCGAGGCTGCGATAATTTTTGTTCCTTCTGCGTCGTCCCCTATACCAGGGGACGTGAGCGGTCACGTGATCCGAGGTCCATTCTGCTTGAAGCACGCGAGGCTTCCGCACGAGGATTCAGGCAAATCACATTGCTCGGCCAGAACGTCAATTCCTACCGCCATGAAGACTGGGACTTCGCCAGACTGATCACCGCCGTGGCGGATACATCAGGGATCGATCGGGTACGGTTTACCTCGCCGCACCCAAAGGACTTTCCCACCGCGCTGATCGAAGCCATTGCTACACACCCAAAAATCTGTAAGCACATTCATTTGCCTCTTCAAGCAGGAAGCGATCGGATTCTGGAACTGATGGGACGAACCTATACAGGAGCCGAGTATCTTACGTTGGTCGATCGCATTCGAAGCACCGTCCCCGATGTCGTCCTGACCACAGATATCATCTGTGGTTTCTGTTCCGAGTCGGATGAGGACTTTCGAGCCACAGCACTTATGGTAGAACAAGCCCAGTTCGACTCAGCCTATATCTTCAAATACTCAGAGCGGAAGCATACGATCGCGGCTAGGAAATATACCGACGATGTCCCTGATCAAGTCAAAGGCATGCGTGTCGCTCAACTCGTAGAGACTCAACGCCGCATTACCTTGGAGCGCAACCGCCGATACATCGGAAAGGCCATGGAGGTGTTGGTCGAAGGTGATGCGACCCGATCGTCAACCCAGGCAATGGGGAAAACCGACGGAAATATCACGGTCGTATGGGATAAGAGCACCGGCCACTTCGAACCAGGCACTTTGACGACGAAACTCATCTTTGATGCCTCGGCTGCGACCCTTTATGGCGAATGACCCACACCAGTACTGACGTCGTATTCTTTCTGAGACACCTGTCTCAAGATTTCGGAACAATTCTGCACGTTCAACGGGTGAAACGAACATTCTCTGAACAGCTCCATGAGCCACCCTCGGACGATTCCTCGACTGTACTTTCCCTCGCTTCGCCTCCCATTTCGCCTCGTTTATGACAGACTCGTTGACGATTGCCCGAATCTCCCCCTCCACTCGATTGAACACTTAGACACTATCCCTATGATTATCAACGCACCCTTCACGGTCTCATTTCTGGAGCTTGGTTTCTCGTCCTGAATTTCTAGCCTCGAGTTTCATCAAAAGCATCCTCCCCACCTTGAGCGACAATACAGCCTGTCACTTATAAAAATGAGAAGGCATGAACCTTGCTATAGATGCCGGTGTCCATCTGTTCGGAAACCAGGGATTTCGCTTCTGGTTATGAAGTCCAGCGACTCCGATTCAAAGCCCAACCCAAACCCGTCTGACTCCCGCATCACCCTCGAACTAATCATTTCAGCCGGGGTAGTGGGATGGTTGGCGATCGGCATGGTGCTCATGGGCTTGGGTATCTGGTAGTTCAATATCCAAACCACAAGAAGCTTCTGATCTTTCGACAAATGCGAACCGGGCCCCCTCAGCCACAAGACGACATGTGAGGAGTGCAATATGCAAGCCTATTTCAATGTCAGCAGTACCCATTATATCGGTGCCTTGATATCTCTCAGCCTAGTCGTGGCGGGATGCTCGATGTTTTCCGGAGAGGCAAAGCTCCACAAGAACGCCAACGGCTCCGTCTATCTCAAGGAAATCGCCGATTGGTCATTTGAAGCCAGCCATCCAGCCACCATCGACCAGATGACGATGCTGAAAATAGTCAAAGGCGTTGTAACCGACGACGTCCAGAAAATGAAAGGTAACATGCCCGCCAGTGGCAGCAAGCCGATGAGAGTGTTCAGCGATGAAGACGCCGAGTTCCTTGCTCCCCTGCTAGCCCAAGGTTTATCGCAAGCGAAACCGGAGCAGATTGTCGGTTTCAAGGTGTCTCCATCGGCAGGGTCAGGCGCTGAACCCACAGCGGGCACCCTCTACATGTATAAAGGGTCGATTTATCTGACAATTGCCCCTACTCAAAACAGGACGGTATCTGGATTCATTCCTAATTCCGTCGCTCGTCTTGAAAAAGCTCCTTCCTTCGTCGCCCTGGGAAGCGGAGCGATGACCATGGTGATCGATTATCAAGTCCTCGCCAATGGACCGACGCAGGGGTCGCCTCTTGCAGCGGGGATGCAGAAACCTGTCTCTGCTTCTGCATCACAGACTGCTCCGATGACACCAACCGCCGCACGGACGCAACGTGCATCGGCCATGGAAACAGCGTCGTCGCAGGACGCTTCCGCCCAGCTGGGCACTCAAGAGTTTCCAGTCACTACCTATCCCCGGACTGATTCAGAAATTCCTCCATTGAGTACCGATGAACTCCTCAACAGGAAAATGGATGAGCTCCGAGAAGCGCGCGAGGCCAGCAAGCTCAAAGACTCTGAGATTGCGATGCTGAAGAAGGAAACCACGTGGATGAAAAAGGAGCTCCGTCAACGGACGGAAGAGTTGAAAGCCTTAAAGGCCAACAAGACAGCCGCCCGTTCAGCCCTGAAAAAGAAATCGGCGCAAGCCTATCCAACCCGTTGATCGACTATCGATCAACCGACATCGTAGAGCTCAGGCTGCAGCAGCACAACCTCCCTGGACAGCGGCTGACGAAAGTTCATGCGACAATAGCAGGCATAGGTCACATAGGTATCTTGCAGACAGTATTGTGCAAGCTCGCGACCTTGTCTCTTCTCCCACATTTCGGCGACTTGTTCTCCACTGCCCGACTTCGTGTCGACCTGTAATGCGCGGGCCAATACATCGAGCTTGACCCAACCCCTCATGTCCCAATTACTCCAGACGGCCATCGTGTCATAGACCGGTTCGGTACGGAATTTTGCGAGGTTGATGTCGAGGCTTGGTTTCACTTGATTGATGGTGGACCGCTTCTTGATAAAAGGGAGATCAAAGCCAAGCCCGTTATGCGTGATGTACAAGGCAGGACGGTCCTGGGCCAATCTCGCCCAAAATTGACGGAGCAGCTCCCGTTCGTTCGCCCCAAACCAGGCGACGGCGCTGCGCGCTTCCAGCTGATCGGAAAACTCCAGCATACCGATACAGACGATGCGGCTGAAGGTCCCATCGAACGCTGACTTCGCGTAGGACTCGTCCTCCGCACGACGTTGCTCTTCAGCGGCTCCTGCCGCAAAGAGATCGAAGCCCCCTTCTGGCGGATAGGACGATTCGTTTGCCTGAGGCTTCCCCAATAGGCGGGCCCATTCATCGCGCGTGGCCTGGACGGTTTCAATGTCGAGCACCACCTTCATCGTGAAACTCCGAGCGCCTCGCGTCGTAAGGCTTCGATAATCGCGTAGTCTGCCGGCGGGAACTTAAAATGCGTAAGATCTTCGGGGTACACCCATCGGATTTCTTCACAGCCGATAGGCAGCGGCTCCCCCTGTCCAATAGCACATCGAATAAAATGCAACTCTATGATGCGATCGAGATAATCATGCTGGATGATCCGGTACGGAATAACAAGGTCGACGCGAATGCTCAGCTCTTCAAACAGCTCCCGTTGCAAACAGTCTGTTAACGATTCTCCCGGTTCTCGTTTTCCGCCAGGGAACTCCCAGAAACCGGCTAAGTGACCGCCGGGCTTTCGACGGGCAATCAAATAACGACCGTCACGGTGGATGAGGCCCGCTGCCACTTCGATGACTTTCATAATCGGCCGATCCTTTCCCGAGGCGTCGCCTTGAACGGATACGTCTTGCAGAACGACTTCATTGGACAAAGCAGACAATAAGGATCACGCGCCGTGCAGACCGTCGCTCCAAAGTCCATGAGAGCCTGGTTGAAGTCGTACCCTTTCCCCGACGGGATCAAGGTTTCTGATAATTCCCAGAGCATCGTCTTCTGTGCTTTGGGATCACCCTCAGCGACAAACACCCTGTGTAAGACACGGATCACGTTCGTGTCCAAAATGGGCGCATCTTCATTGAAGGCGAAGGAGCGAATAGCCCCGGCAGTATAACGCCCGATCCCTTTGAATGAGAGCAACTCGTCAGCGTCATTGGGTAACTTCCCTCCGTACCGTTCCACCGTTTCGCAAGCGATCCCGTGGAGCCGCTCCGGGCGAATGTTGTACCCAAGGGGATACCACGTCTTCTTGACATCAGCGACCGGAGCTTCCGCCAAGTCTTCGAAACTTGGATAGCGTTCCAGAAACTCGTGGTACTTGGGGATCACCCGATCGACTTGAGTCTGCTGGAGCATCACTTCAGAAACAAGAATATGGTAAGGATCAGACGTCTTTCTCCAGGGCAAGTCACGGCCATATTCCTCATACCACTTCAGGAGACGCAGTTGGAATCGGCGCTTCGCAGACCGGTCGGGTAGACCGGTCTTGCCGGGCTTTTTCTTGTTGGGAGGTCGTCTTGCAGGCATGCACCGAGCCCTATGATCACCGTCTCTCGACCACGACATTGTAGGAGTCCCTCCCCTTCAAAATCAAATGCACCCATCACCCTCTTGAGTAAAGGAACCTATGCTCAAGCGTCGACGGACTATCTGGCCAAGGAACAATTCTCGTGGTAGCCTCTAGGTAGCTCATGAGGGAACTATGAAGGTGGAGATCTTTCGAGAGCGGCTATTGCAAGGCTTGGTTGTGGTTGGAAGCTTGGTCTGCGCACTTTCCCCCTTTCCCTCCCTAGCTGAAACCCTCCAAGTACCATGGGAATGTTCGAATTACACGGGCGACGCGCAGATCCGTTGCGTGAACGCCTTCATGGAAGCGCAACAGAAGAAGATTGCGGAGCTCGAGGGGAAGCTTCAATCTCAAGAGGGGACCGTCGGTCAACTCAAAAGCCAGCTCGATCGGCAAGCGACCACGACAGCTGATCTGCAGCGCCAACTTGCGGAGCGCCCCTCCACGAGCATTGTCCCAATTCCATATTCCTATCCTTACTCCTATGGCTATCCCCTCGGCCTTGGGTTCGGACTCCAATTTGGTAGCGCTGGGATTTATGCCTCACCCTACTATGGTCCATTTTGGGGCCACCGACATTACGGGTATTGGGGTTATCGCTGGTAACGTTCCAGATGAAGTAGCCGGCAACAATCCGTTAGTTCTGAACTCAGCCATTCCTGCTCAGATCAGTCTTTTCGTTGACAAGTCTCCACCTGCCACATAGCCTGCTACCGAGTAGCTCATGACCTACAACGGTGGTCGGCTCGGCAGTCAGTGAGCCCACATCCCACAACACAAGGATGCACGATGGTTGTTCGGAAATTCCCCCGCTTTCCTGTTGCAATTTCAAGCACGTTGGTTCAGAGAGACAAACTTCGATACAACGCTTCGGTCAAGGACCTGTCGCTGAAGGGCTGTCGGCTAGAGAGCACGATCCGCCCCTTCACCGGCATGCAGGTGGAACTGTTTCTTCAACTGGAAAACGGATCCCCACCAATCCACGTCATTAAAGCGACCGTCCGATGGGCCGGTTCACAGGGCATCGGCATGGAGTTTCTCGCGATGGAACCGACCGAACATGAACGACTCAAACGGGTAGTCGACCAAGCCTCCGTTACAGCAGGACAGGCGTTGATCGTTCCCCAAGACGAGCTGCCGAAGACGTAAACCGTTCCCACCCATATCGCAGGATTAGGGCCTGAGCTTAGCTGACAACACAGACTACTCACCCAGCTTGATGAACTGAATCATTGTTTTCAGGCTGCCAGCGATCTCCGGTGTCACCTCGCTCGCGACTGCGAGGTAGTTCCGGAGCTTGGAGGGCAACTTGCGCATTGCCTGCTCACTCCAGGTGCGTTCCTGAGCGGCGAGATATTCAAAATCCCTCACGACTCTAGCTGCCAGTCTGGGGGAGACGTCCGTGAAGTCTTGAAGGATATGGACCGGAACAGGTTCAGGCGCTTGAGTGAGTGGAGGTTTCACTGAAATCAGGTAGGGGCCTCGGTCATAGCTTTTCTCGAATTTATTCAACAGTACTTTTGCTCTATCAAAATCGTAGACAGCTAACACCTTCTTCGCGAAGTCTGGATCGGCTTCCTTCCCCTTTGGCAGGTCTGTCACCGGGATATGCGTCGCATTCAGCTGGCTCGGACGGACGTACCGACCGAGCTTGTCGAGTTGGCGCATGACCCGCAAGCAGGCCTCCAGCGTCTGGAGAGCGCGCCCCGTTTCCTTTTCACCTTGCGGCTCCGCACTCAGAAGCAAGTAGCTGTAGAGACCGTAGTTGGGTTTTTCCTCTTGATTGGGCAATAGATACCGTCGGGCAGTAATCAGTCCACCGCGGGTCCCCTCAGTTGAGTCCTCTCCACCTGCTGGCTCCTTTTTGCCAATGAACACCTCTACTGTACAGCCTGCCGTCATCGCCTTGACCGTCGCCGTCACCTTTGTATGCGACTCGCCGGACTTGATACGGACCTTGCTCAGATTCCATTCAACCTCTGGACCACTGCCTTGGACAGTTCCATCGCTAACTTGCCATTGAAATGAGACCGCTCGTGCAGTCGGATTGCCATCCTGAGTCCCAACGACCACTTGCAGCCTGGTGCTCTCTCCCTCAACGATCGTAGGACGATCCGTGAGGCAGATAAGATCCATTGCATCGTTCTGGGTGTCAGTCTGGGCTGACGCTGTTGCAGAAACCAGAAGGACGACGAGAAGCGACAGACCTCCAAGAATCCTCCAGCACAACCGCCACCTCATGCCACTCTCTTTCGCCGATTACTGATGAGACGCCAGATCCGTTTGCCGCCGAGCGCGAGGCCATAGGAAATGACGAGCAGGACAGGAATTTCTTTCTCGGTAAACCCTCCTGAACTGTACCCGATCATGGCCAAGACCACCGTGAGCACAAACGCAATTCCGACCGCAGAGTAATCCAACTTGTACCAAGGGGACTGTCCCTTGTCCGACTCACCTTCCGCCACATCCGACTTTGCAGTGAGCCCACCGACTGATTCAATGCCCTTGATCAGCACCTCCAGATCCGCCTTACGGCGGGCCTTGGTATCGCCAACCTTGTAGGCCTGCTGATCGGTTAGGACGCGAATGTCCTCCGAGAGCTGTTCACCTTTCGGCATTGCGGCATCATCGACCAGGACAGGAATAACCGTCACGCCTCGATGACTTAAGGCAAGGGCAATTTCTTGGCGATGCACATCATCAGGCAAACCGATCCGAGGCCGTTGCTGCTCATCGGCAGTGGTCAACCACTGACGCCCGATCACCACGAGAACGACCGTGCATTTAGCCAGCGCCCGCTGCAACTGGTCCCGCCAGTTCCCCGGACCAAGGGCATCCTTGTCGAGGAAAACTTGATCGTCACCAAACGCCTTGGCAAGATCATCGCGTAAACCGATCGCCCAGGCTTTCGCATCCGCTTGGCGATAACTAATGAAGATACCGGCCATGGGTATAGCCTTGCTTATCTCTAATGCAGAGAGTCCCAGAATACGTTCGTGGTGAGCATGTCGAACCATGAACGGAACTGCATAAATTCACACGCCCTTCGACAGGTCTCAGGGCGAACGGATTATGATACGAATTTTCCGAACACTCCACTACCGACTTTTCGTCAGCGGCGTCCAGTTGCCAATGGGAACAAACGCCGCCCAGTAATAGGGGTGCGATCGATCCTTGCTCTTCAGCATGGCCAATTGCGCATTGCGCAAAGCCTCCGAGCGGCCCTCGCCTTTCAAGAGTCGCTGGTAGTAGTCCACCATGAGATCCTTCGTCGCCTCATCTGCCACTTTCCAGAGCGATGTGACTTGGGATTCTGCCCCAGCAAGCACAAGTGCTCGCCGCAGCCCGTAGACTCCTTCGCCGTTCTGCACATCGCCTACACCGGTCTCACAAGCCGAAAGCACCACGAGCTGGGTCCCACGGAGGTCCATCTGTGCGACCTCCGCTGCAGTTAAAATTCCGTCATCCTTTTCTCCCGAGCGTCGCTGATTAGCCCCGGCCAAAGCCAGCCCAGACCGCAGCAAGGGATTCTCACCTAATGGGACAGGGGCTATGTCTTGAATGAAATTGCGTCTGAGCGCTGCGTTCGAAACCTCTCTGTCTTTCAGGAAAAACCCATGCGTGGCCACGTGAAGAATGCGCGGCCCGTGAAGCTGTTTGAACCGCTCCTCCGTGGCCTTGGCTTGCGTCAGCACATGGTCATCAGGAACTTTAAGCAACGTTTTGAGTGTCTTGGCCTCTTCAGCCGTTCCAGGCAGTGACGTAAAGCTCATCGCACCACGATCCAAATCGACTGAGCGCTTCATATGATTGGAAGGTTCCACCTTTGCCACTTCACCAGCAACTTCTCCATAGTTCGGATCAGCGACAATGATTGCATCACCCTTCCCAAGAGACGGTGTCCCATATCGTACCAAGTCCCGACCACTCGTAACGTAGGTGATTCCTTTCTTTGAGCCTAGGTATGCTCCTGTTTCATCAAGAAGCGCGGCAAAAGGCACCAAATTCAATGCGCCGTCCGGTGAAATGAGTAGATGATCGATATTGCTTAAGTGATGCTGTAAGGGTCTTAGCAGTTTGTCGTATAACTCCTTGGCCAACTCTTGAACATAGGTGTTTGTTGGATCGCCCAGTCCCGTTCGAAAATCTTTAATTAACTGGTCAAGTGCTTCCGCATCACCAAAATCCATCACCGCCGGCTCACCTATTCGCTTAAGCACATAGGCCACATAGCGCGGCTTACCCAGTCTCGATTGCGCATCCTTAGCGTTGGGATCAAATGGCTTATAGCAATACCATTCTACGAGGGCTGTCTTTTGAGGGATCGCGGTCTGGGTAGCTGCCAGGGCGATAGGAGCGATCTGCTGCCGAAATTCTGCACTACGTTTAGACAGATCCGCTTCGAGTTGTTCCTGCCGAGTCATGAGATCTTGTAATTCCTGGCGATAAGCCTCGGGCTGAAGATTTCCAAGGGCCTGATGGGTCAGAGTTGATAATTTCTGTGCGACCTCGCTGAGTTGTTCGAATAGACCCCGATCTTCTGGCTTTGCATTTCGCCGCAGACGTCCAGCACTGTCCGATATGACATCCAACACACGCCCTTTTACCATCAGCACACTCCGGAGTCCTAATACCTTGGCTTGATGGTCCGGCGTTGTAAGCGAGAGTGAGACCCGCATGAATGTTTGACCACTCAGCTGAGCGAGATAGGCTTGCTTGCGCGATTCCGATCCGGTCAGAAGAAAAGTCGCCAGGGTTTTTTCGTGAATGGCTTGTGCCTTTCTATATAATGGTCCTGTTCTGGCCAGATCGCCTGTCGCCCAATACAAGGTTGCTAGAATGTCGAGCGATCGGGCCGTATCCTGGTGCTGCGGCCCCAAGACCTTCTCTTGGATCGCCAGTGCCCGCTTAAGGAGTGCCTCCGCCTGTCCGTAGGCCCCGGTCACCCAATAGAGCACCGCTAAATTGTTGAGGGATCTAGCCGTATCCAGATGTTCCGGTCCCAGTGCCTTTTCACGGATCGCCAGGGCTCGCTCCAGCAACGGCTCTGCCTGCTCAAAGCGCCCTGTCTCCTCATAGAGCACCGCCAGATTGTTGAGGGATCTAGCCGTAACCAGATGTTCCGGTCCCAGTGCCTTTTCCATGATTGCCAGCGCCCGCTTGTACAGCAGCTCCGCTTGTCCGTTGTCTCCGGTGTTCCAATAGAGCAGCCCCAAATTGCTGAGAGAATAAGCCGTATCCGGATGCTCTGGACCCAGTACCTTTTCACGGATCGCCAAGGCTCGCTCCAGCAACGGCTCCGCCTGTCTATAGGCTCCCGTGTCTATATAGAGTCCCGCCAGATTGCTAAGCGACATGGCAGTACCTGGATACTCGGCCCCCAGCACTTTCTCCCGGATCGCCAGCGCCCGCTTGTACAGCGGCTCCGCCTGTCCGTAGGCTCCGGTGTCATGATAGAGCCTTGCCAGATGATTGACCGACACCGATGTGTCCAGATGCTCTGGTCCCAACGCCTTTTCCCGAATGGCCAGTGCCTGCTTATACAGTGGCTCCGCCTCCTCATAAGTCCCCGAATCCTGATAGAGCATGGCCAGATGGTCGAGCGACTTTAACCTGTCCGGATGATCCGGCCCCAGCGCCTTTTCCAGAATCGCCAGGGCCTCCCGTACCAGAGGAATGGCCTCTTTGTAACGGCCCTGTCCATAAAGCCTACCGGCTTGCTGGTCGAGTGCCTCCGCGTCTTGGATCGAGTTTTGTTGTGCAACCGATGCTGAAGTGACTCCAAGCAGATAAATCAGGACCACTCCTTTTTTCAGCCATCTGAGGATTCTTGTGCCCCTGGGCATCGTCTCCTCCTCATGTCGGCTCACCCGCGCTCGACGGACACCTTTGTATACCGAAAGAACCTGCTAAGCAATCACCTTGCCTACCGACGAACAATCCCAATGTGGGCGATTTTCGAACGGATCCCCACAAGACCATGACATCCGAATGACTACGTACCTGTATCCGAACAGATTCAGGTGTATCCAAATGTCTCAATGCAGAGATGACATGCGACGGCAGGGAACTTTTTCCAAAACGCCGGCCTATCCGGTAGACCAGCAAGATGAACGACGGGATGTATCCATTTGATCCAGGCGATCACCAGATTCCGACTATTGCAGGCGAGGGTGAGAGCGATTTAGCGGGGAGATGGAGTACGCATGAGGGCGATGAAGCCCTCTTGTTCGAAATGCCGGTCGGTGGTCAATGCCTCCGTGATTCGATGCTGCAGCATCACGACCATGGACCAACAATCGGTCAAGCTGTACCCCTTGTCTGGTCTCCCTTTGTAAAAAGCCAGGCTCTTCCGAAAGGTCTCTCGCCCAAATGGCAGCACACGGACGCTCGGGGCAAGGAGTATTTGGTCCACCATGTCTACTGCCGCACGGCTATAGATGGGCCGCCATTCGAATGGGCATTGAGCAGTTCGGTCAACACCGCATCGGTCGTTAAAAGACGGCTGTTCTCCAACGTCGTCGACAGGTCGACAGCGAGACTGTGATGACGATCAAACGGGCTGGCCAACGCGAGCCAGTAGGCCGTGTCGGCAAAGATGATCCTCAAGAGCGTGCCTGACCCGAGAGGGAGTGATCGTGATGCTCAGCCAGATCGGTCGGCAGCTTATGCAAATCAGACTCCGGCACACGACGGACGATATTGAGAATCTGTTGCCAGATCGGTTCGCTACGAGACGCGCGTTTGTTGGGAATGCGGCGTCCTCGGCGGCGAGTGTGTTTGCGGGTTATGGATGAACTAGGCATGTTCGAATTATAGCCAAAAATTGGAGAACCCGACAAGTTTCCTGCTAAGCCGGTAAGTTGCCCCTGCTAGAACCCCGGCATGTCCGGTAGGCTGGCGAGATGGAGTCGAAACTCTCTGCTTTTTGCATCGACCACGTAGCGTCTTAGGGCTTCGCTGACTACCGGGAAGGCCATTGTCTCCCAGGAAATGTCTGAGAGAGGAAACAATCGGACATCCAGCAGGCTGCGGAAAAACCTTCTGTTCATCCTTCGAGAGCCTCAGGACGAACGGAGCGGTCATTGAATTTGCTGAGATTTTTCGTTCATGCTGAGCATGTCGAAGCACGCGAATCGAGTTGTTCCGCAGCCTGTTAAGCTTTCCGGTCCCGCCTGAACGGAACCCTTCTTCTGGTGATGCCTGAGAGTTGGATAAGCGTGTCAGTGCCGAGAGGGATCACGCATGCGCGCGATGAAGCCCTCTTGTTCGAAATGCCGGTCGGTGGTCAATGCCTCCGTGATTCGATGCTGCCGCATCACGCCCGTAGACCAACAATCGGTCAAACTGTACCCCTTGTCGGACCTCGCTTTGTAAAAGGCCAAGCGTTTCCGAAAGGCCTCACGTCCAAAGGCCAGCACTCGGCACCAGAAGTATGCGATCCACCATGTCCACCGCTACACGACGGACGGGGCACCATTCGAGTGGGCGTTCATGGAGGGACTGTGGGGGATCGGGCACTCTCCTACCATGGATCCTCAGGTTCCCTTGGGTCGTAACCGAACGATTATCGGATGGATTGCGTTTGCCGTACTTGTCGTCACATTTCCGCCGGTGCCGTTCTCCTTCCACTAAGCGATTCGTGGCTTCTTCCGCCCTCACTCGCTCCGTTTTCTGATTTTCTTGTTAGGTCCTAGCGCGCAGGTTGTTAGCTTGTTGTTCCCGCCTGTGGGGCTGCGGCGCGGATAATTTGTAAGCCATAGTGTTTCACCTGATTGTTCTGCGCAGTCACGACTAGAGTCACCAGCGTGGTTGATCCAGGATCCCCAAGGTCGATGAGGGTCGGGCTGGGCACTCCGTTAATTGTCAGGCTATGTGCAGCGCTATCTTGAGGAGCCCCGGTGATCGTGACGTTTTCCACGCTACTCGCTACAGTGACGGAGTAGTCCACTATACTGGGACTAAAGGTTGGAGATAGGCTGCCTTGTGAAACAGTCAAACTCCCCAGATTGGCATTGTTTGAGATTCCGCGACTCACAGCCACCTGGTAGTTCTTCGGAGCGCCGTTTTGGGCCTTCACGGCTACGGTGATGGCAGTGGTTTGCCCGACACCCTTGAGGGCCACTGGAAGACCCTGCCCGGATAGGACAGTTGGCCCGTTCACCGTCATCGTCGCGGCCGGATCCGACAGCGTGGGGGTCACAGTGACACTTCCGATATTGTCGAGAACGCTGGCTGTATAGGCTTGTAAGTTCGGATCGAACGTCGGTGCCAGGGTTCCGGGTGGAACCGTCAAGCTCTGTAACGAGTTGTTCCCCGTTGGGCCTGCTCTGGTGATAGTGACGTCGTAGAATTGCGCATTGGTGTCTGATTCTGAAACCGAGATTCTCACCACTGTGGGAGCGTCGCCAGGCGGATTCAGGGGAATGGAACTGCTTGTCGTGACGGAACTATTAATGCCGACCTTGTGGCCTGGCACGGCAGGCAGAGCGGTCACAGTCACGCTCGCGACGTCGCTGGAAAGATCAACCTCGTACTCCGTCGTTGTGGGGCTGAAGGGCGGTTGCAACGTTGCCGTAGTCGTGTCAGTCGCGACGGATAAGCTGGCAAGCTGTAACTGTGACTGCACGGGGTTCGGAGGGGGCGCGGTTTCTGAGTCGCCACCGCAGCCAGAGGCGATCAATCCGAGCGCGATGAGAAAGGCGGCAGAGAGATACTGTCTCACAGCGGTAGTGGTACGCATCATCATGGTAACTAGTCTCCTTTTCCTAACAGGATATCGACTCTGGCGGGATATTGACTCTGGCGGGATATTGAAAAAGTCTCCCAGCGGTACTTGCCTCACCTAGAGGCTTGAGCCTACGACAAATTTTTACTGTTACCGTTCCACGGTTGTCAAGGCCCTTTTTCTGATGGGCAATGCTGGGGCACATCTTGTTCTGTGGATTGGAGCCGTTGTTCGGTATGTTGGCTATGCACCAGTACAAAATCCGGCCTACTGCTATTTTCTTGTCCCGTTCATCTGATTTTCTTGTCCGATTCCGCAGACGATCTTAAAGTAGAGCCATGCTCGCGGCCGGCGCCTCCACGACCCGCTGTCCGAAATGTCACGCTGAACGACTTGATGAGGCGGTGGAATGTGACGGCTGCGGCATCATCTTCGCCAAGTACCGACCCGGCGCGGAAAAAACTCGTCTCTCGATCTCATCCTCATCGTTTGCGAGATCGAAGTGGCAGGTGACGGCCAAGCTATGGCTGATTGAATCGGACCGGACGACCGATTCGATGAAGTTCTACGGCCGCGTGGTCCTGTTCCTGCTGCTGATCTGGTGGGGTTGGAAGTTCATCATCACGCCGCTCGAAACGAACTACACCGGCGAGTCATTTCTTCACCTGATCAATCTGCCCTTTCACGAAGCCGGGCACTTGGTTTTCATGCCCTTCGGCCGGTTCCTGATGTTCCTGGGCGGGAGTCTCGGCCAAATTCTCATGCCGATCATCTGTCTCGGGACATTCCTTATGAAGACTCGTGATCCATTCGGAGCCTCAGTGGCCTTGTGGTGGACGGCAGAGAGTCTGATGGATATCGCTCCCTACATCAACGATGCGCGAGTGCTTGACCTCATGCTGATCGGCGGAGTGACAGGAAAAGAAACCGACGGTCATGACTGGAACAACATTCTGACGATGCTGGATTTGTTGGAATGGGATCACCGATTGGCTCATCTCACCTACAACCTGGGCATCCTGGTGATGCTGGTATCCCTTGCCTGGGGAGGCCGGCTTTTGCTGCGCCACTACCGGCGTCTCTCAACGTAATCCTCCCCTTCACGGCCTCTGTCACTTCCCCTTCGGCGGGAACTTCATCTAGCCCACAGTTTCTCACAGTCGTTTTTATACGGCCTTAACATATTCCGGCTTCGGTTTAACATGATTCTGACACCGATCATGATAGGGTCTCGATAAGGCATGCCGAAGCACCAAGGCAGCTTGAGTACGGAGAAAAAGGTTGGACCTGATCACACAGGTTGTTCGGCGGTCAACGATATTTCTAGCGTGCCTGGTATGGGCAACGACCGTTCCGGCCTTTGGTGAAGATCTCGTCGGGCCGATCATGCCGGTGCAGCAACGGAAGTCCGAAGCCGTCGACGCGCCGAACAAGCCCAGATTGTTTCACTACGGCGGGTTCGTGGATCTGGGATATCTCGTGAACTTCAATTTTCCGGCCAACCATTTCTTCCGCGACCGCAGCACGACGCCGATGGTCAATGAGTTCAATTTGAATATGATTGGAGGCTATGTCCGGAAAGATGCGACGGAATCGTCCCGCTGGGGAACGGAATGGTTGCTTCAGGCAGGCGAAGATTCCAAAGCCTTCGGATTCGCCGTCGGCCTACCGCATGTGCAGGATTCCGATGTATGGCGTCACTTTGGACGGGCGAACGTATCCTATCTGGCGCCCGTCGGCAACGGGCTCACGGTCCAAGCTGGATTGTTCAACAGTTTCATCGGCTACGAGTCGCTCTATGCCAAGGACAATGCGAATTATACGCGCGCCTGGATCGCCGACTATTCACCCTACCTGATGTTCGGAGTCAACGCCGTGTACTCATTCAACGACCGGTGGACCGGAGCCGTTTTCATCATCAATGATTACTTTCACCTTGAAAATTCCAACAGCGTCCCGAGTTACGGCGGGCAAGTCCAATACAAGCCCACGTCGGCCTGGACCATCAAAGAGACCATCTATTACGGGCCGGACCAGTCCGACACCTCGATGGAATTCTGGCGCTTCTTCTCCGACAGCATCGTCGAATGGAAAGGCGAGCGCCTCACCGTGGGTGTTGACTACCAGATCGGGACCCAAAGAAATGCCTCGGCGCCCGGGAACCCTCGCGATTTCTACACCGGAGCGACCTTGGAAACGCGATGGCGCATCGCGGGGCCCTGGACGGCTTCGGTCAGGCCGGAGTTCTACTGGGACCGGAACGGTCTGATGACGGGATCCGAGCAGTTCATCAAAGCGATCACGACGACAGCCGAGTATGCCTTTCGCTACAAATGGACGAACACGATTATGCGGCTCGAATACCGCTATGACGAATCAACCGGTCCGGGTGGGGGTTTCTTCAAAGGGCCTCAGAATGTCCTGGTTTCAGGGCAGCATATGGTGATTGGCGGCATTATCTTGACGTTGGATTCTCCGTGAAAGAGGTCAACGATGCGCAGCCCGATACGACGTCAGAAGGGTCACCGACAGCAGGACTATTTACACCGTTTTTACGCGCCGTTTGTTAGGTTCTTCACCGTGACTGAACGGAGGCAATATGGATCTCGTGTTCATCGGATTGGCAATCGGTTTCTTTCTCGCGTCTGGCTGGCTCATCTCGGCGTTGGATCGGCTGTAGGACTTTAGGATTGTAGGGGGTATGGCCATGAACGGTATGTATCTGCTCGGCGGCATGCTCTCGTTGGGCCTGCTCGTCTATCTTATGGTCGCGTTGTTGAAAGCGGAGTGGTTCTGATGACAACCAACGGCCTCGCGCAAATCGCCCTCTTTTTCGGAGTTTTGATCGCGCTCGTCAAGCCGCTCGGCTGGTACATGGCGCGCGTGCATGAAGGCAAGCCCTGCGGCCTGGATCGCCTGCTGGGTCCCGTTGAGAGAAGCCTCTATCGACTTTGCTGTGTCCGGTCCGATGAAGAGATGACTTGGAAGACCTATGCCGTCGCGATGCTCCTGTTCAACGGGGTCGGACTACTGGCTCTCTACCTACTGCAACGGATACAGGGAGTCCTGCCGCTCAATCCCCAGACGTTCGGCGCCGTGGCACCCGATCTGGCCTTCAATACGGCGGCCAGCTTTACCACCAATACGAACTGGCAAGCCTACGGCGGCGAATCGACGATGAGCTATCTCACTCAGATGATGGGCCTCACCGTTCAGAACTTCGTTTCCGCCGCCACCGGCATAGCGATTCTCGTCGCCTTCATCCGAGGGCTGGCTCGCCGCAGTTCGCAGACCATCGGCAACTTCTGGGTGGATCTCGTTCGGAGCACTCTGTACATCTTGCTCCCGCTCGCGACGATCGTCGCCTTGCTGTTGGTCGGACAGGGAGCGGTCCAAACGTTCGATGCCTCTCACACAGCGCGCTTCGCACAACCGGTGCGCTATGAGAAACCGGTGACCGATGGAACCGGGCAGCCGTCGGTGGATGAGGAGGACAAGCCGAAGATGGAGCCGGCTATCGAGCACCATCAGCTATTGGCCGTCGGTCCGGCCGCCTCGCAAGTGGCCATTAAACACCTCGGCACCAACGGGGGCGGCTTCTTTAGCGCCAACGCCGCGCATCCGTTTGAGAGCCCCACGCCCTTCACCGATTTCCTGTTGATCTTGGCCGAAACCGTGCTTGCCGCTTCTTTGACCTACACGTTCGGCGTCATGGTCGGCGATACGCGGCAAGGCTGGGCGATTCTCGCGACGATGCTGGTGGTGCTGCTCGGCTTCATGCTCGGCGGCTATCTAGCGGAATCAGCCGGGAATCCCAGGATTGCGAGGCTCGGTGTCGATCATACCCCGAGCGACGTCCAGCCGGGCGGAAACATGGAAGGCAAAGAGGCGCGCTTCGGCATCGCGCGCAGCGCGATCTTTGCCGCCGCGACGACGGCAACGTCGACCGGCGCCGTCGATTCGATGCATGACTCATTCACGCCCTTGGGCGGTCTGGTTCCGCTGTTCCTGATGCAGTTCGGCGAGGTGATTCTTGGCGGCGCCGGCTCGGGCCTCTACGGGATGCTGGTCTTTGCGATCATCGCCGTGTTCATCGCGGGGCTGATGGTGGGGCGCACGCCGGAATATCTCGGCAAGAAAATCGAGCCGTATGAAATGAAAATGGCCTCCCTGCTTATTTTGATCATGCCGATCGTCGTGTTGGGCCTGACGGCCGTTGCGTCGGTCACGACTGCCGGCACGGCCTCGATTCTCAATCCCGGCCCTCACGGCCTGAGCGAGATCCTCTATGCCTATACCTCTCAGGCGAACAACAACGGGAGCGCGTTCGGTGGGTTGAATGCCAATACGGTCTTCTATAACACCACAGGCGGTTTAGCGATGCTCGCCTCCCGCTTCTGGCTGGCGGTGCCGACCCTCGCGCTCGCCGGCGCCCTGGCGCGGAAGCCATCGGCGCCTACCGGTTCCGGAACGTTACCGACGCATACGCCGCTGTTCGTTGTCTTGCTGATTGGAGTCGTGCTCCTCGTCGGCGGGTTGACGTTCGTGCCGGCGCTGGCGTTGGGCCCGATCGTCGAGCATGTGTTGATGATGAGCTGATTGTTGCCGAGGAACATCATGACGAAGCAGACACAAGAGGAAAAGAGCCGGTCCTTATTCGAGCCGACGATCGTGCGCCAGGCAGTGGTCGATTCCTTTCGTAAGTTGAACCCGCGCCACCAAGTCAAGAATCCGGTGATGCTTGTGGTGTGGGTCGGTTGTGTCGTCTCCACCATCCTATTGTTGCAGGCGCTGGCGGGCGCCGGTGAGGCCCCTACCCAGTTCATTCTCTCCATCACGATCTGGCTTTGGTTCACGGTGCTGTTTGCAAACTTTGCGGAGGCGATGGCGGAAGGTCGGGGCAAGGCACAGGCCGACTCGCTCAAGAGGGCGCGTCGGGAACTCACGGCCAAGAAACTGGGTACAGCCGATCCTGGGAGCGAGCATGATGTCGTGTGGAACCGACAGTTTGAGCGAGGCGATACCTTCAGCGTGGTGTCGGCGAATCAACTGAAGCCAGGAGATATATTCCTGGTGGAGGCAGGAGATTTCATCCCGGCCGACGGCGAGATTGTGGAGGGGGTGGCCTCGGTGAACGAGAGCGCCATCACTGGCGAGAGCGCGCCGGTCATTCGAGAAAGCGGCGGCGATCGCAGTGCTGTCACCGGCGGAACAAAGGTGCTGTCGGACTGGCTCATCGTTCGTGTTACGGCGAGCCCGGGGGAAAGTTTTCTGGACCGGATGATCGCCATGGTGGAAGGAGCCAGACGCCAGAAGACTCCGAATGAAATCGCCCTGACGATCTTGCTGGCGGCGTTGACGATCATATTCTTATTGGCGACTGTCACGCTCTTGCCGTTCTCTCTCTACAGTGTGCAGGCCATGGGGCAAGGGACACCGGTCACCGTCACCGTCTTGGTCGCGCTCCTGGTCTGTCTGATTCCGACTACCATCGGGGCTCTCCTCTCGGCCATCGGCATTGCCGGGATGGATCGCATGGTGCAAGCCAACGTCATTGCGACGTCGGGAAAAGCCGTTGAAGCGGCAGGCGACGTGGACGTCCTGCTGCTTGATAAGACCGGCACCATTACGTTGGGCAACCGTCAGGCGACCGCCTTCACTCCCGCAGAAGGAATAGAGGCCCAGGCGCTGGCCGATGCAGCCCAGATCTCGTCGTTGGCTGACGAAACACCGGAAGGCCGCAGCATCGTCGTCCTGGCTAAAGAAAAGTATGGGTTACGCGCGCGGGACATCCGTGAGATCGGTGCTACGTTTATTCCCTTTACGGCCCAGACAAAGATGAGCGGGGTGAATCTTGACGGACGGGAGATTCGTAAGGGATCGGCGGATTCTGTCGAAGCCTATGTGACATCGCAGGGAGGACACTTTTCTCAGTTTGTTCGGCGAAACGTTGACATGATTGCCAAACAAGGCGCGACACCGCTCGTGGTGGCGGAGAAGGCCAGGGTGCTCGGAGTGATCACGCTGCAAGATGTTGTCAAGGGAGGAATCAAGGAACGGTTTATTGAACTGCGCCGGATGGGTATTAAGACCGTCATGATCACAGGCGACAACCCACAAACAGCCGCGGCCGTGGCGGCGGAGGCGGGAGTCGACGATTTTCTGGCGCAGGCCACCCCGGAGGCCAAACTGAAATTGATTCGCGAGATGCAGGCCGAAGGCCGTCTTGTGGCCATGACGGGGGACGGTACGAACGATGCGCCTGCGCTGGCTCAAGCTGATGTGGCCGTAGCGATGAATACCGGAACACAGGCCGCCAAAGAAGCGGGCAATCTGGTCGATCTGGATTCCAACCCGACGAAACTGATCGAGATCGTAGAAATCGGCAAACAATTGCTCATGACTCGCGGCGCGTTGACCACGTTCAGTATCGCGAACGACGTGGCGAAATACTTCGCGATCATTCCAGCGGCCTTTGCCACGACCTATCCGGCGCTCAACGCATTGAACGTGATGGGGCTGGCCACGCCCCAAAGCGCGGTCCTGTCAGCAGTCATCTTCAACGCGCTGATCATCATCGCGCTCATTCCGCTTGCGTTAAGAGGAATCAAGTACCGGCCGATCGGCGCCGGTTCATTGTTGCAGCGTCATCTGTTGATCTATGGATTGGGCGGCATGCTCGTGCCGTTCGTCGGCATCAAGCTGATCGATATGATCCTAACCGCATTGCATCTTGCCTAACCAGATCACGAGCCGGTCGCGAGCAGAGAGGAGAGAACGATGAAAGAACAAATAAGACCCGCCCTGACCATGGTGCTGCTGCTGACCGTTTTGACCGGCCTAATCTATCCATTGACGGTCACAGGGATCGCGCAAGTGTTTTTCCCAGACCAGGCGAACGGCAGTCTAATAGTGCGTGAAGGCAAGGTGATCGGGTCCAAGTTAATCGGGCAGCATTTTGACAAACCGGGGTACTTCTGGGGCCGTCCGTCTGCGACTGCGCCGTTTCCCTACAACGCCGCTGCGTCGGGCGGGTCGAACCTTGGACCGAGCAACCCGGTACTGATCGACGCGGTCAAGACGAGGGTGACCACCTTACGAGCAGCCGATCCTGGCAACGACTTGCCTATCCCTGTGGACTTGGTCACGGCCTCCGGAAGCGGACTGGATCCCCACATTAGTCCGGCGGCCGCCTTATACCAGGCGAAACGTGTGGCGCGGGTTCGTGGCCTGGATGAGAACAGCGTGCTGGCGCTGGTGAGCACACATACGGAAGGGCGCCAGTTCGGCCTGCTGGGAGAGTCGCGGGTCAACGTGCTGATGCTGAATCTTGCGCTCGATGCGTTAACCACTAAGCCGGTTTCTCGTTGAAACGCACAGGAGAAGGTGCTCTGTGTTACTGCTCATCTTGTTTTTAGTTGCCCTCTGGACGATAGCGTTCTTGATCTGGCTATTGTGGAAATGGCTGCCTCCAGGCGGCAAGGTGCGCCGTCCTCCTCACACCTCGGTCGATAGGTCGTAGAATCTGGTGCAGTCTGATATGACCTTGCATGGGCTTCTCCAAGTCGCGCTGTTTTTCGGGGTCCTTCTCCTCGTCACCAAGCCGTTGGGCCTGTATATGGCCCGGGTGTATGAAGGACACCAGTCGGCGCTTTCTACCCTGTTAGGACCGCTTGAACGGGGCATCTATCATCTATGCGGCGTGCGCAGCGAAGAAGAAATGGCATGGAAGCGCTATGCCCAGTCTCTCCTTCTGTTCAGCGCGTTCGGCATGGCAGTCCTCTATGTGCTCTTGCGCTGCCAACAGGATTTGCCGCTGAATCCGAATCACGTTGGTTCGCTCGCGCCTGACTTGGCCTTCAATACGGCGGCCAGTTACGTCAGCAATACGAATTGGCAGGCCTATGCCGGCGAATCGACGATGAGCCATTTGAGCCAGATGGCTGGATTGACCGCACAAAACTTCATGTCGTCCGCGGCCGCGATGGGCGCCCTGATGGCGCTGATTCGCGGACTCGTCCGACGAGGTACGAAAACCGTAGGAAATTTTTGGGTGGACCTGGTCCGCACGATTCTCTACATCTTGCTGCCGCTGGCGATCGTGTCGTCGCTGATACTTATTTCTCAAGGGGCTGTGCAGTCGCTCGAAGATTCCGTGACGGTTCCCTGGTTGCAATCGGTGAATTCTGGCCGGGCCCTGATTTCCGGCGACCAACCGAATTCGAGTACACGCAGTGCGGGGACTGAGCAGGTGCTCTCGCTCGGCCCAGCCGCAACGCAGGTGATTGCGCGGGATCTTGGAACGTCGGGCGGAGGATTCTTCAGCGCGAATTCGGCTCATCCCTTTGAAAGTCCCACCCCGCTCAGTGATCTTCTCCTGCTGCTCCTGCAGACCGTCGTGGCGGCAGGCTTGGCCTATACCTACGGGAAGATGGTGGGTGACACATACCAGGGATGGGCGATTCTGTCGGTCATGCTCCTCGTCCTCTCCGTGGGCACAGCCATTACCTACTGGGCGGAATCGGCCCGCAACCCGCGAATCCTCGACCTTGGCCTGGATCTGTCCATCACGGACCATCAGCCCGGTGGGAATATGGAAGGCAAGGAAGTCCGGTTTGGGATTGCCCAGACGGCCTTGGCAGCATCCGCCACGACTGCCACTTCCACGGGAGCGCCAAACGGCATGCAGGATTCCCTCTCCCCGCTCGGGGGACTTGTGCCGCTTGTCATGATGCAATCTGGAGAGGTGATCCTGGGCGGGATCGGCTCGGGATTCAGCGGGATGATTGTTTTGGTCATCATCGCGATGTTCATTTCAGGCCTGATGGTCGGTCGCACGCCGGAATATTTAGGCAAGAAATTGGAACCCTATGAGATCAAGATCGCTTCGGTTGCCGTCTTGGTTATGCCGATTGCAACCCTGGTCGCGACAGCTCTTGTCATCATGACTGAGGTCGGGAGGGGCGCGATGGCCAATCCTGGACCCCATGGGTTCACCGAGGTTCTCTACGCCGTTACGTCGATGGCGAACAACAACGGAAGTGCCTTTGCAGGCTTGAACGCCAATAGCTTCTTATTCAACGTGAGCGGCGCGGTGGTTATGCTACTCGGACGCTTTTGGACCACCATTCCGATCTTGGCCCTTGCCGGTTCCTTTGCCGCTAAGAAGGTCGTCCACGTCAGCGAAGGGGCATTGCCGACCCATACGCCGCTCTTCGTCGTTTGGCTGATGATCGTGACGGTCGTGGTCAGCGCCATGTCGTTCTTTCCCGCCCTTGCCCTGGGACCGATTGCGGAGCACCTGTTGATGACTGATTAACCCCTGCGCAAGGTGTATGAAGATGAGGTTCGTGAATACAGGTCCCGTATCGGGTTCAGCAGGACACCGGACAAGCGCAGCTTGAACTCTGAGCGTGCCACGCCTGGAAGGGCGGTGGATAGGTATCTGCTAGAGAAGTTTCCGAGGAGCAGGGTGTCGATCGCCTATTGCTGTACAGGGGCCGGATGGCTTCCGTGGGAACTGGCGTCTCCACCAGGCCTAGTGGAAGAGGCCTTAACCAGGTCGAGTCGCAGGCCATCCAATCCGGGGTGTCGAATCATCACGACAATCCACATGATGAGCTGGATCAGTCCGATGCCACACAGGCCTGCCACAATTAGCGTTCCGAGATCCGTGTGTTCCATAGCGACTCCTCTCTGTTCTACTCGGAACAGCATAGGCCTCATTACATCAAGATGTGGTAAGAAGACGGCGTCAGGTTATCAAGATGATGTAAAAATCATGTGGCGACTGCCGGTCCGGTCGGCGGATTGTGTGACGTTGTTGCCACCCTCAACCGGGGAAGTTGTTCGAGCCCCATCAACGGACCTGAAGTGAGTCGTTCGATGAACCCACAACGACCAGATCCCGATGCGCTCTTGAAGCGTGTACAGGCCGAAGAAGCCCGTCTGGAGGAAGGAAAACTCAAGGTCTTTTTCGGCGCCAATCCCGGCGTAGGGAAGACCTATGCCATGCTGCAAGCGGCGCACGAGCAGCGACGCGATGGGCTTGATGTCGTCATCGGCGTCGTCGAGACCCACGGACGGACCGAGACCGACGCGCTGGTCGAGGGACTTGAGATCCTCCCCCGCCAACGTGTTGCGTACCGAGGCACGACGCTGTTGGAGTTCGATCTCGACGCGGCGCTGGCGCGCCGACCCGACGTCATTCTCATCGATGAACTTGCGCACAGCAACGCCCCGGGTACTCGTCATGCCAAACGGTGGCAGGACGTGCAGGAACTGCTGCGCGCAGGCATTCACGTCTACACGACGCTCAACGTGCAGCACCTGGAAAGTCTCAACGACGTGGTCGCCAAGATCACGAACGTCCGCGTACGGGAAACTGTACCGGATTCCGTGCTCGAACGGGCGGACGACGTGGAGTTGATCGATCTTTCCCCTGACGACCTCCTCCAACGGCTCAAAGAAGGGAAGGTCTATGTCCCGGAACAGATCCAGCATGCGATTCACAATTTCTTCGCCAAGGGCAATCTGATCGCGCTCCGCGAACTCGCCCTCCGCCGCACGGCCGAGCGGGTCGGTCAGCAGATGGAGGTGTACCGGCGCGCCCAGGCGGTGGTGCGGACCTGGCCAACGGCGGAAACCATCATGGTCTGCGTCAACATGAAGCCCCGCGGTCCCCGGCTGATCAGGGCTGCGCGCCAGATGGCGGCAGGACTCCATGCCAAATGGATTGCCGTCTACGTACAGGTCCCGCGACATCTCCGCATGTCACAGTCCGAGCGCGACCGTGTCATCCATACCCTTCGATTGGCTGAGCAACTCGGGGCCGAGACGGTCACTCTCACCGGAGATGACGTCGCTCAGGAGATCCTGGCCTACGCGCGCAGTCGCAATGCCACCAAGCTCATCGTCGGCAAGCCGATGCGGGCCTGGTGGAAGGAATGGCTGTTCGGGTCGGTCGTCTTGGATCTTGTCAATCAAAGTGGAGAGATCGATATCTATGTCATCACGGGAACGGCCGACGAGGGACAACCCGTTGCGCACCGTCCCCTCCGAAGTGCCGGCGATGTCTCAGGATATGCCTATGCTTTCGCAGGGATCATGATCGCGACGGCGGCCGACTGGCTGATGTTTCCCTATTTCGCGATGGCAAATTTGATCATGATATATCTGATCGCCGTCGTCGCCGTCGCGATCAGCTGGGGACGTGGTCCGTCGGTCCTGGCCTCAGTGCTGAGTGTGGCGACGTTCGATTTCTTCTTCGAGCCGCCGTATTTTTCTTTTGCCCTCTCCGATATGCAATATCTGTTGACCTCCGGCGTGATGCTGGCTGTGGCTCTGGTCATCAGCAATCTTACCGCACGTCTCCAGCAGCAAGCGGAGCTCGCCCGTTATCGAGAAAAACGCACGGGAGTGCTCTACACCATGAGCCGAGACCTCGCCATCAATCGGGGAACCGGCATGCTGGCCCAGCTTGCGGCCAAGCATCTCAGGGACGCGTTTGACGCGCAGGTTGCCGTCTTCCTCGCGGATGCCGATAAAAAGGTGCACCTGCAGCGCGGGGAACTCCTGGTCTTTGATTTGGATCCGAAAGAGTCGGGTGTGGCTCAATGGGTCTACGACCACAGCGAACGAGCCGGACTCGGGACGGATACGCTTTCGGGTACCAGCGCGCTGTACTTGCCGTTGGTGGCTTCAGCCGGCGCCATTGGTGTCGTGGCGTTGCGGCCAAAAGACAGCACTCTCCTCCTAGACCCAGAGCAGCTGCATCTGCTGGAATCCCTGGTGAACCAGGTGGCCTTGGCAATCGAAAGGACTTGTTTATCCGACGAAGCGGAACAGGCGCACGTACGCGCGGAAACGGAACGTACACGCAACGCCATCCTCAGCTCGGTGTCCCACGACTTACGAACCCCGCTCGCTATCATCACCGGCGCCGCCAGTAGTTTGGCGGTGGGAGGAGGGGAACTCGACCCCATGGCACGGGGCGAGCTCGCTCAATCCATCCATCGAGAGGCTGATCGTCTTGATCGGTTGCTGAAGAGCCTACTTGAGATCATGCGGCTTGAAGCCGGCGCCGTGCAACTGAACAAACAATGGCATCCTTTAGACGAGATTATCGGTGCGGCCCTAGCTAGCCTGGAGAGATGGCTGCGCGATCATGCCGTCCATACGGCTGTTCCGGCCGACCTGCCGCTGGTCCTGGTCGACGGGGTTCTCCTGGAACAAGTGGTGATCAATCTTGTGGAGAATGCCGTGAAGTATGCACCCCCCGGAAGTTCGATTGATCTCTCCGCATCGGCAAGCGATCGCGAAGTCATCGTCGCAGTCGCGGATCAAGGGCCAGGCATTCCCGTTGGGGAGGAATCCCGCATCTTTGAAAAATTCTATCGCACACAACATGCGAGAGAGAGAGGGGTCGGCCTAGGGTTGACGATTTGTCGTGGTATTGTGGAAGCGCATGGCGGCCGTATCTGGGCTGAGAATCGCTCCCGAGGCGGGGCTCTCTTTCGCTTCTCGATCCCGTTGCCTGATCAGCAGCCGCCTTTAAAAAGCGAGCAGGCGCGGGAGGCGTAATTCTGTTCAAGCGAGCCGGCAGGCCCTATGTCACAGGAAGCCACGATACTGCTCATCGAAGATGAACCTGAGATCCGGAGGTTTCTTAGGACATCATTGCCCGCCCATGGCTTTCGCCTCCACGAAGCCGCGACAGGACAGGGTGGGCTTACAGAGGCAAAAGCGAGGAATCCCGATCTCATTCTCCTGGACCTTGGCCTTCCTGATCTCGACGGAGGCGAGATAATCCGTCAGGTACGGGAGTGGACGCAGATTCCCATTATTGTGCTGTCGGCTCGAGATCAGGAGCAGGTGAAAGTGGCGGCGCTCGACCTCGGTGCCGACGACTACGTCACCAAGCCGTTCGGAGTGAACGAACTTCTCGCACGGATGCGAACCGCGCTTCGCCATGCAGCCCGAACCGGTGATGGCGGGGAATCGGTGTTTGTGCTCGACGATCTGAAGGTCGATCTCGGGCGGCGGCAGGTGTTTCTCTCAGGGAAGGAAGTTCACCTCACCCCGATAGAATACAAGCTGCTCATCACGTTGATCCGCTATGCAGGCAAAGTGTTGACCCACCGCCAGCTGTTGAAAGAAGTCTGGGGGCCGCTCCATGTGGATGAAGGACACTACCTACGGGTCTATATGCGCCAATTGAGAAATAAGCTGGAACGCAATCCGGCGCACCCACGTTATCTTATGACAGAGTTGGGAGTCGGATATCGGCTTCGAACAGAATGATCCACTCCGGCCTCCGCTAAGTACTGACAGCGATCTTCAGCAAGGTGCGAGAACGTCCGCATGACCGACCTTGCTTGATGCCCAAACCGTCACTGCCTAGTCCGGCGGCAGCGTCCCATCGATTCGACCGCGCTCGCCGCTCCATGTCCGGCGCAAATGTGGCACCGCAAAGGAAGGATTGGAATGAAGAATTTACAACTCATTTTGATTCTGTCGTGTACAAAGTAAGTTGTTGATCTTGGTCTCACGCCGGGGAGCGTTATGGGCCTCCCACAAAGTGGGGGGATTGAAAGACCCGTGATGCAGACAAATCCACCAGGAACTCGTTTCATACGTTGCGCGTTCTTCTTTCTCGGTCCCATCGTTGGTTCCTTCTGTCCAGATACTGCGCTCGCTGTTCGCCCCTTCGTCACGGACGATGCCCGGATCGCCTACAAGGGACAGCTTGTGACTGAATCGTACGGCGGTGTGACAGTGGTGAATGGAGATAAACCGGCCTTCGAGGCGCGTTCACTGCAAGGCATGTCCCTCACGGACCGATTCGAACTGACTGCTGGCGGATTCGGTTTCACCTATCAGGACCATCAAGCCCGTCCACTCGATATGCTCATTCAACCGAAGTATGTCCTGCATAGTTCTCTCGGCCTGGTTCCCTCGCTCTCCGTTGCCGCCGCCACGCTATTTCCCCTCAGCGGCAATCGCCAGCAGTGGGACGGCTACGCCATGGCCCACCTCAGCTGGTTCTTGTTTACACCGGATCCCGAGACCGACCCCTATGACAACAATCTAGCCCTTCATTTCAACCTCGGCATGAAATACCGATATGATGCAGGTCCTACGACTTTCCAGAGCAAATTGTATTGGGCTGCCGGTTTTGAGGTGGTCACACCGCTGACACGCGAATTGCGGATCTTGGGAGAGGTTTTCAACGGCGATCCCTTTTCTTACGAAGAAAAGTTTCCCGCGTTTCAAACCGGTTTCCGCTGGTACAAGAGTCCCATGACTCAGATCGATCTGGTCTTTCGCGGCCTACGGAACGGTTCGCTGGAAACTGAAGCCCTGACGGGAGCTGAGTTTGCTCCGGGTTGGAACTGTACGATTCAGATGGGATTCCGTGTGCTATTCGACGTCTTCCGATAATTGCGCGACCTCTCGAAAGAGGCAAGCAGCTTCTTCCCCACAATTCGATTCACCGTGAACGGAGCTTCGTGGCTGGAAGCTCTTCTTTGAGGCGGCGCAGCTGATCGATGATGCGTATGCCCAAGGCCTGGATTGCCCGCTCCTTCGCCTCTTGCAGGGCTGTGCTGTCTTCAACTAAAACCGCCGACCCAACAACCTTCGACACTCCTTCACCTGTTTGGATGGGAGCGTGCCATTCGGATCGAACAGCCCACAACACGCCGGTGGTCATGACAAGAGCGTCGCTTTCGGTACCAGGCGCCAGATAGGCACCGATCAAGGTCGAATACCACCACGCAGAGCGGTTGTTGTACCGATCGATGGCGGCCGCACCCTCTACGACCAAGAGCATATCGGCTCCATGTCGAGCACCCGCCTGGCGGATTCCGCCAAAGTCCTCTCCTCGCAGAGTGGCATCCATCAACACGACGGTATCCGTGAGTATTCGTTCATCTTGTAAGGTCGTCAGCAAACGGAGAAGTTGCTCCCTATCCGCGCCCAGCCACTCGACTTTCTTAATGGACTGTCGATTCGGAAAATCGTGTTCCGCGAAAAAGACACCAAGACGAAATGGTAGGGAAAAGTTGGACATCCGGTCTACGGTGAGTTGGGGATCTTGGTCAGCTGTGGGATCTACGGCAAGAGCTTCGCTGATGGCGGGTCGATCAAATCCTTGGCTGCGTGCACAGCCGGCCAATGTTGCCAAAATGAGCGCGAGGACGATCGTGAGGCCTTGCCCTCTCATCTCTATACTCATCGGTTGAATCATCTCATGCCGTCAGATTCCGCTCCGATCTCCGAACCCAATGACGATGAGCTTGACAAGATTCCTGCCGCACGATCTCGTTACGCGGCAGCTCCATAGCATTTCTGTGAATCTATTGAAGGGAAAGACCTACTCCACGATCGGGAGAATGCGATCGGCTACTGCTTGAACGACTCCTTCCTGCTCGGTCACCACTTTCAATCCTTTGAAACTCAGATAGTATCCCCCGTGACTCGGTGCCTGAATCGTGGCACCCACTTCGACTCGATCTCCATCCTCGACTTCCGGATCGCGGATAATTGGTCTCCCACAAATACCCAGCACTGCTACTGGGATGGTGGCCTCATCGTCTTCAAGGCGGAATAGGTACGCACCATAACAGTTGTCGCCATTTGGAACTGTGTAGGGATCGAGCGGCTGCACATCTCGTACAATCCCTCGCAATGTCGCACGTCGGAGATGATAGATCCGGGGTTCCTCGAGTATCTGTTGGATGCTGGTGGCTTCTTCTGCATGCACCACTGTCCCTGTGGTAGCTCCTAGAAGTATGAGCAGAACGATACCGAGCGGAATCACGATTCTTGCCGAAGGGGTCATGGTGGATGAAAGGCATCTTATCATCATTCTTACTAAATAACCCGTATCTGCTTCCTCTTGCGGGGTACGATCGCTATAATTCTCCGTCTTTGAGCCAAGGAGGATCAATGGTGAGTGAGCGGCGACTGAGGAAGTTTGTAAGCGAGTCACGCCCCAGGTTTGAGGATCTGTTGGGACAGATGGTGGAGGTGCCGTCAATCAGTATGGAATCATCCCGTGCGGGTGATATGCGACGGATGGCTGACCTTGCGAGGCAGTACCTGGCCGGACTGGATGCCAAGGTGCAAGTCGTAGAGACAGGAGGATACCCAATTGTCTCCGGAGGATGGACCACAGGCGGCCAGTATCCGACTGTCACCATCTACAACCATCTGGACGTGCAACCGGCGCAGGAGCCGGAATGGAGGCAGGCGCCGTTTACCTTTAAGAATGAAAACGGCATCTATCGAGGGCGCGGAGCGACCGATGACAAGGGGCCGGCTCTCACGGCGATGTTCGGCGCTCGATTTGCCATCGAACAAGGTTGGCCGATCAACATCCGATTCTTGTGGGAACTGGAAGAAGAGATTGGAAGTCCACACTTTGCCGCCGGGCTTAGACACCCTAGCGTGATTCCGCGACCGGATTCCGTGGTTGTGTCCGATACGATCTGGATTGCCAAGGGGCGACCTGCTGTGCCATACGGCTTGCGGGGCTTGGTGGGTGCACGCCTCATCCTGCGTACCGGAGCCAAAGACGCACATTCAGGTGTGACCGGAGGAGCGGCTCGCAATCCATTGGCTGAATTGATCGAAGTGGCGAACACCTGCGTTGATGCCAGGACCGGCAGGGTAAAGATACCGGGTTTCTATGACGATGTGATCGGGCCCACGAAGAGCGAGATCAAGAATTTCCTCAAGTCTGGCTTCGAAGTGGAACGTTTCAAGAAAGCTTATGGGTTTCGGTCGCTTCGTACGCAGAATCCTGCGGAGATCATGACACGGATCTGGGCATCTCCCACCTTCGAGATCCATGGACTCAGCGGGGGATATCACGGACAGGGTGTTAAAACGATTGTGCCAGGTCATGCGGAACTCAAGGTCAGCATGCGCCTGGTTCCCAACCAAGTACCCGAAAGAATGTTTGCCCTGTTCAAAGCGCATGTTGCCAAGGTCAATCCAAGCGTGAAGGTTGAGCGAGAGGGCTTGCTCCATCCCTTCAAGGGCAGTTTTGACGGATCTTACGTAGATTGTGTGAAACGCGCCGTAACGGCTGGGTTTGGCAGGGATCCCGCCTTTGTGCGAGAAGGAGGATCAATCGGTGCAGTGGTCGCCATGCAGAAAGCCTGGAAGGTGCCGATCCTTTTCATAGGTCTGAGTCTGCCCGAGCATGGATATCACGCTCCCAACGAATATTACGACTGGGGCCAGGCCTTGGGAGGAATGAAGACATTTGCTCATTACTTCTTGGAGATAGCAAAGATGGGGAAGATATAAGAGTTGGTCTTTGATCACCTCGTGGGCGGGTCGTGCAATGCTAGAAATGGTCAGTTTTGAACAGCGTGTCCAAAAAATTGTTTGACCGCCACGTTTACCATACAATCGCTTGCCCCAGACCAACATCCTCAATCGAAGTTGAAGTCATAAGTCATTGTAAATAAACACAATGTTCTTCATGGGCCTTAATTGATAAGGCACGGATGTTGCTCAGCATCAACCCAGTGGGTTGGGAGTTAGTTGTTCCGATGGAAGGATCACGTTGAATTGTAGAGAAAGGCTTGGGTATTCTGGTCACCCTATGGTGGCTGAACCGATCCAGGTGCTGGTTGTCATGGTCACAGCAGCAAGCCAAGATGAAGCGGGTAAGATTGCCGACCAAGTGGTACGCTCCCGCCTCGCAGCTTGCGCTTCGACGATTCCGACAGTGCGCTCAACTTACTGGTGGGAAGGAAAGATAATGAATGACCAGGAGTCACTGCTTCTGATCAAGACAACTTCTGATAAATTCAATGCGCTCGAAGAAACAATACGGAAGATTCATTCGTACAAGGTCCCGGAAATAATAGCGGTTCCGGTGAGTAATGGGTTTCCACCTTATCTTGAGTGGGTTCACCAAGAGACATCCTAGATGATGTGGTTGAAACTATCTCTTCAAAACATTATCCTTAAGGTCGACCAAGAGGAATCAATCGAATAGTTTCCAAGGCTGGTTCAGAGATACCTAACCAGATACCATAGGCACGGGGGACGAAGGTCATGGGTCAAACGAATCTTCAAGACAACGACGCCTTTACCGTTGTAGTGTTTCGAGGTTCCACCGCAAAGCCCATCCGCTTCAGCTTTTCGAGGAAACTCCTTCGTCGATTGCTGGTTTGTCTGGGTGTGGTCATCCTTGCCGATCTCCTCGTGGTTTCACATTATGTCATCAGAACAGGAGAGGTTTGGGAGCTAACGGCTTTCCGTACTGAAGCCATGAGTGCACGAGAGCAGACTGCGGCATTCTCAACCGCCGTTGATGATTTGAAGAAGCGTCTTGGGGCGATGAATGAGGTTAATCAAAGGCTTCGAGTCATGCTGGGTATAGAAGTTCCTAAGACGGGTGATATGGCAAACGGCAGAGGTGGAGAAGAGGTACCGATCCCAGAAGGAGGAGGAAACACGATTTCCGGTGGAAACGAACCAGGGCCTTCATCCAGTTCCCCAAGGCAGATATCCGAAGGCGATCAGGAACGCTCCTCTACCGTCGGCCTAGGGTCATCTCGAGATAACCTCCGGGCCGTTGCATCAGTGAAAGAAGGTCTGGAATGGCTTTCAAGACAAGCAACTGTACAGGAACTTATCCTTGACGAATTGTCACAAGCGGCTGAGCAGCGTTCGTCTCGCTGGGCATCGACGCCCTCAATTTGGCCGGTGAAGGGCTGGATAACGTCGGGATTTGGCCCGCGAATTTCACCTTTCACGGAGAAGCCTGCGTGGCATGATGGATTGGACATCGGGGCCGCCCCGAACACTCCGGTCCATGCTCCAGCCCAAGGAAGAATTACGTCCATAGGCTATGATCCCAAGCTTGGGAACATCGTCCGACTGGATCACGGATTCGGAGTTGAAACGCTTTACGGACACCTTGCGAAGGCCTTGGTAAAGGAAGGCCAGAGGGTCGAGCGTGGCGATGTCATTGCGCTTGTTGGGAGCTCAGGACTGTCCACCGGACCCCACCTGCACTACATGGTGAAATTGAACGGCCAGGCACTTGACCCAACCAAGTACATCTTAGAGTAGCGGGCAGTTCAGACCTTAATCGATGTTCTACAGACTTGGTTCTGTCTTCTCGATAGTTGAATCGTCTTCACTTTGAGCACGATAACTTGCTTCCAATCGCTGCCAACTGCCTCTGCTGTTGTCTACCACATAGACAAAGCATGATGAGCGCCTCTTGAGCGATATCGAGATCGCCCAATCCGGTACCTTGCGCCCCATTGTTGAAATCGGCTCTCTGCTTGGGATACGTGCCGAAGAGCTCACCCTCTACGGACGGGATAAGGCGAAAGTCTCACCGCAGGTATTGGATCGGCTTATGACTGCCCCGAAGGGGCGGTATGTTCTGGTCACAGCAATGAACCCAACACCTTTGGGAGAGGGAAAGACCACGACGTCGATAGGTCTTGCCATGGGACTCTCGCGGCTAGGGTATCGTGCCGCGCTTACTCTCAGGCAGCCATCGCTCGGTCCTGTCTTTGGGGCGAAAGGAGGAGGGACTGGTGGAGGACGTGCCCAAGTCGCCCCGATGGAAGATATCAACCTTCACCTGACTGGGGATGCCCATGCTGTGGTTGTCAGCCACAATCTGCTCTCCGCCTTCCTCGATAATCATCTGTTCCATGGCAATACTCTCTCAATCGATCCTCAACAGATTACGTGGCCTCGGACCTTGAGTATTAGCGATCGCGCTCTCCGGAAGATCATGTTGGGTGAAAAACCGGACAGACGTCCAGGGCAATTCGTCATCACCGAGGCTTCAGAAGTGATGGCGGTGCTGGCGTTAGCGAAGGACCAACGCGATCTCCGCGAGCGGCTCGGGCGAATACTCGTAGGGGTGACAAGGGCCGGTACGCCGGTCACGGCCGAAGAGCTCCGTTGCGTGGGATCGATGGCTGTTCTCCTAAAAGACGCCCTCATGCCGAATCTGGTTCAAACTCTTGAAGGGACTCCGGCATTCGTCCATACGGGGCCTTTCGGTAACATCGCGCATGGCAACTGTTCGATCATTTCCGACGCAATTGCGCTGAGATGCGCGGACTTCGTCATAACGGAGGCGGGTTTCGGTAGCGATCTTGGGGCCGAAAAGTTTTTCAATATCAAATGTCGCGCATCGGAATTGGCTCCGACACTGGCAGTGGTCGTGGCTACATTACGGGCGCTGAAACTCCATGGCGGCGGAGGCATTGCCAAGGCAGGCGTTGCCTTGCCTTCGAGTCTCACGGGTCCGAATCGGGAAGCCCTCTCGAAAGGATTGGCCAATCTGGAGCAACATGTCTCCAACGTTCGAGCGCATGGGGTGCCGGTCGTTGTCGCCGTCAATGCTTTCAAAGATGACCCACAGGATGAATTGGACTGGGTTCGGGAACAGTCGCTCAAGATGGGAGCGGCAAGTGCGGCAATCTCAACCCATTGGGTCGACGGTGGGAAAGGGGCCGAACAGTTGGCAGCCGCCGTCGTCAAGACATCGGAAAGGCCGGCCCACTTCAAACATCTTTACGAATTGTCATGGCCGATCAGAAAAAAGATCGAAACCATTGCGACCCGCATGTATGGAGCGGCCGGAGTCACATTCGGACCGGAGGCCGAACGTCAAATCGAAACAGCGGAGGCGTTGGGGTACGGCGGCTTACCCGTTTGCATGGCAAAAACTCCTCTATCACTATCACACGATCCTGGACTGAAGGGGAGACCAACCGGATTTATGGTGCCGATCCGGGAGTTGCGGATTCTGGGCGGAGCAGGATTTGTGACCGCCGTCTGTTCAGGAATTCAGCTCATGCCGGGATTACCCAAGAAACCGGCCGGTGAACGGATCAATCTCGACCCAAAAAGTGGAAAGATTGTGGGTCTTTCTTAAAACTCAGCGTTGCTTGAGGTAACGGAAGAATTCTGAGTCCGGGCTCATCACCAACGTTGAGCCGTCTTTGAAGGCGCTTTTGTAGGCTTCCATCGAGCGGGTAAATTCGAAAAACTTTTGATCTTGCCGGTAGGCATCGGCATAAATCCGAAACGCTTTGGCATCTCCGCTGCCGCGAAGTTCTTCAGCTTCTTTATAGGCCTGGGCGAGGATAATTTCCCGGTCTTTCTCGGCTTCCGATCGGATTTTTTGTGCTTCCTCCGCTCCCTCAGCTCGATATTGCTTGGCCTGTCGTTCTCGCTCCGCTTGCATGCGCGCAAAGACCGCCTTCTCGTTCTGTTCCGGCAAGTCGGCTCGCTTGATCCGCACATCCTGAATTTCAATGCCGTACGCTGAAGCTTTTTCGTTCGCCCTTGCGGTGACTACTTTCATGATGTCCGCCCTTGTGCTTGAGACGATCTCAATCAGGTCGTGTCGGCCCAACTCCACGCGAAGCTCAGAATAGATGATGTCGTGCAGCCGTTGGAGAGCACCGCGCTGGCTTTGGAACGCCTGATATACCTTCAGGGGATCAGTGATTCGCCATTTGGCGAAATTGTCCAGGAGCAGCGTTTTCTTGTCTTGGGTAATGACATCCTGTGCACTTGAATCGTAGTCCAACAGTCGCTTCTCGAAGTACGTGACCTCCTGCACAAACGGCATCTTCACGTACAGCCCTGGCTCAGTGATGTTTCGAACGGGCTTTCCGAGTTGCACGACGATCGCAGTCTGGATCACGTCCACGACGAAGAGGGGGGAGGCTCCTAGCACAAACAGCGCAATCGTTACGGCGAGTAACGCGATCGCCATTCCTTGTTTTGTCATGGCCTGGCGTTCCTCGACTTTAGGGTCGGCGATTGGTCCGGCCTGGACTCCTCGCCCTCAAGTTGCGGGACAGGTTTGGCAATGGGCGTGGACGCGGGTTTGGAGAGGCGATCCAGTGGGAGATACGGTAGGAGACGCTCTCCGCCTTTCCCGTCGATGATGATCTTCTCCATATGGGGAAGGATTTCTTCCAAGGTTTCGATATAGATGCGCTTGCTGATGACGTCCTTCGCTTGGTTGTACTCTTTCAAGGTGGCCAGGAACCGATTCGTCTCGCCCTGAGCGCGATTGACCCGCGCCTGAGCAAACCCTCTTGCCCGGTTGACGAGTTCAGCGGCTTCACCCTTTGCTCTCGGTATGATGTCGTTGCGGTACCCTTGCGCCTGGTTGATGAGCTTTTCCCTGTCTTCTTTGGCGTTCGTCACGTCTTTGAAGGCGGCAGCAACGGCCTCGGGAGGATCGACGTCTTGGAGTTGCACAGCGGCGATCTGCACGCCGGAGTGATACTGGTCCAGAATCGACTGAAGCAACGTCATGGTATCTTGCTGAATCACCGCTTTCCCGGTGGTCAAGGCTTCGTCGATCTTACTCTTACCGACCACTTCCCGCATGGAGGCCTCAGCAGCTTTGCCGATGGTCTCATGGATATCAGCGACGTTGAACAGGAAGTTGCGGGCTTCTTTGATCTTATACTGAACGATGAATTCGATCGCAAGGATGTTCATATCGCCGGTCAGCATCAAGGCTTCCTGAGGCACCGTCTGTTGACGGCCTTGTTGATTGGTGCGGAAGCCGACCTCCACGCGATAGAGTTTGGCGACCTTCGGCTGAAGGACGGTTTCAACGAGCGGAATCTTGAAGTGAGGCCCCGGTTCCACCGTACGGACTGGAACACCGAACCGTTTCACGACACCTTCTTCATCCGGTGCGACGATAAACACGCTCTGCCAGACCAAGAAGATCAGCAGAGCGGCGATGACGAGGTTCACAATGCCGCCTGATGGCAGGAGACTTTTCAATCCACCGGGAGGGAAAATATCCTTGAATTGTGATTGAGCCTGCTTGAAGGCCTCTTCAAGCGGATCAGACTTCTTGCCCCACGGATCTTTTGGGTCCCAGACCATTCAGAGATATTGATGTTCAATATAGAAGTAAAGATGAAGCGACACCTTAACAGAGTGCAGACTCAGGAGCAAGATGGCCATGCAAATGCGTGACCAAGGTAGGATTCATTCGGTGATCTGCTTTGGCGGTTTTGAGAGCAGATGCGGTTCCAGTTCAGAAATTCGTTGTGCTAAGCGCTGTAGGATCTCCTGAAGCCTTTCTTTTTCTACCACCCCGGCTTTCTGCGCAGCGCCGCCAAACCGTCTGGCGCATGCGGTGTGGTGAAACTCCTGCCCTCTGGGCTTCACAGCAGCTCAGCACAGCGATATTTTTAGTGAAAGGGATTTTTGCCATCGCTGTTGCCTCGTCAGAGACCAGAGGACTTAGCGATCGTCTGGTTTTCTCCGTCTTGTTTGTACGCGGTGGTCTGTCGAGATCCAGACCCGTCGGCACAGAAGCATTTTTTGATCTGGGCACGACAGCTCAAGGGCATTCAGTATGAGACGGATTCCGTGGGAGGCTCGACGGCTCTGCATTACTCAAGAAGGGTCTCGATGGACAAATCCGTTCTCAGTCCATTGGCCGCAAGCCATTCCGGGTTGAAGATCCTCGATTGATACTTCGCGCCGGAGTCGCACAGGATCGTCACGATGGTCTGGCCCCGTCCGTGCTCAAGGGCCATCCGAACCGCGCCGGCGACGTTGATGCCGGAGGATAGGCCGAGAAACAACCCCTCTTCGCGCAGTAGTTGGTACAAAATGGTGAGTGCGTCCTGGTCGGGAATGCGCCACGCGGCATCGACCGCAAGACCCTCGAGGTTCTTGGTCACGCGGCCTTGGCCGATCCCTTCGGCAAACGAATCACCGTCCGTGATCTCTGTGTTGCCCTTGGTAAACCACGACCACATCGCCGCGCCGTAGGGGTCGGCGCAGCCAATCGCGATGTTCGGATTGCGTTCCTTGAGATACAGCGTCGTTCCTGCCAGCGTCCCGCCGGTACCAACGGCGGACACAAAGCCGGTTACTTCTCCATGGGTCTGTTTCCAGATCTCCGGACCGGTAGTACGGTAATGCACGAGACGGTTGGCGCGGTTGTCGAATTGGTTGGCCCAGAACCACCCCTTGTCCTCCGCCATTCGCCGAGCGACGTGGTTGTAGTTGTCTGGATGGGAATACGGCTGCTCCGGCACGGGAAGTACCTCCGCGCCGAGTGTGCGCAGCAGGTCGATTTTTCCCCGCGACTGAGTTTCGGGAATCACAATGACGGAATGGTAACCCCTCGCATGGCCGATGACAGTGAGCCCAATGCCGGTGTTCCCGGCCGTCCCTTCGACGATGGTGCCACCTGGCCTGAGAAGCCCTTTCTCCTCGGCATCCTGGATAATCCCGAGCGCTGTGCGGTCCTTCACCGATCCGCCTGGGTTCATGAATTCCGCCTTGCCGAGGATTTCGCAGCTCGTCAGCTCAGAAAGATGACGTAGGCGGATCAGCGGAGTATTGCCGACGTGGTGGTCCACACCATAGTACTGCGATGTATTCATGGACGGGAAGGAGGCAGGTTCACCAGCCGGGCCATCATTGCGTTCATCCTGGATGCTCTTCATGACAAAATGCAAGTGGCCCAGCAAAGCCAGCCGAACGGGAGTCTGTAAATATCAGTGCTCCACATGTACCGCTAATGACATCACTATCCTCGCATGCCGCTGACATATGCAGCGGTCAGTGGATCACGAGGATTCTCGAATATCTGTTTCGCGGCTCCGGCCTCGATCAAACGACCGGCTCCGTTCTGGACCCAGAACAAGGCAACATAGTCCGCGATTCGACGGGCCTGGGCCAGATTGTGCGTGACGATCAAGATGGTATAGCGGCCTCGCAGACTGACGATCAGATCCTCGACCATTCCGCTGGAGAGTGGATCGAGGGCGCTGCACGGTTCATCCATGAGCAGCACCTCAGGTAAAAGAGCTAACGCCCTCGCGATACAGAGGCGCTGTTGCTGGCCCCCGGATAGGGCCAGAGCCGGCGAGTCCAGCCGATCCTTGACCTCGTCCCAGAGGCCGACATCGCGTAAGGTGGTCTCCATCGTCTGCGCAATCTGTGTTCGATCTCGTAACCCATGCTCGCGTAGGGGAAACTCTAGGTTTCTCCGGATAGACAACGGAAAGGGATTCGGTTTCTGAAAAATCATGCCGATGCGGCGGCGAAGCTGGATCACATCGGTGCCTGGTGCCAACACATCGAGAGCATCGATCATGATCCTGCCCGAGACACGACACCCGGCGATCAGATCGGAGAGGCGGTTCAGGCAAGTGAGGAAGCTGGTCTTTCCACACCCGGACGGTCCTACGAGGGCCGTAATGCATCCCTTGATGATCGACAAGGTCACGTCCTGAAACGCCGGTTTTTCCCCGTAATACAAGCTGAGCTGATCGACCTTAACGAATGGTTGGGGTTCACAGCAGGCAGACCGATCTCCGAACGGATGTCGAGGGCGCGGTTCTATTTTGCTCGGTTCGACCGGCCTCATACGGTCATGATCTTTCGGTGGAGCCCGTATGTTGCCAGCCAAGAGGCGGCACTGTTGATGGCGAGCAACAAGATGACCAAGACCAGCGCTGAGGCATAGGCATTCGCGTCTCCGCCGGACACGTTCATGGAGAGATCGAAGATGTGGATAGACAATGAGCGGCCGGAATCGAGCAGCGACCCCGGCATCCGATCCACATAGCCGCTTGTGAAGATGAGGGCGGCCGTCTCGGCAATCGCACGGCCGACTCCAAGTACCAGACCCACCAGGAGACCTGGTACCGCTGCCGGCAGCAAGAGATGAACGAGGGTCGTGGTACGGGACAGTCCCACTGCCGCTGCGGAAAGCCGATAGCTCGCCGGCACAGCACGAAACCCTTCTTCCGTCGAGCGGATCAAGATCGGCAAGACCATGCAGGCCAGAGTCAGCCCGCCGGAGAGAATCGAGAAGCCGAGCCCCAGTGTCTTGCAAAAAAACGCGTTGCCGAACAGACCAAAGACGATCGACGGCACACCAGCCAGGACATCCAGACTTCGGCGAGTCATCCGTCCGAACAGGCTGTAGTCCGATGTGAACTCGGCGAGGAGGACGGAGGTGCCGATACCAATGGGAAGGGATACCGCAAGACAGACGCCCAGAATCAAGAATGTCGAAACAAGGATAGGGCCGATCCCGCCTCGGCGTCCGGCGTTTTCAGGGAAGGCTGTCAGAAATGTCCAGGAGACATGACTCAGCCCATGCCAAACGATGTCCCCCAACAGCCAGCAGAATACAGCGGTCACGAGCGCCGCCGCGCCCCAGACGAGCACGAACGCAAACCATTCCCGGGGATCCTGTGGCCGGCTCAACGGCTCAGCCATACATTCTCCCGCGAGTAATCCATTCCGCCGAGACGGCAAGCGCTATAATCACGGCCATCAAGACGAGTCCACTGACGAACAACGCAGCGCGATGGTCTCCGAGCGCATAGGCCATCTCCAGGGCGATATTGGCGGTCAGCGTCCGGATCGGGTCGAAGAGGCTGGAAGGAGTCTGCACCACGTTTCCAGAGACCATCAGAATCGCCATCGTTTCCCCAATGGCTCGACCGATTTCCAGGGTCACCCCGGTGAACAATCCCGATTTTGCCGCTGGTAACACAATGTTTCGGATAGTCGCCCATCGCGGAATCCCCAATGCAGCAGCCCCCTGTAAATATTGTTGAGGTACATTGGCAAAGCTGGCATCGGCCATCAACGCGATGGTGGGGAGAATCATGATCGTGAGGATGAGGATGCCCGCTAACAGGCTGGGTCCGGGCGGTTGTATCTCTGCAATCAACGGGACCAGTACGACGAGTCCCCAGAATCCGTAGACCACGGAAGGAATGCCTGCGAGCAACTCGATCAGGCGTCGATAGGGCCGGGCAAGCGCGAGCGGCGCATAGTAGTGGCAGAAGATGGCGGAGAGAATGCCCAAGGGGGTGGCAATCAGCACAGAACCAGTCATGGCGAACAGCGTTCCCCACAACATCGGGGTGAGGTTGTACAATCCCTCTGCTGGATGCCAGGAAGGATCGGTAAAGAATCGGAGCAGACCAAGGTGATGGAGAGCGGGAAGCGCTTCCAGGATCAGGAAGACTACGATGAGCAGGACGATTGTGCCGACGATGGCCGCGGTGCCGCGCAAGACCCAGCACAGGAGCTCGTCAGTCGACCAGCGGGACAAAGTATTGCTGCTTAATGATGTCATGCACGGCTTTAGACTGTGCATACTCGATAAAGGCTTTAGCCAATCCAACCGGCACAGTACGAGTGACGAGGTGTAATGGACGAGACATCGGAAAGGTACCGTTCCGCACGGTTTCGGTGGAGGCGGCAACCCCTCCGACTGAGAGTAGCTTAATCGGTACCCCTTGCGATTCATCATATTCTGCCGTGCCGATGGAGACATACCCGATGGCATGACGATTCCCGGCTACGGTTTTGATTCCCTGTTCATTGTCACCAATGACCACATGAGCTCTCACGTCCGTATTCTTCAACCTGAAATAATGCAAGAACACTTCCACCGTAGACCGTCCCTCCGCTTTATTCACGACGGTGATGGGAGCGTGCTTTCCACCGACATCCTTCCAATCAGTGATCTTGCCCTTGTAGATCGTGACGACTTGCTCGTCGGTGAGTGCTTGGACAGGATTTTCTTTGTGCAAAATGATCGCAACACCGTCGCGCGCCACCGGAAACGCATGCAGATCCTTCTCCTCGTCTTTCATCACGCGCGAGACCATGCCGATATCGGCGAGGCCCTGGCGTGTGTCGGCGACTCCGCGCGAGGAGCCGCCCGTCTGGACATCCACCCGCACTTTGGGATAGAGATTCTCGAATCGTTTACCGATCTCGGCTATCAAGGGAGCCAAGGTGCTGGCACCAGTAATTGCCAGCTTGCCCGATAGGGGATCAGTCGCGGTCGTCTGGGGCGTCACGGATTCCGGAGTCCCTAGGAGGGCCACGATGCATAGCACGGCAAGAGAACCGGGTATGTTCTGCCGAATTAAATCGATAGATCGATGCATTGAGATATCTCAATATCTTAGTCGTAGATAATTCTTCAAGCGACCGCTCCACCGCAAGATGAGCCTGAACCGGCCGTGCAGCCGAAACAATGATTGCGTGTGACGATCTGGCGATGATGGAGCTTGGCCGGGTCGAAGTCTCGGATATGCGACGGCAGTCCATGATCGAGGGATAGATCGAGCATCTGATTGAAATCGCAATCGTACAATCGACCGTCCCAGCCGACTGACAGGGTATAGCGGCACATGACTCCGGCTGCGGCAGCGGGGTTGAACGCATTGGCCAAGCGAGTCATGTATTGTTCGTAGTTGCCGCTTTCAATAAGGAACTCCAGGAATCGGCTGATCGGCATGTTGGTGATCGTATAGAGCTGGTTAAATTCGATGCCGTGCCTGGTCCGGAGTTCCTTCTTAAATTGCGCTTCAATGGCCTCTTGCTTGGGAGGTAGAAACGCGCCGACAGGATTATGGACGAGGTTCAAGGCCAGCCCACTGTCCGGTCGTCCATAGCCGAAACGATTTAAGAGCCGAAGTGCCTCCATTGATTTCTCAAAGACGCCCTCGCCTCGCTGCGCATCGGTCTGACCCGCACGATACGAGGGAAGAGATGCGATGATCTCAACACGATGATCGGCCAGGAATCCCGCCAGGTCCGCCTGCGAGGGCAGCAGCAACACGGAGAGGTTGCAGCGATCAATGACATGCCGGCCGAGACCACGGACCTGTTCGACCAACCAACGAAAGTGTGGATTGAGCTCCGGGGCCCCACCCGTAATATCGGCTGTGGGAATGTCGGTTTTGGCCAGAGCTCGAACGCACTGTTCAGCCGTTTCTAAGGACATGGCTTCTGTACGATCAGGCCCGGCATCCACATGACAGTGACGGCAAGTTTGATTACAGAGCTTTCCGACATTGATCTGAAAGACTGTAATACCGGTTGCCCGAAGAGGGAAAATACCTGCCTGATTGAGCCGAAAGTCAAACGGTGGTGAAACGGTTGACTGCTCAAGGAGACGAAGTTGTTCAGCTGCGGAGGCGAGAGGGTTGCTTCGGCCAAGCAACGTGAGAGTCATCTAGCAACAGCCTCCATCCGGTGAGCAGGTCACAGCTTCGCCGCTCACACGATCGCCGGCCCGATTCAGAATGACGAAATGAGGTTGGTATCCTGCCGTTTCTAGGACAGCCACTGTTTTAGAGCAAATCTCCAGCGGCTCTCCACGGCGATAGAGATGGTGGTCGTCATCAGCAGCTTCGATGAAAGGTCCGGCCAGGAGCGCATAATCGCCTTGCCAGGTGCATGGGGTCTGTGCCGGAAACACTGTGGTCCAGCGTGGATCATGGTCATCCAACACAACAGGGTCGGCAGTCAGGAGAAAATGATCGGCGAATGGAGGATGGCTCAGCAGTTTGACATCATCCGTGGTAATTGGCTGTGGAATACCACGCTGGTACTTCCTCCCTCGCTCATCCACGACGAAGCTGAAAGGACCCCGAAGGGTGGCGTAGTGGATCGAAGAGACCGTCAGGGCCATGGGCAACTTGTAACCTGTCAACGTGACGGAAAAGAAATGAATGCCGTCGATGACCCGCCAGGGTGAAAACTCCACGAGATGGATGCCAAGAAATCCTGCTGCCCTCATGCCGCTCATGTAGTCGGTAAGCGTCAAGGCGCCCGATAAACAATCTCCCCATTTCTGGGTATCGTGGACAAGGTATTGTGGGACGGTTTGGTCCGATACAATGTCGGAGATAGTGAACCGTCCCCCTGGCTTGGCGACCCGATGCATTTCCTGGAACACCTTTCGCTTGTCCGGCGCGAGGTTGATCACGCAATTCGAGATGATCAGGTCGATCGTGCCGTCTTCCACCGGCATCGCATCGGCCAGGCCTTTGCGAAATTCCACGTTCGATGTGGGATAGCCGAGATTCGCTGCCACCTTCGCCGCATTCTTGCGGGCGATTTCCAGCATCGTATCGGTCATGTCGATCCCGATCACGTGGCCTGTGGGGCCCACCAAACGCGAGGCTTCAAAACAATCGATGCCGCCGCCCGACCCGATGTCTAAGACAGTTTCTCCGGCCTGCACCGTCTTGAGCCCAGCCGGTGTGCCGCAACCATAGGAGACCTTTAGCACCTCTTCGGGAATGAAGGTTTTAAGGTTTCCCATGTCATAGCTGGTGGGGCAACACATTTGTTCGCCCGTCGTAGCGGCCTTGGCGTACCGGTCGCTGACTTTTTGTGTGATTTCATCAGTGGGCATGGTCGGCCTCGCAAAATTGGTCAGAAAAACTGCAAAATATGTGTACCAACACTCCACCCGTCGGGTCAATCAGAGCTTCCCCAGGGGACGAAGAAGATCGGTGAATAGAACATCCGATCGTTTGCCTTCCAGAGTCGGTTTCAGAACACAAGTCTTACAGGTATGTCCAAGTAATCGGATAGGAGATGACGACTTCGGCAGGCTGGCGATGACCTCGCACGGGCGGAGGAACATCCGGGATACATCGAGGTCAGGAGCGTAAAGGATGGCTTACTGTCAGCACGGCATCGGCTGTTCACATCTGTCGATGTATCAGCAACCGCTGGTCTCGCGTCGCCGAGCGCCCTCTGCAGCAATTTATGGAAGGCTGAGTTCAGAAACTTTTCGCAGCGCTTCGAGTAACGTCAGGTCAAAATTTAGACGAGATAAGTTGAGTTGCAGCGCCTCGAAGGTCTCTCCTTGTGCCCAATGGTCAGGAAAATTCGGCAAAGAGCCCAGCCACTGTTTCTCATTATCCAGATAGAAACATTTGAACGTCTGCATAGGCACCTCGTTTCTAGGCTATGGACCTGGACCGCCGAAGAGCCGTCCCGGCCTCCAGGGGTGCTAGGTCCATTTCAACACGCCCTTGTCGATGGGTCAAGGATTCCTAATGAAACCAAGGTCTGTGGCCGTTCAGGGAGGATGGCCTGGTCTTGATTGAGTCGAACTCCTGTGTCGAGGCATGAAATGATCCGTGGCGGCGATCGGCTGCGTTCAGCGATTACTGATCATCGCGAAGAGGAGCTGTTCCACCCTGGCTCGGCGGTTGATCTGGGCACGCGACATGGTGCGTGACCTCGTGGGTGTGTGACGGGAACGCGTGGATGTGTGACTATGATGCCGGTCGCACTCTTCACTCCCGTATTGGTCCTGTTCTGATTCTTGGGCGATAAGATCTTGGTGCAGCTGCCACAGCTTGATCTGTAAGTCCTCGAACGACTCCCCATGGGCCTCGTGCTCCGGGTAACCCTGCAGATAGCCACGCCACCCGTTTCCATCCTGCATGATGATGTATTTCGTGGAATGCATCAGGGAAAGTATAGCTGGACATTTCAGATGCGCAAGCGAAGGGAGAAAACAAATCAATTTATGTTCCAACATTCGCAACGCATTAAGAGATCCTGTGAGTTAAGACGCTTGTCTCCATCCAGCTAAGCCATCTTGGATAGCCTGCTTGGCTCATGCTCGTTCACCTGAAAGGATGCGTTGAATCGGGTGAGAGTTGAAGTTCACCGGGTCGAAGTGAACGTTCGTCTTTTAAGAATGTACGTATCAGATCTTGCAATCATGCAGTGATAGTTCGCGTGTTTGAGCGATTCCTATCCGTGCAGCCTATTAAACCATGATTCAGTGGCCTGCCTGTGATTTTTGAGGTCCCTTCGGCATCTTCTCTACGTTTCCTTCGCAGTAAATTGATTTTCATTCTATATCGTCATTTTCGGAAACCGCGCGACACGTAAAATGACGGTGTGTGGTCGGAGTTGTCAGGCTGATTGGACGGCGGACGAGACTGTCAATTTGTGGTGAAAAGATCGACAAGAACCGATGTCACGGTTACATTTCGAATGAGGCCCTGTGCAACCCTTTTACTACTCCGACCGAGTGGAGAGAGGAGCCAAGACATGATCCCAACCCTAACACCGACGGATGAACAGTTGAAGGACCAGGCGATCAGGCAAGCTGTGACGGGCGATACCGCTGGAGCGCGACAAACTGCAAATGACATCGTTGACAGACGGTACCTGAGAGAGGCGTGGCAGATGATGCTGTTCGCCGAATCGGAGCGGGGGGATGTACAGACCGTGACAGACACGATCCGCTCATGCCCTGATCCGTCGCTCTTGGCCAGCCACTTTTACCTTGAGCTGCCTCAAGTCTTCGTCAAGGCCGGGGACCGATCCGGAGCCATCGAAATTGCCACAGCCATGGGCGATGCCGGAGTCTTACCGCTCATCGGCATCGCCGCGCATCTGGCGCAGGACGGAGATCTCGAAGGGGTACGTGACGCGCTCTCTCATATCGATGATGAAGGGTTGCGAGCCATGATCCTGCGAAAAGTGAGTGTCTATCAACCGGATATTCAGCGACTCGATGGACTGAACAGGGTGGGAAACCAAGCCACCACAGCCGATTCACTGGCGGCATGACAGTTTTCATCCCGTAGCCCTCCCCTCCCCTCTCTTGACTGCTCTCACTGAACTGCCTACTCTCTATTCCTGCGACGATTGTGGGTAGGCAAGGGAGTACGTCCGTGAATCCAAATAAGGCACTCTGGGAAAAAGGCGACTTTACGCGCATCGCGGCGAGTATGAGGGAGAGTGGAGAAGCACTTATCAAAGCCCTCGGAATCACGCGAGGACTCAAGGTGCTGGATCTGGGATGCGGCGACGGCACGACGGCGGTCCCGGCGGCAAAACTCGGTGCGGAGGTCTTAGGCGTCGATATCGCCAGGAATCTGGTGGCTGCGGGGAATAAGAGGGCACGGGTGGAAGGCCTCACAAACCTGAGGTTTCAGGAAGGCGATGCAACCGATTTACATGAAGTGAACAATAAGACGTTTGATCTGGCCATCAGCATTTTTGGCGCCATGTTTGCGCCGAAGCCGTTTGATGTGGCCAAGGAGATGGTAAGGGTGACCAAGCCCGGAGGCCGGGTGGTGATGGGAAACTGGATACCCAACGATCCGACGTTGGTGGCCCAAATCCTAAAAATCAGCGCCACTTACTCGCCGCCTCCGCCGGAAGGCTTTGTTAGCCCGATGACCTGGGGCATCGAGAGCCATGTGGTCGAGCGATTCACAGGCGCAGGGGTTCCCCAAGAACGGATCTCATTCGTCCGAGATACCTATACGTTCAATTATCCAGACACGCCATCCTCGTTCGTCGACACATTCAGAAGATACTACGGACCCACGATGAGTGCGTTCGAGGCTGCGGAAAAGAACGGTCGGGCGGCTGATCTGCAGAAAGAACTCGAGACTCTGTTTGAAAGCCATAATGGGAGCATCAACAATGAGGTCACCTCTATTCCGGCGACCTATCTGCGGGTGACTGTTTTCGTATAATCGATCGATGTGCAGGCGCGTGTGGCCTGCATGCTTTGTTTCTGATTCACCTTTCCAGTGGATGATCTGATTCGACAGCTTAACGACCGGTTCGGGTTTGCGACGTTCCGGCCGGGCCAGGAGGACGTCATTCACGCCGTGTTGGCGGGGCGCGATGCAATGGCCGTCATGCCGACTGGGCAGGGGAAGTCGCTTTGCTATCAATTGCCGGCGACCCTATTGCCGGGGCTGACCCTGGTGATTTCTCCGCTGATCGCGTTGATGCAAGATCAGGTGACGGCCATGAAGCAGCGGAAGATTGCAGCGGCGGCGTTTCACTCCGGCCTTAGCGGTTTGGAAAAGAGCCGCGTGATGCAGGATCTCCAGCAGCGGCGAGTTCAGCTGCTCTATCTGGCACCGGAACGGATGCAGCATGAAGAGTTTCTCCGACTGTTGCGTTCCCTCTGGCTGTCGTTGCTGGTGGTCGATGAGGCGCACTGTATTTCCCAGTGGGGTCATGATTTCAGGCCAGACTATCTCAAGATCGGTCGTCTGCGCCGGGATCTCACGAATCCACCCTGCTTGGCCTTGACGGCTACGGCCACCGCCCGTGTGCAGACGGACCTGTGCCAACGGTTGTCGCTTCGCGATCCGTTCCGATTGGTCGCGGGTTTTCGGCGGACGAATCTGGCCCTGTCCGTCCATCATTGTCAGACCTTCCAAGAGAAATTAGGAATGGTGGAGCGCTTGGTTTGCGGAACAGAGAAGGGCATGATCCTGATCTATTGTGCGACCCGCCGGACGGTGGAAGAGGTGGCGGCCTGGTTGGAATCATCTCACTCGTCGGTCGACTACTACCATGCCGGGCTCTCGGATGAAGAGCGGCGACTGGTGCATGACAAGTTCCGCCGGGGGGCGTTGAGAATCCTGGTGGCGACGAATGCCTTCGGCATGGGGATCGATAAGCCGGATGTCAGGCTGGTCCTCCATTTCGACATTCCGGGCAGTCTGGAGGCCTATTACCAGGAGGCAGGGCGTGCCGGCCGTGATGGACAGCCCGCTGCCTGTGTGTTGCTGTTTCATGAACGTGATGTGGCCACGCAGGAATATTTCATTGCGCAGGCCTCAAAAGATTCTGAAGGCGCCGAGCGTGCGGAACGCATGAGGACCATGCTGCAAGAATTGCTGGGGTACGTATCGGCGTCGACCTGCCGCCAGCTCGCGATTCTTGACTACTTTAGCGATCAAGCTGAGTTGGCCCTGGGGCCTTGTGGCCTGTGTGATCGTTGTGTTGCGCCGGTGCGCCAGCCGAGCCGGATGATCTCCCACGAGACCGCCCTGTCCGCGAAGGCGATTATTGATACGGTATCCTGGTGCAGGGGTCGGTTAGGTATCGGACGAATCGTCGACATTCTTCGTGGAAGCCGTTCGAAAGCGCTGCTGGCTTACAGCGTAGAGGACTGTCCGACTTATGGCATCTGCCGTACCCGTTCCAAGGTGGCAGTGACGACGCTCGTGAAGACTCTGATCGGCTCCGGGTATCTCCATGTACAAGGTACGGAGTATCCCACCATCGATGTAACGCCCAAAGGACGAGAGGTTCTGCAAGGACTTTGCACGTTAACCTTGGAACAGGTAGAAAACTATCCGGCCGGTAGATTGGAGAGGAAGCCGGATCGTCAGCGAGCCGCCTTGGTGAATATCCCTCAAGCTTCCCCACCGGATCGACAGCTTATTGAGCGACTCAGACGACTCCGCTCTGAACTTGCCGAGGAAGAGGGTGTCGCGCCGTTTCTCATTTTTCACGATCGAACGTTGAAAGCCATTGCCGGTCACAAACCGGAGACAGCGGCAGCCCTGTTAGAGATTCCGGGTATCGGCGAGAGAAAGGCAGAACGGTATGGCCGGCGGGTATTGGCTGTGGTCAATGGACATCAATAGCAATCTGCCTTCGGCTATCGACTCGAATCCAGCGACAGGTCATCGTCGGGAATGGGAGGCCGTTCCATAGCTCCTACCGGCTGGTTGTGCAAAGACTCCTACACGCGAATGCCACCAGAAATTTCCACCTGTGCCAAGTCTCGATGAGTAGGTTTGCTATCCCACTACGCCGCTGCCGGCCGAACGACCTTTTTCGCCAAGGCCAAGCGTGTAGCCAGCCGGTTGGCCCTCCGAGTGCGCTGCATAATCCGGTGATGGTGGATCACCGGATCCTCGATATTGCCGCAGGTCATACACCGTAGTCCGCGCATCCACATCGGCAGATAACTTTCTTGCATATCCAGTAAATGGTCCACGACCATGAGCCCGCTGCATCTGGTACAGGTCATCGGAATCCCTCCTCGGTAAACAGTTGAGAACCGCTGAATCGCGATTCATCAACCGATGATCTCAGTAACTAAGCAATGCCGGTGCCACCAGGAGATCAACGAGGGCGCACGAGGGCTATCGGCAATCAATGCCGGATCTGAGCGCCCTTTCATGGTTTCCTTTATAGGGCGCTATGCAGAGGATTCCATTTGGCGACCGTATCTCAAACGATACGCTCCGAGAGACAAAAGGATACAGGTCTCTGCGAATGTAGAATGGTCCGATGCGACCATGCCACATCGTTCGAAAAGGCTATGTTTTTCATACGTAAACGGTCCGAGCCGGTCGATTCCACATAGAACCTCTTTGGACTGAAGTATCCGTGATTCCATGGATATTGGGGTTGGCTCCCTGGACGACCGCTGATTCCAGAGAGATTCGCTCTGAATCATATTCGATTCAACGCCTTTCGAAGCCGTTCATCTGAGGAAGGTCTGAATAATTTCCGATGTCGATTAACCAGCAGACAAAACACAGGGAATTTAACTGATCACTGTCTGAAGCCCTGAATTAATCAGACCTTTCCTAAGATCTTATTACGAAGCACGCCGTCTCGCCTGCAAGTTACGTATGCTAGAAATGCGTATGAATAATTGTGTATATTTGAGCCCCGAATCTCCGCACGATCTTTGCACGGTTGTTGGTCAAGCTATGGGTCGCCTAATGCTGAAGCCCCATGCGGTTTTATTTCAGACAGCGATGGATTTTAGGTTTTCTGACGAAAGACAGTGCAAATCCTGCGCGCCTAGGACCTATGACAATTGCGCGGTCAACAAATCGAAATGGGTCTTACGAGGAGGTGCCTTATGAGATTCATACCGAACGTGATGTTCGCCATGGGACTGCTAAGCCTCATGACCGGGTGTGTGGAGAGGCATCGCACCTGCAACAGTCAGGAGATGATCGCAATGAAAGAGAAGGGGTTCAGCGTTGATGACATCGACAACATGTGTACCACCTTTAAAGTAAGAGACGAGTCCATCAAGGCGGTTGCCGACGTGATAAAGGTCGTGGCGCCCATTGCGGCAGACCCATTCAAGCAGAACCCTTCCGGGCAAGCCAATTCAAACACAGGGGCAGGTCAGACAAACCTACCATTCAATGTTCCCGCGTTCTCAAGTAGAAACGCAACCTTCTGCGCCACTCAGTATGGGAACTGCCCACTGGAAACGCATATGCCGACAGGGCTTCCCTGCGGATGCCGGACGCCCTTCGGGGCTATACCGGGTGTCACACAATAGGAGATGGAGTTGAAATGAATGTAGCCGGTCGAATCTATTGTTGAGAAGCTGATCGAATTATCGAGGTATCCTGCAGCTGTGTCGGCAGGGAGATGTGATGATCGGCGCCTGGACGATCGGGGACAGTGTCAGCTTTGGTAACGCAGCTCTCAGGATTGACATGACTCCGATCCCCCGGCGAGAATCACACAATGGCACCAAAGGAAATGCAGATTGTGACTCAGCCGGTAGCCGTCGTAACACAAGGGGGCGACGAACCATCGTTTCCCCTTTACGCGGGACCAGCATTTTTGTCGTACGGATTCCGGCCGTTCTTTCTGGGTGCCGCGCTCTTCGCTGGTCTGACCGTCCTCTTCTGGATTACCCTGTTCGCTGGCGGTGTGCATGTAGAATTTCTTTATCGCCCGCGTGAATGGCATGTCCATGAGATGCTGTTCGGGTTCATACCGGCGTTGATTGCAGGATTTCTGCTGACGGCGATGCCGAATTGGACCGATCGCATGCCGCTCAGAGGCGCCCCCTTGCTAGCCATGTTCCTGCTGTGGCTGGCTGGGCGACTGCTGTTGGTCTTCCCGTGGACAGGGGGCCCTGCAGCCGCCGCGATCGACGGAGCCTTCTTGGTCCTGCTGGCGGCCTACGTCTGGCGGGAGATTATCGCAGCCGGCTGTTGGGACCGGGCGCCGATCGGTGTGCTGGTCAGTTTCTATGCTTGTGCGAACATTCTCTTTCACATATCGGCTTTGCCCGGTGTGCCCACTGATTTCCCCGAACGCTTTGCCTTGTCGGTGATGACGCTGCTGTTGACGATCATCGGCGGACGTCTCACGCCCACTTTTACCCGGGAGTTCTTGGCTGGTAGGGACATGACAAAGCTGCCGGAAGTATTTTCTCCGATGGATGCTGCGGCTATCCTGCTGGTCCTCGTGGCTGCGCTTGCCTGGATCGCCCAGCCGGAAAGTGTGTGGGCAGGAACCATGCTGCTTGTCGCCGGAGTAGCAAGTGTGGTGCGCGTGCTGCGCTGGGGAGGGTGGCGGACCTTGGGCGAGCCACTCGTGGTGATTCTCCATATCGGTTATGGATGGGTGGGATTGTTTTTGATCGCGCTTGGCGGGGCGATTCTAGGAATTGGATTTTCCACCGCGAACGCGGTTCATCTTCTCACCACTGGAGCGATGGGGGCGATGACCCTGGCCGTGATGACTCGAGCGAGTCTCGGCCACACGGGACGACCGCGACATGCTGATCGGCTCACGGTGGCGATCTACATACTCGTCAATGTCGGAGCATTACTGCGAATTTTTGCCCCGAACCCCGAGACACCGACACTCCTTACTCATGCGTTACTTAGCCTGTCGGCACTCAGCTGGAGTGGCGCATATCTACTCTTTGCGTTCCACTATGGACCTTTCCTTGTCCGTCCGAGCCTGGATGAGTAGAGACCTCAGGCGGATAGTGTTCGACAATCTTCGAGAAGGGGCTTTGGACAGAAAGTGGCGTCCGATTGACAGGTGCGGTATGATGAGCATCTGTAATGAGTTGGGCAACAACCTGAACAAAGGGGGCGACCGGTTTCGACGGGGATACTGAGGTCACTGTCGCATGTCGAGCTCTCGGGGACTCGTAACCCTCCGGGAAAATGCAACTGCCAATCAAGAACTGGCACTCGCAGCCTAATTTAGGCTGAGACGTCGTTCCATCTGAGGCCCGCGGGGGTGGAATGGCGTGATGCAGCGGGCTGGTCCCAAGCCGGTGCTCAGCGGCTGAAGACGAGACTTTTCTGGGCTAGCGGCTGTTCTAAGCCTGCCGATGGGCGTGGACGGCTGCGAAGCTTAAATTGTCGGCTACACATGTAGACGCAGTGTACCGACGATCTTCGGACAGGGGTTCAACTCCCCTCGCCTCCACCAAACCTCGCTTGCGCGTGCCGCCCGCTCTTTATCGCTTTATCGGGATTAAGGCGGGCGGATAAACGCCTTCAGTGTTTCCATTTGTGTCATACCGCACTTCGTGCGTTCCGACAGCTCGCGCGAGGTCTTTTTTCGTGATGCCTCCGAAGGACTCCATCAACTGATAGTCGCCATCGCTTCAAACCCGAAGACGCCGGAGTGATGTGTTGACGGCGTCCAGATCGAACATCTCCGGATCAAAGCTGCCGCCTACCCAGACCAACAGCTCCTCGTGCTCCCTGTGGGCGGGATTCATGATCGCTTCGAGAAATTCCTGATATCCCCACAGACCGCCGCAATCCTCAGGTGGACATGCCCGCTCGCCGGCCAAACAGAAGGGGTAGGTGGCTCCAGACTCCGGTTGAAGCGTCTTCTCCACGACGATGTCGTGCTTCCAGCTATCTCCGAAGTCATATTCGTACTCGAACTTCTGCTTTGCGCGTGCCACATGATTCAGGCGAGCGCGCCGGTCGCTCTGAAAATTCAGGTGCCCGTCCGGGTCCGGTTCGGCGTAGTCCACCCCTCCGATGCTGAACCTGTGCAGGTGTGAATTGGTCCATCCCATCGCGATCTGTAACACAAGGTGCAGCTTCGCCAAGGTGATGTCGCTAGGCACTTGCACGCGTCGCCAAATCGAGGGCGTAATCTCTCGCAAAGAGACCCTGAGCTGGTGCACGGACGCGCCGATCTTCTCCTTCTTATCCTTGTCCTGTCTCATGCCACCCCGAGGCTCCACTCAATTCAATTTAGAATCTGCTCGTCGTTCAGGATGATCGGTTTACTGGATGCATAGGAGCTTAGAGCACATACGGGCACAGGTCGGCCCCGTTGGGCCACACACTCGTACCGATCTAAGGCCGTCCATTTCATGACCAACCCTAAAACCCTTGGCGGTAATTTTCAAGTGATGATCGAGAGCATTTCAATGGCAATCTCCGCCGGATAGGTGCGGTCCTGAGATGAAAAATGTGCTTGGTGGCGCAAGCCATGAAGCCGCACCTTTTGCGGTCAGGGGAGTCTGCCTCGACGGGGCTGACAGCATAGGCAGCGCTTCAGGTCTTGGAAACCTAGCGTGCTTGGCACGTTCCCTTGCTACCTGCAGTCCAATTCAAATAGGAGCACGCGGGGACGCGACAGGCGTTCAAGTAGAGTGGATGAGACGGTCAAGGGCCTTGAGACTCGAAAGCAGGTTCGAACCAGCTGCAAGATGGTTCCGCCACACCTCACTTGGGCGTAGCGCCCACTCTTCATCGTTGATCGGGATGGAGGCCGGGAAATACGCACTTCCTGGAGTTTACTTCTTCCTTTGCCTCTGCGTCCCGCGCTTCGTCGTTCTTTTCTGGGCCTTTGTCTGACCTTGAAGCAAGTTAGGTTGGCGTCGCTGCTTCTTCGGTGAGAGAGCCTGCGACGGTTGCTGCTCTGCTTTGACGAGGCGCATGAAGGCTGGGTCTCTATACCTTCGTCCTGCTGCAACCTGACGCACGGCTTTCAGAAGCCTGGCCAATGTCAGACTCTTCAACGCAAAGCCGGCTTGTCCGTGAGTGAGATCCTCCAGAAGTCTAACCAGCGAGCAGTGCGCGAGCGACTCCAAAGTATAGAGAACACGGAGGGTGGGCAGTCGACCCAACACTCGTTTTGGGATCGGAAAGCTGTCTGTAATCAGCACATCAGGCTTGCAGCGCCGTAAATCCTGTAGGGCAGCGGCAAGCGTGGTTGCATCCCCCGATACGTTGATGGACGGGTACCTATCGAAGAAGGCTCGCAATCCAAGCCGAGCCACAGGATGTGCGTCGACAAGGTAGAGTCGCAAAGGGCCGGAGGATCGCTTCCGTGCTGCTGGGGTCATGATCCATCTTTCGTCTGGGGTTTGAGCGTCAACATTGGTGGGCAAAGCGTCGCCCAGTGAGCGCTCCCAAGGGTATCGGCCAAAGGTCGGGGAACACCCCCCGAGCGGGGACTTCCTTTGGCAGGTGTTATTGCAGAGCAGGTGAGGGAACCTTTACGAAGACGGTTGGGGGTTTCCAGAGATGCGGAAGAAGTCGACGGATCGTCCAGTCGATGGGCTGGAAGCTACAACAGGTCACTCCATGGAGGAGTGACGACGAATGAGGCGTTGATCGCGTCTATGGGCGAATAGGCCTGTGGGAAATTGCCGGACAATGACCGATGAGTCAGTACGAGTCCACACCGGAACGCATTTGATTTCTCAGGGCAAGTACACTAACTTGTTCCCATGAGGTTCTTGCGGCTCTCACTTCGGTTCGTTCTCCCGTTAGTGATCGTGTTGGGAGTGATCGCCTATGGCGTAATCCCTCTTGTCGACTCGCTTGAATTGAAATGGTTTGTGCGAGATCTCGACATGCGATCGAAACTCATGGTCAATACGATGGAGGTCCCACTTGCAGACCTCTTGGTAACCAATTCAAAGGACAAGATCCTGGCCTATTTTACGCGCATTCTTCAGGACGAACGAATGTACGCCCTGGGATTTTGCGATCTCGACCACCATCTGCTTTATGAGACCCAGGCATACCCGCAGGACGTCACCTGTAAGGCTACACTCGATTTTGCATCCGACTCGTCCACTGTCAGGTCATTCAGCAGCGGACCCCTCCATATCACTTCTGCCTTGATCGAAGCAAACGGGCGCCGGTTGGGCCGTCTTCTACTCATCCACGATATGAGTTTTATCCAACAACGAAGCAGCGATACAAAACGGTACGTCTTCTATCTGTTTGCAGGACTGACAGCCGTCATCTCGCTGGTCACCGTGTTGGTGGCACATTTCATTTGGAAAGGATGGATGACCGGAGTTCGGGCCATGTTGAAAGGAGAAAGGCTGTTGACCCCGCTGGCCCATGAACAGCATGCTCCGGAACTCCGGCCCTTGGCGAAGGACTTGCGCTCGTTGGTGCAGGCTCTAGAATCTGATCGCCGCATGCGCGATGAGAGCCAGATTTCGTGGACCCCGAGCAGCCTCAAGACGATCCTTCACGAGCAGCTCGCGGGCGATCAGGTGTTGATTGTGTCTAACCGACAGCCCTATGCCCACTACTGGCAGGATCGAAACATCGTCCTACAGGTACCGGCGAGCGGGCTTGTTTCGGCGCTCGAACCGGTGATGCGTGCCTGCTCCGGCGTATGGATCGCGCATGGGAACGGTTCTGCCGATCGGGAAGTGGTGGACGGACGAGACCATGTCGCGGTGCCGCCGGCGCATCCCAGCTATGAGATCCGCCGCGTGTGGCTCACTGCGGAAGAGGAGGCCGGATACTATTACGGGTTCGCCAACGAGGGATTGTGGCCGCTCTGTCATATCGCCCATGTCCGGCCTACGTTCCGTTCATCGGATTGGAAACACTATGTGGCCATCAACGAGCGATTTTCTCAGGCCGTCTATGAGGAGGCCACCACCGACAATCCGGTCGTCCTTGTTCAGGACTACCATCTTGCGCTGCTGCCGAAGCTGATTCGAGATAAATTGCCGACCGCGACGATCATCATGTTCTGGCACATTCCATGGCCGAACGCGGAAAGCTTTGGGATCTGTCCCTGGCGCGAAGAAATTCTGGAAGGGCTGCTCGGAAGCAGCATTCTGGGCTTCCACACCAGGGTTCATTGCAACAATTTTATCGATAGTATCGATCGGTTGCTTGAGGCGCGGATCGATCGAAACAGTTCGACGGTCTCTTATGGGGGCAAGTTGACGGCGGTCAACCCCTATCCGATTTCTATCGAGTGGCCGTTGCAATGGCTCCATGAGCAACGGCCGGTCCCGGAATGCCGAGCCAAACTCCGCGAGACCTATGGGATGCCTCCCGATCGTCTTGTCGGTCTCGGGGTGGAACGGCTTGATTATACGAAGGGGATCCTGGAACGGTTCATGGCCGTAGAACGGTTGCTGGAATTGCTGCCGGAATGGATCGGGAAATTTACGTTTGTTCAGATCGCAGCCCCCAGCCGTTCAACGATCGAGCAGTACCACCATTTTACCGGCCAAGTCTCTGCACTGGCCGAGCAGATCAACAAGCGGTTTGGGCGGGACGGCTATGAACCGATCTGCCTGAGGATTCAGCATCATGAGCCGGCACAGGTCCATGAGTGTTACCGTGGCGCGGACCTGTGCGTGGTCAGCAGTCTCCATGACGGCATGAATTTGGTCGCCAAAGAATTCGTCGGTGCTCGGGACGACGAGCAAGGAGTGTTGATTCTGAGTCAATTTACGGGAGCCGCTCGTGAACTGACGGAGGCGCTCGTGATCAATCCCTACGACATCGACCAGTTTGCCGCCGCGCTCCACCTTGGCCTGACGATGCCGAAGCTGGAACAGCGGGCCAGGATGCAGAGTATGCGGGGACTGATTCAGGAGTTCAATGTGTACCGCTGGGCCGGTCGCATGCTCATCGATGCGGCCCGCATGAGACAAAAGGAGCGAGTCATGAAACATGTGCGGCGGCCGAGCTTGCTGAATTGATGGACGGACGATGGACTATTTGTTGACGGAAACAGGAAGAAACGACCTTGAGGCGCTTTTGAAAGTGCGTTCTTTGTTTGCGTTTGATTTCGACGGGACCTTGGCGAAAATCGTCCGAGATCCTCCCGCTGCCAGGATGACGCGTCCCATCCGTGTCCGGCTTGAGGAACTCGCGAAGCGCGCTCCCATCGCCATTATCTCCGGACGCTCCGTGGAGGACTTGCGCTCACGTGTCGGGACCGCCGTTCCCCACTTGATCGGGAATCATGGCTCAGAAGGCCCTCATGCGCGCCGAGAAGACATACAGCAAGTCCGAGAAACCAGTTCCGGATGGCTGCAATTGATCAACGAACGATTTCAGGACGAACTGGCTCGAAGTGGAGTGCTCGTCGAGGAGAAGTTCTACTCGCTCTCATTCCATTATCGAACCGCCGATCGGCGAGATGAGGCGCGGGCGCTCATCTCTCGAATCGTTGCCGAATTGTCTCCTCCACCCCGCATTGTCCTCGGGAAGTGCGTCGTCAATGTGATGCCGCCGACGGCATCACACAAGGGTACGGCCTTGTTGGAGTACATGCGTCGACTTGACTGTAGCGGCGCTCTCTACGTGGGAGATGACGAAACCGATGAAGATGTCTTTGCGCTACGAGATGCCCGCATCGTCACCGTGCGAATCGGCAAGAAGAACGGTTCCTCCGCCCGGTATTTCCTAAAAAGACAGGCAGAAATCGTCGAGGTGCTTCGACTTCTTATCGAGGGCGGTGACAAAAGCATTCACACCTGGAGCGGCTGCCACGAGCTGGGAGTCTCTCAACCTGCTCAGCATTCAGACGAATAGAACCATCCTCATTCCACCAATTGTGATCGTTCCCGCCCAAGGAGCAGATCGTAGGGGGCAAAGTCGTCGCTCAGCACGACGCCGGGGGGCCAGGGCTCGGTTCGACGTGTATTCAACAGCGCGATCGTTTCCATCGGCAGGCGCCGATTCGTCGCCATGTCCGTAATCTTTGCCATGAGACTGTCCGGCGATTCATGCTCGATGAGACGGCCTCCAAAGAAGATCAAATTCTTCGCCGGGGTCATGCCTGTCTTCCACGGCCCCTCGACGGCGAAGGTGGTGAGGACGGGAAAGGCCTGTTTCATGGTTTGGACGACCGCGGCGGCTCGAGCGAGATCACCTTCCTTGCCGGACGACGCCAGATTCACCGCGACGATTCCCTCCTGATTCAGGCGCGTTCGTACCAACGAGTAAAACTCCGTCGTGGTGAGGTGAAAAGGGATCATGTCTCGTGCGAATGCATCGATCCACATGACATCGTACGTGTGGCCCGTCGAGTTGAGAAAGGCTCGACCGTCCTTCACAAAGAGGTGATGATTGGCAGGCGGGCGATAGTCAAAATACTCTTCGGCCATGCGGACGACGACCGGGTCGAATTCCACAACATCAAGCTCCAACGCAGGCCAGTGTCGTGCCAACCACTTCGCCAACGAACCGCCGCCATGACCGAGAATGAGGCCGCGCTTCGGCTCGGACACGAGTGCCAGCGAAGACACCATCATTTGGCTGTAGGGGAGGAAAAGGGAAGTCGGGTCGACTTTCCACATGGTGGCGTGAAACGTACGATCCAACACGAGATACCGGAAGAGATCATCTTCGCGGATACGGACTTGCTGGTATGGACTTTCCTCTTGATAGATGGGGGTCTTCAGTCGTTGGAGTGGGTGGAGGGCTATCGCTCCCAGGAGGGTGCAACAGCCGAGAATGATCAGCAGTACGACCCGACTGGTCGAGGTTCCTTTTGCGAGCCATAAGACCCCAAGCCCGACCTGAATACTGCCCAGCCAGGCCATCACCGATTGGCTTCCGAGCCAGGATAGGAAAAAGAATGCAGTGCCCCAGGTGCCGGCAAGACTGCCGACGGTCGATAAGGCGATCATGCGGCCTGTCTGTCGACCGAGGTGATCCATGTCGGGTACTGCCAGACGCAACATGGCCGGCAAGACGCCGCTGAGCCCGAATGCGGGGGGTGCGAGGAGTACGGTTGCGGCGAGGCAAGGGCCCCAGCGAGGGTCCTGCACCATCTTCTCGATCTCAAACAAAATGGGTTGGTTCGCCCAAGCCACAAGAAACGTCCAACTTCCGGAAAAAAGCAATAGTCCGGCCAGCACTCCTCCGCCGGTATAACGGTCGGAGACCCAACCGCCGAACGCGTAGCCACTGCTCATGGCGGCCAGAATCACGCCTATCAGAGCGCCCCAGACAAACAGCGAACTGCCAAAGACGGGAGCCAATAAACGACTGCCAAGGATTTCCAATGCCATCACGACCGCACCGGTCACGAGGGCGGTCAAAAGCAAAAACCAGCGGGGAATTCGTGGAGGATGAAAGACCATCGATTCGACGAAAGTGCAGAGTCTCGCTCGTTATCGTGTCAGAGAGGGCGTCGGATTGTACTCAACGCATTTTCCGAGAGTCAACGAACGGGCCGCAACGACAAGTAGGCATAGATTCGTTGCCCGCATTCGCACTGGCTGTTATACTTCCGCTGCTTTTGCCAGTTAGGAGGGTCGTTCGATGCACATTAGCGTGATTGGTACTGGGTATGTCGGTTTGGTGACGGGCGCCTGCTTTGCCGAATTCGGCGTCCACGTCACCTGCATGGACAGCGACAGCCGAAGAATCGAAAAGCTTGAGAAGGGCGAGGTCCCGTTTTATGAGCCGGGTCTTGCGGACCTGGTCGCCAAAGGGATCAAAGAAGGCAGGTTGAACTTTACCACTGACATCGCCAAGGCCGTCGAGAAGGCTCTCGTCATCTTTATCGCCGTTGGAACGCCGCCGAGGGGTGACGGCTCGGCCGATCTCTCGTATGTCGAGGAGGTCGGTAAAGGGATTGCGCGTCACATGACCAGTTACAAGGTGATCGTGACCAAGTCCACGGTTCCGGTAGGCACCGGTGCAACACTTCGTGAGGTCATCACGAACGCTCAGACGAATCCCTTTCGGTTCGATATGGTTTCGAATCCGGAGTTTCTCCGAGAAGGGTCGGCGATTGAAGACTTCATGCGGCCGAATCGCGTCGTGATCGGGGCGGACAGCGATCAGGCGGTTGCCATCATGAAAGATCTCTATCGTCCCCTCTATCTGATCGAAACACCGATCGTCGTGACGGATGGTCCGACGGCCGAGCTCATCAAGTACGCGTCCAATGCGTTCTTGGCCACGAAGATTTCGTTTATCAACGAGATCGCCAATCTTTGCGAAAAAGTCGGAGCCAATGTTCAAATGGTGGCCAAGGGCATGGGGCTGGATCATCGCATCGGGGCGAAGTTCCTTCATGCGGGGCCTGGTTTCGGAGGATCGTGTTTTCCCAAGGATCTTGTCGCGCTCATCCAGACCGGCGAGCGCCATGGCTATTCGATGCAAATTGCCTCCGCCGCCTCACGGGTGAACGACAGCCAACGAGGACGGATGATCGACAAGATTCGAGAGGCGTTGGGGGGATTGAAAGGAAAGACGTTGGCGATGCTCGGACTCTCCTTCAAACCGAATACCAACGATCTCAGAGAAGCCCCGGCCTTGTTGATCGGTCGAGCCCTCATAGCAGATGGTGCGGTCATCCGCGCGTACGACCCTGAGGCTCTGGCAGAAGCCTGCCGGATGATGCCTGAACTCCAGCCCTGCCGAGATGCCTACCATGCAGCCGAAGGGGCTGACGCACTGGTGATTATGACCGAGTGGAATGTGCTTCGAAACCTGGATTTTGGAAAGTTGAAGTCGGTCATGCGGGGTCCTGTCTTGCTTGATCTCCGAAACGTCTATGATCCCGAACGCGTCGCGGCTGCCGGCTTCACGCATATCTCCGTGGGACGTACCGCACGGAGTCCCAGGAACAATCCCTGAACGGAGCTAGGTCAGTCGCGGCAGTTCGGGTTTGACCTGTTCCTTGGTTTTCGGCTTGTACCCCATTCGATCGAGCACCTTCATGATGCGGGTCTTCAGCCGATCATCGGCGTCGGTCAACGCCGTTGCCAGCGGCTCGACGGCCGGTTTGCCGATCTTTCGTAGAATCTCGGTGGCGGATTGACGAATTTCGTCTTCTTCGGACACCAATAACGGAATCAGCGAAGGCACGGATGGGCCACCGAGCTTGATCAACGAATCATAGGCCCGTTGCCGCACGTCACCGACTTCATCGGTCAACGCCTCTACCAAGGGATCGACGGCACGCGGATCTTTCAACTCGCCCAAGACCTCCGCTGCGTACTTTCGATTCAGCCAGTGTGAATCTCTCAGGTCAAGCAACATGGCGTCGGCTCTGGCAGCGTTTGGGTCTTTGGGGCGAATCTTAAAGTGCTTCGCGACCCGCTTGCCGTTTTCTTCCACTACTCGAATGGTGGCACCGTCTCCCACCCTGATCCTCTTGAGGTCCTCCAGCGCCTCTTCGTCCACCTCCAACAAGACCGTCTTACCGTCGTAAGCCAAGAGTTCGACCTCGAGCTGTCTGCTCTCGGGGTTGACCGCCACAACGCGCTCTGTCACCAAGTTGAAACCGTCTTTCTTGTCTCCGCCTTTCGGAACGATCTGAATCAGCTTTGGAGCTTCTTCTGCCATGGGCATGTATCCTCTTATCGGGGTAAATTATTGCGGTTCAGGAGTCCAGCCGAGACTGGCCAGCACGGCCTCAACGGTTTCCTGGACCATGGTGTTTTCGTCCTCGCGCAGCCTCAGCAAGGGTTGAATGGCTTCTTTCGCGCCAAGCCGCGCTAGTGATTCGGCGGCGTTGCGTCTGACCAGCCAGTCCTCGTCTTGCAGCGACTCTATCAACGGGGTGACTCCTCGGCGATCGCCGATCTTGCCCAGCGCCTCCGCCGCATGGCGGCGAACCATCCAATTGGAACCCAAGAGTCCATCGATCAGCGCCTCGACCGCCCGCACGTCGCCGATCTTCTTCAAGACTCGGGCTGCGTCCTCGCGCAGGGTGCTGTCCATGAGGGCCTCGATGACCCCCGGCACTGCTTGTGGATCGCCGATCCGCTCGAGCGCCCACAGGGCTGCCGTCCGCACAGCGCCGTCACGATCCTTCATTGCTCTGACTAGGTGATCGACGGCGCGCCTGTCCCGCAACTTGCCGAGCGCCGAGGCCGCCTGTTCCCGGATCGCCCAAGAGTCATCTTGCAGCGCGTCGATCATCGAGTCGACGACGGAGGGGCCTATCCGTACAACCGCACTGGTGGCGGCCTCCCGAATCACCGCATCTTCATCGGTCATCAGGTCGATCAACCGAGGCAGTGCCTCCGGTCCGCTCTGACCGAGGCTCGCGATGGCGTGCTCGCGCAACGCTTCGTTCTCATCGTGCAATGCCCGTATGAGTTGTTCGATTCGCTCGGAAGCGCCCTGTTCAGCCATTCTGAATATCCTCTTTGCCAGCCTGGCTTTCCATGGCCGTGATGGCTTCGAGCTTGTCGGCGATCAAACCGGCATTATAGGCCACCAGGCCGTCACGATCCGTTCGGAGTCGGTCAAAGAGTTCCTTGTGTGGACGCAAGATCCCCACTTCCTTGATCTTGGCCAAGGCCTCCATGGCATACACCCTCAGTGGCCGGATGGGAATGGCGTCTAAATAGAGGCGGGCGGGGCGCGCATCGCCGATCAGCCCAAGGGCTTTGATCGCCAACTCCTTGACTCCAGTATCCTTGTCCTGTTCCAGCCGCTTCATCAATGGTTCTACGGCTCGCACATCGCCTATTTTTCCCAGTAAGTCAGCCGCTGCCTCGCGCACGAGCCAGTCGTCGTCTTCCAAATACTCGATAAGGATTTCCACGCTCGGGCGCCCGATCCCAAGCAGGTCGATGACCGTCGCCATTCGCGCTTCCTCGCGCTCACCGGCTCCTTCGACCTCCCGCAACGCATTGAATGTCTCATCGATTCGTTCACGGATTGCGCTCAGCTTCTTCAATGTCCCGACCGCGATATCTCGCACAGCCGGCTGGCCCATGGCATCGATGAACGCGTCGATGGAACGGGGATCCAACAATTGATCCAGCATCAATGCGGCTGCGACCTGCGCATCCTCGTCTCGATGTTTGAGCATTTCGCAGAGGGGGAGGACGGATGTGGGAATCGCCCCAATCAGGTGGGTCAGAGTCTGCCGTTCCTGGCTTTCCAAAGTTTTCGGCAGTAATGAAACTAATGCCCTGGCCGTGTCCATATCGAGCACACCCGCCATCTGTTCAAGAGCTGCCGCACCTGCTTCCCGGACGACCTCTTCATGATCCTCAAGGAGTCCGACCAGGGCCACACCGGCATGTGGGTCCTTGATTCTTGCCAGCATCGCCGCCGCTTCTTTCTTCAGTTCGGTAGGGCCGGACCGTAAAGCTTCGATGAGCGCCTGCACCGAACGAGGACCGCCGGCCACACAGGCGGCCGTCGCTCGCATACGGCGCCAATCCTCTTCATGGATCAGTTCGGAGACCAGCGTCTCAATCGCTTCTTTCGGCATGACATTCGGTAGCGGAACGGTCTAATCCTGAAACTATGTTTTACCGGCCTGTGATCGCCTGCCGGTTCTCCATCCTGCTGACGCCAAGGTTTCACGGACATGAAACAGGAGATTTTCATCGCGAGGCTCGTGAAGCAGGGGAAGCAGCGATGGGATGACCTTCGCGCCGAATTTAGCCAGCGCCGACGCCGCTTCCGTTCTCGTGAAGGTCTGATTCAGTGCCGAGACGAGCGCGGGGATTGCCCTGTCGTCGCCGATGGCGCCGAGCGCTCGGGCCGCCGCGCCTTGCGTGATCACCTCTTCGCTCCATTGATCTCCACAGCCGGCCACCACCCTCGTCACCGGGGGAGGACTGGCTCCTGTGACGATGTCGATCAGCACAGGAACCGCACGAACATCACCGATGCAGCCAAGCGCTTCAACCGCCAATGTCCGCAATCCGGGCTCCTGCATCGCCGTAAATAGGAATTCAACCGCTTGCGGATCGCCGATCTCGCCAAGCGCTCGCACGGCATCTTCGCGAACCGCCGAATCTCGATCGTTGAATAACACAGACAACAGAGGTTCCACAGCCTGTGTGGCTTGAGCCTTCCCCAACGATTCCACCGCATGGAGCCGAACGAGCCAGTCCTCATGCTGCAGCGCCTTCAAGAGGGATGGAATCGCCGCATCGCCGATGGCGGCCAGCGCAGCGGCCGCTTCCTCACGAACCGCTTTGACCTTGTCTTGAAGCAGAGGAATGAGCGGCTCAACCGAGTCGGCGTTCCGCATCCGCCCCAACGCCTTGGCCGCATGCATCCGAATGATCCAGTCGCTGCTGAGCAGCGACTGGATAAGCGGAGCAAGCACCCGCTCATCAGCAATGGTGGTCAAGATTGCCGAGGCTGATTCCTGAACCGAGAGATCAGGATCCGTGAGGCAGATTCCCACCGTCTCGACGGCCGGCGCTCCGATCGAGCGCAACGCTTCAATTGCCGCGTCCCGTACTGAACGGTCCGGGTCTCGTAATAGTGCCACCAGAGGAGCGACAGCACAGGGGTCTTTGAAGGTACCGAGAAGACCGGCTGCCTCCTGGCGGATAGCCCAATCCTGGTCCTTGAGTGCCGCAATCTGTTCTGCGACCGCATCGATCATATGGTTGTCCGTACAGAATTCAGCGGGTCACCTCAGAAAACTCTTGCGGCATCCTCACACGAGGTCGCCGGACGGGCCAAAGCGTCCGGTTTGACCTAACGGTCGATCGACACGCAGATTGTCGGCCTGGCTCGAGCTGATTTCTATCTGTTCATCAGGAGGCGTCCATCCAAGCTTTTCCAAGGTCTCGAGAGTAATCTGCTTCAAGGCGTCTTTTGCCGTCAGCCGAACAGACGCGTACGAAAGCACACGTTCTTTTTCAGCCTCGACCTCAGAAGCTTTAGGATCATAGAGGAAGGCGATCAGCGGTTCGATGGCCGCGTCACCGATCACTGCCAGCGCCGCCGCCGCTTTTTCCCGCAAGACCCCGTCCTTCAGCAACATAATCAAATCCGGAATCACCAGAGGGTCGCGAAACTGACCGAGGGCAGTGGCAGCGGCTTCTTTGATGAAGGCCTCCTCGCTGACGATGCAACCGGGTGTCGGCGAACCCTCTTGCTTGATGCCCTTGCCCTTCAAGGCGTCCAATACGGCTGGGAGGGCGCGCGAATCGCCGATCATGCCGAGTGAGGCAATGGCATGGCGCTTCACCGCTCCGTCTTTCATGGCTTCTACCAGCGCATCGATCGCCCGGGGATCGCCGATCATGCCTAACGCGATGGTCGCGTCTTCGCGAACGGCTCGATCAGGATCCTTCAAGACGCCGATCAAGGCGTCCACGACCTTTGCGTCTCGTACCCAGGACCTGCCGATTTGATAGTCGGTGGTCATCCCGCCCAACGCGCGAGCCGCGTGACATCGAACCACAAAATCTTTGTCCTTGAGACTTTCGATCAACGGATCGACCGAGGGATGCCCAATGTAGACCAGCGCCGTTCCGGCCGTCTCCCGCACGATTTTAGAAGAATCTCGAAACAGCTTGATCAAGGCCGGAATGGCTTTCGGGTCGGCTATTCTGCCCAAGGCTTCCGCCGCCGCGCTCTTGACGGCCCCGTCCCTGTCGCGACAGGCGACGATCAGCGCGTCGACGGCTCTGGAATCCTTGATTTTGCCGGCCGCCTTGGCGGCATGTTCGCGTACGCGCCAACGCTCGTCCTTTACGGCGGTCACCAGACGATCGAGCACAATCGGGCCCATCCTCGCCGTGGCCTCGACGGCCTGATCGCGAACCTCCATGATGGCATCGTTGAAAAGGCCGATCAGGGCTTCGACAGCCTTCGGCCCGCCGATTTTTGCGAGGCCGCAGCCGGCATGGGTCCGCACGGACCAGAAGTCATCGGTGCAGGCGCCGATCAGCGCGTCCAAGGTGGTCGGATCGGCCATGTCGGCAAGCATCCTTGCCGCCTCCTCACGGGTGGCATCGTCCACATCTTCAAGCGCTTCTAACAGATCTTCGAGTACGTCAGCCATCGTTCGGCTTCTGATCGTAATAGGCATCGCGCTGCCCGCCATGTGGATACGTGCGTTTGCACAACACCACCAGGGTCTGCGTTCCGCGTCCTTCAACACACTGATCTAATGTCTTGGAAAAATCGAGGGTGCCGTTCAGAGTGACCGTAAAGGGAAAATCGAAGGTAAAGCTGATGAATTTGTATTTGCCCGGTTTCAACCGCAGTTCGCGGAGTTCCGACGTTTTGGGTGCGTCGAGGGAGTCAGGATCCGAGCCCCAAATCGACGGCGTCACGCCCGGTACCTGCCACCATGAAGCAGGGACCAACTTGGTCGCATCGATGATGACCGGGTGTTCTGTGAGTCGGGTGGGCGGCGGTTCTCCGGCTAGCCCTGCGTCGGTAGAGCCCATGGTCACCAGGCCTGTCAGCACCAGACTGAAGACCGGGAACCAGTGTCGTATCGCAACATTGTGGCGCATGGATATCAGGGTTTCTTGACGGGCGGCATCGCAGACGTCGCCGCAGCGGTTTTGAAGATTTCTTCCACGACTTTGCTGTCCCACTCCGTGTGGGTGGTGAGTCCTAGGATTCGCATGACGGTGGCCCCGGTATCGATGATGGATACCGGTTGGCGGATGGTCTGTCCCTGCTTAATCCCAACACCGGAGACAATCCACGGAACAATCGGTGAATCGGTCGTTGGAGACTCGGCTCCGGCGTCGGTTCCCTTCCCGCTCAAGGCAGTGACGAGGATGGTTGTGCGGTCCAAGAGCGAGTATTCTTTGAACAGGTCAAGGATAGACTTCATCGCAGTATCGACGGTTCGCAACGCGTCACGATACTCTTTGGAATTCCAACCCTGTGCCACACCGGCCCGACCGGCTTCTGGAAGATGAACAACCAACAAATGAGGCAATGAGAGAATCGCATGCCCATATCCATGTCCGCTGGTTGCCTTGTGAAGATACTGCTGGATGTAGGCGACGAGTTTCTGAGAGCCGCACTCGGGTCGCAATGCTCCGCAGAGTTGATAGTCGGTGTAAGGTTCCGGTTTGGCGAGCTGATACAGGGACTCATCCATATAAAAGATGGCACTGTCGCGGCCTCCACTCAAATCCAGATAGTCGAATAGGCTGGGTGAGCGAGGGTAGCCTCGGCTGAATTCGAAGAAGTTCCAGGTAATCCCATGTTTTTCGACCGGCATCCCGGTCACCAGCGAGGCCATTGTAGGCAAGCGTAGGGCCGGCTTGACCCCACTCGCGGACCAGGTCACCGACCCTTCCTTGATGAGCTTGCCCAGGACCGGCATCGTGCCGCCACTAAGCGACTCCTGGCTCAGCCCCTCCAAGACGAAAAGGATGACAAATTCCGTAGGAGAGCCGGTAGGAATGGTTTCCCTTCCAAGTGTCGTGGCCGCATCAACAGGCGCGTGAAGTCCGGTTTCAAGCAAAAGGGTCAGGAGGCCGACAAGGATCGAGCGAAGAACCCGTGAAGGATGTGTCATAGCGAAGTATCACCCGCAGGTACGCTAAACTTAAGCATGGTACCCTAACATGCAAATTTTCCGGAAGGCAAGGTGGGGGAGGCACCCGGCGATTGCTGGCGGAACCGCCTTCCGGGTGCTATGCTGAAACCGCTGACCGTTTCCCTCCACGCTCAGGGAGAAGAAGAGGTAGGCGATGTCCGGTCGGTTATTCCATCGACTGCCTCTTTGCTTGGTCCTGGCGGCCTATCCATCGTATCGACCCATTGTCCTGTTCCTCGCGCTCGCGGCGTTGATGGTCCCCTCCCTTTCACTCGCTGAAATCAGAGTCGTCAATGCCCAGGGTGAGCATCGCATGGGGAACCGCGACACCCGGGAAGACGCGATCAGACTCGCCACCGAAGTGGCCAAACGGAATGCGCTCGAACAGGTTGCAACGTACTTGGAGAGCGTCACGGTCGTTCATGACATGGATGTGACCAAGGACGAAATCCGGTCCTATACAGCCGGATTGGCGATCGTGCTCAACCAACAGGTCGCCACGACGTTGGATGGCGATGTCGTGGTCGTGAAGGTAGATCTTCTCGCCCAGATGGATACGGACGAGGTGGCGAGGGCAATCGCAGCCCTTCGCGACAACGAAGATGCCCGTGCGCAGCTCACCGCGCTGAAACAAGAGAACGAACAGTTGCAAGAGGACCTCAATGCCGTCAATCAGACTCTGGGGAATGCGGCAACGCCGGAGCAAGTCCAGCAGGCAGCCCAAAAGCGGAAGGAAATTCTCAATCGTGTGCAATCCAACGCGATGGTGTCGCAAGCCTGGACAAATTGGGTGCTCGTTTCGCCGGTTGGCATTCCTCAAGGTCTGCTGAACAGCGCCAGTGGTCTTTCTCCGACCAATCCGTACATCGCAATTGCGCAGCAGACTATCGCGTACAGGCAGCCATCGACTCCTAGGCAGCCCCCTGAGCCAGGCAGCACGAAGCCTCGCATGCCGAGCCATGAGCTTGTTCCACCTCCCGGACTCTCGGGAGTCCCACGGACGTCGAACGAGATCATTCATAGAGCACCTTCGGGACAGTTTCAGAGCGATCATCAGCCCATGATCCAACCAGGACAGGGTCCGGTTCAGCAGCAGTCAGGCCAGTACTATCGTGGAGGGAGGCCGTGAACAAGATCGCCATCGTCGTGGGTCTGTGTCTTATCGAGGGGCTGGTGGTCACCAGCGTGCAGGCGACCGACACGGAAGATGTCAGGACAAGGGCTGAACGATCGTTCGATCAGCTCAAGAACCACCAGGAGGGGAAAAGAGCAGACTCTTCCTCGGTCAGGTATTTAGCTGAAGTCGGTCAGGACTCATATTTTTCAGACCAGTATTGGATCGGTAAGGGCCAAGGCGATTTAACCAAGGGCAAGGTCGTCTGCCAACGTGTGTCGGAGCTGTCGGCTCGGACGGATTTGGCCAAGCAGATCCGCGTCTTGGTCAAGGAACACATGATCGATCGTGTCCGCGAACGATCAGGGCGTGAGACTGAGCAAGATATCGAGTTGACTCGCGAAGAGATCGTTCAGGAATATTTGCAAGATGTAAAGATCGTCGACCACCGGATCGATGAAGAGAATAAGATATGTACTGCCACAGCGGTGATGCCGAAAACTCATATTCAGATGAAGCCTGCCACGGATCAGGACCTCAGCCAGACCGTTGACCATTAACAACTACCCGGTTCTATGCAAGCTCTACCTGATCACGGCCTATCTGACCGATTGTATCAAGAAAGGAACCACGGTCTATGACGCCGATTCGGATCACCTATAATCGCAAAGGCAATGTGCTCTCCGTCCGGTTCAGCACGAAGAAAGAAGTCGTTTCCCGAGAATCCGACGTCGGCAAAAAAGAAGTCGCCTACTCCATTGCAGCTGATGGGTCAGTCATTGGCTTTGAAATTCTGGACTCTCTGAACAAGCGGGAGCGGCGTCCGTTCAAAACGCTGCCGGTGCAGACGCGCACCCTCATGAGCCGCAGCTCCGGACGGAACGGTACAATTGACCATGTTCGATATCCCTGCCATAATGCAGGCAATTACGGCATCATGGAAAAGGATTCGCGATGACACAGCTGACGTTGACCTCCTCCGGCTCGCATCCGCTGAAGCCATTGGTCGAATCGGCGATCCAGAACGAATTGCGGATAGTGGAGGCCGGCATTCAGCGGACCGAGCAACGGCTGCGCGACTTCGAAGCCCGCTACGGAATGTCGACGCAAGAATTTCTGCGGCGCGCCGAAGCCGGCGAGGTGCCGGAGTCCCTCGACTTTGCCGAATGGGAAGGAGAATGGCGCCTGATTGAGCGGCTCCGGGAAAAAGCGGGCACCTTGCAGACGCTCCACATTGCGAATTGAATCCTACTTCCAACGCATCCGCGAGATTCTCGATACCTGTCCATTCATCCAATCCTCCGAACTGACATTCGACCAGCGAAGCAGCCACGAAGGATTTCTTCGCGGGAATCTGTACTTTCGCGACGGGTCCCTCCTCCACCTTCGAGAGTTCATCGACGGCGAGACTTCCGTCGAGCGACTGACGTACGTCTTTCAGTACATGGATCAGACCGGCAAACTGGTGTTTCGCTATGACAATACCCGGCACCAGCGAGATAGGCACCTGCTGACGTACCCTCATCACAAACATGAGGGGGAAGAAAACCGGATTGTCGCCTCCTCCCCCCAAGACCTGGCCGCTGTTCTCAAGCAGATCGAGGGTTTGATTCGGCTTCCCTAACGGGCGCGAGGAGAGGGCAAGGCACCCGCCAGAGCCACGGCGGGTTACCAGCACCCAACATATTCACATGACTCACATCCACCGCCGTCATGCCGAAGAAGGACATGGCCCTCAAGCCACCTCCAGATACTCCATAACCTCCCTCGACAGTATCTTCCCAGGCAGGTCACACCTCCTACTACTATTTTCGTTGCCTAACGCGACAGCGCAGGACTCTGTCATCCGGAGGACAAATTGGGATGACGATGTATAGCTCAAGGAGGATATTGCCCATCGTTGTGCCGGTCCTCGGCTCATGCGATTCTGGCCGTTGACTGTCGGATTGTAAAAACGAGTGGTGCCACGTGGCTCAGCCGGTCGGTCCTTCCCGCAACCGATCCATCCGTGTCTTTGTCTCTTCTACCTTTCGGGACATGGTGGAGGAGCGCGAAGCGCTCATGAGCCACACCTGGCCCGCGCTCCAACAGTTTATTCGGCAACCAAAAGTAGAGACGGTCAAACCTACGATTGCTATCTCCTTGCAATTTTCAAATGCACGATCGCTGACTCTGTCGAGCGTTGCTCCGCATCTATCGCGTTGCGCTTCTACCGCTCTTTCAGGTAAGAACGTCTTCCCATGCCGCTCGAAAATAACTTTCAGCACGACGAGCTGTCACGAAAGAACCCTGGTGAGCGCCTGAGCGTCGCAGATCTGGCGGATGTCGCACCTCCGGATTCGCCGGTTTGGGCCGAAACCATGGGCAAGTATGGGGTAGCCCTGTCTCGTGCCGCGGTCGCAAGCGTGGTCTTCCTTCATGGTTCTCTCCATGGCACCGATGTCTTCGGCATGCAGAGGCTGGATGAAGCGGGTGGACTCAAGCGGGGCTATTCTAGGGGCGTGTCCGGTGTTGATGCGCTGCTCGCAGCGATGCGCGAAGGTGACAATGGAATCCCGTTGCTGCCTGGTGGGTTAAAGCCGCCGCTTCCGGACGATGATGCGACGAAAACGCTTCTGGACCAACAGATCGGGGACGCGGGCAACTTCACCGACACCTACGTTCAATCATTCAGGAAGGGCATCAATCAGAATCTGGCTCAGCCGATCACCTGCCTCAGGCTGCTCTGGTCATGCGAGCACCACCATCTAGGGCGGGCAGTCGCCGCCTTGTCCCTGCTCGCTGAGCTACACAAGCTCTGTAACCATCAGAACTTGGGGAAAGGGCATCGAATTCTGATACAGGCTCATGGACAAGCCGGACTGATTCTGGCGCTGCTGTCCAACCTTCTCTGTCCAAGCCCCATCACCGGTCGACCAAGGTTCCTCCAGATTCTCGCCGACTATGCCGACCAGACAAATCAGTCCAAGCTCACCGGCACCATCAAACTCGTTGAGTCCTTGCTCGCGACGGGGTCCCCCTTGAATGAAGTCGCACTCGACATCGTGACTTATGGTACACCGGTTCGCTATGGGTGGGATCCCTCTGGAATTGGGAAGCTACTGCACGTCCTGAATCACCGGAACTTACGAACGGATGGAAAGGGCTGGCTGGCGAAGATGGAGCTGCCCCAAATTACCATGGAGATGCCGATTGCCTGGGGCGGAGACTATATACAAGAATTGGCGGTCGCGGGCAGTGATGCCGTCCCTCCGACTGAGCCTGCTAAGGCGGCGAATAAGAGAGTGTGGGAAATGGTCGAGCCGTACGATGGGTTCGAACGGTGGCTGGAATGTGCCAGGCGAGCCGTGCGTTTTCCCAGCGAAGGAAACTGTCTCCTCGTCGATTACAAGGACAGCACCGGCTCGACCAATCCTCGCGACCATTACTACGGCCACGCAGTGTACACGCGGCGGCATGCACGGCTGTTCAATACGACTCAAATCGTCCGAGTTTTCTACGAGGCTTAAATCTTCTTTGTCGCATCTGCCGCCTCTACAGGCTCGCTCCCGCTTCGGGCCGGCCCGTACTCGGAGTCTGAATTGAAGGCTGCCAACAACACCTCTTCAATCCGTTCAGCCAGGATGAACGTAAGTTGGTCACGCACCTCTTGCGGGACATCCTTGAGATCTTTCTCATTGGCCTTCGGCAGAATGATCCGTTTGGTGCCGGCCCGATGGGCCGCCAGTACTTTTTCTTTGATGCCGCCCACCGGCAAGACCAGTCCGCTCAGGCTGATTTCACCCGTCATCGCCGTGTCGCTTCGTACGGCCTTGCATTCGTAAGCCGAAGCCAGGGCAGTTGCCATAGTAATGCCGGCCGATGGACCGTCTTTCGGAATGGCTCCGGAAGGCACGTGAATATGGATCCCGTTCCGCTTAAACCGAGAGATGTCCAAACCCATGCTCTCTGCATGCGACCACAGATAACTCCTGGCCGCCCGCGCGGACTCTTGCATGACGTCGCCCAACTGGCCCGTCAGAGTCAACTCGTGGCTGCCGGGGAGCAAGGTTGTTTCGATATAGAGCACGTCGCCTCCGGTCGGGGTCCAGGCCAGGCCGGTTGCCACGCCAGGAGGCAGGCTCTTCCGAGCTTCTTCCGGCATAAACCGTTCGGAACCTAACCACTCGCCAAGAAGGTCTGTCCGAATGGCGACGGGCTGTCGCTCCTGACCTTCAGGAAGGTCGGCGAATGTCAAGGCCACTTTTCTGGTCAACCGCCCCAGCATCTGCTCAAGCTGGCGCACACCGGCCTCACGGGTGTAACGAGAGATGACGAGATTCAATACCTCGTCCGTGAGGACTGCTTGGCTACCCTCGATGCCCGCTTCCTTGAGCCGCCTCGGCCAGAGATAACGTCGGGCAATTTCAGCCTTCTCACGCTCGCTATAGCCTTGAAGGCGAATCACCTCCATCCGATCCAACAGGGGTTGGCTGATGGTGTCAAGGGTGTTGGCGGTGGTGATAAAGAAGACCTTCGACAGATCAAACGGAAGATCCAAGTAATGGTCACGGAATGTGTGATTCTGTGCCGGATCCAGGACTTCCAACAGAGCCGAGGCCGGATCGCCACGGAAGTCGCGTCCCATCTTATCGACTTCGTCAAGCATCAAGACCGGATTGTTGACTCCGGCCCGGCGGATGGCCTGGATGATGCGACCTGGTAGAGAACCGACGTACGTGCGGCGATGGCCGCGCAGTTCTGCTTCATCATGGACGCCGCCGAGGCTGAATCGCTCGAACTTCCGGCCCATCGCCCTCGCAATCGATTGCCCCAAGCTTGTTTTACCGACGCCGGGAGGACCGACGAGGCAGAGAATGGGGGCTTTCGCCGTCGGGTTGAGCTTCAAGACCGCCAGGTGTTCAACGATGCGTTCTTTTACTTCCTTGATCCCGTAGTGGTCTTCTTCCAACACCTGTCGGACCGTTGAAAGATGGAGGTGTTCTTCGGATGCCTTCTTCCAGGGGAGTTCGAGAACCAGCTCAAGGTAAGTCCGAAGGACCTGATGGTCGGGTGATGTCGGCGGGACCTTGCTCAACCGAGCGGCTTCGCGTTCGACTTCCTTGCGAATAGGCTCAGGCAAGTCTGCCTCAGCAATCTGCTTTCTCAGCCGAGCTGCCTCGTTCTCCTCACCCTCGCCTTCGCCAAGCTCGTCCTGAATGGCTTTCAGTTGTTCGCGCAGGATATACTCTCTTTGATTCTTGCCGATTTTGGTCTGCGCATCCTTGGCGATCTTTTCACGCAACTGCAGTATTTGGATTTCCTTCGACAGCGCGGTGTAGAGGCTGCGAAGAAGGTCCAACGTCGAAGAGCTTTCGAGCAAGCGCTGTTCTTCCACCACATCAAGATTGACGAGCGAAGCGATACGATAGGCCAGCGCCACGGAGTCATCCTCGTTGCTCAACACCGTGCCGACCTCTTGGATGCCGGGAGCTTGGATCAGTCTCGGCAGGTCCGACACAAGTTCTTGAATGGCTCGGTGAAGCGCTTGGACTTCGGGGCCACCGTCCGTAGGACGTCCCAAAGAACGGACACGCACGATGGAGTAAGGAGTGGCCTGTTCTTCTTTCAGAAGCACGACGCGATCCAGCCCCTGAACCAGCGCATGGATTGTTCCCTCTGACGACTGACCGATTTGTTTGACGGTCGCCTTCGTGCCGATGGAATACAAATCGGCCAAGCCTGGTTCTTCAGTTTGAGGATCTCGCTGCGCGACAACGACGATGAGCTTCTCCTCGGTCTTCATTGCGGCATTGACCGCAGCGACGGACCGCTCTCGCCCAATCGTCAACGGCATCATCACTCCTGGGAACAACACCGTCCGTTTGACGGGGAGTATCGGCAATGTCGACAACAGATTATTATTTTCCATAGGAGTCCATCCTTGCTCGACGTTCAAGACATTATAACAACCTGATAGGTTTCCTTGCGTGGAAGTCAAGGGAAAGAATTTAGGACAAGCAATAACTCCCGGAAGCTCGTATCGCTGTATCCCGGTGATCTTGAAAGGTTTCTTTCCACTCGCGGTCATCACCTGTTTTCCGGCAGGCCGCTCGTTTTCGCAGGCATCGCTCGGGGCCAAGGCTTGACGCCGGTGTGCAAAGCGCAGCGTATTTGTGCTATCCGTATTGTATTCCTAACGAGAACCACCCGAAGCAAGTTCTCATGAACTATTGCAGCCACTGTGGCGCAACGGTGACGCATAAAATTCCTCTCGGGGACACCTTGCCCAGGCACGTGTGCGACCAGTGCGAACGCATTCATTATCACAATCCAAAAATCGTCGCAGGTTGTATTCCGGAATGGGAGGATAAAATCCTCTTGTGCCGACGGGCCATTGAACCTCGGCTAGGGTTGTGGACGTTTCCGGCTGGATTTATGGAGCTCGGCGAAAGCATTGAGCAAGCGGCGGTGCGCGAAACAGTTGAAGAGGCCCATGCAGACGTCACCATTACCGGGCTCTATGCCGTGCTGAGTCTACCCAATATCGGACAGGTCTATCTGGTGTTTCGTGGCAGAATGCAGACACCGGCGTTTCAGGCGGGACCGGAAAGCTTGGATGTCCGAATGTTTCCTCTCTCCGACATTCCCTGGGAGACGATGGCCTTCCCCGTGGTCAGCGAAGCCCTGCGGCGCTACGTGGCCGACGCGAAGAACGGAACGTTTCGGCTCCACCTCGACAGCCTACCGGACAAGCCGGCGTTCTGACGACGATTGAGGGGGCTCCGGAAATTCTGACGGTGTGGTAAGTGGGAGTCTGGCTTCACCCATGACACCACGGGGTGGCCGAGCCATTCATGGTCCATCCCCCCCCCCAGATCAATGACTGGAAGCACTACCTATTGGCCCGGGCCGCAAACGTATGGGGCGGGACGAGTGAAAAGGTAGAAGTCACGAAGCAGTTAGTGGAAGGAAAACGGCACCGGCGCAAAGGTGACCACGAGTACGGCCAAGGCAATCCATCCGACAATCGTTCGGTTACGACCCAACGGAACATGAGGATCCATGACAGGAGGATGCCCGATCCCCCACAGCCCCGCCATGAACGCCCACAAGAACCAGCCTGACCAGCCATAGAACCCTAAGATCAACAGAATTGGAAGAAAGGCGAGCGCCATCGTCCGTTGGCGCCGGCCACACAGGGCATATGCGACATGGCCACCGTCGAGCTGGCCGATCGGAAGCAGATTGAGGGAGGTTACGAAGAGCCCAAACCAGGCGGCAAACCCGATCGGATGGAGCACGACATCAGCCTCTGGTGGTAACGGCCCGATCACCAGCCACGATATGAACTGCAGCAGCAAGGGTTCGCCCAGGTGTAAGCCAAAGGTGGCCGTTCGATCCACAACCGTGGACAGACTGAGTCCGACGATCAGCACGAGGACGGCGACCACGAAGCCCGCCAAGGGACCGGCGACCCCGATGTCGAACAAGGCGCGGCGGCTCAGAATCGGACCTCGCATGCGGATGATGGCGCCGAACGTCCCGATGAAATGAGGAGGCCCGGGAATGAACAGCGGCAAGGAAGCTGGCACCCGATGGATTTTCGACAAGAGATAATGCCCCAACTCATGCGTCGTGAGGATAAAGAGCAGCGCGCCGGCAAACGGGATTCCCCGCCAGAGGCTCTCAGGAGTGGTCAGGAGAAAATTCAGAGGTCCGCGCACCGGACCGTTATAGACTTGGTAGGCCCCTGCCCACAAGGTGGTAAAGACCGTCATGAGAAAGAGGACGATCGGCAATGTCCACTTGGAGAAAAACGACGGCTCTTCCTCAGCAGCATCCTCTATCTGGTCCGCTAATTGTGGAACCCGCTCTTCGCACGCTTCCATGACGCGACCTCCATCGAACTCGCGAGGTTCATGTCGTCCGAATCCATCCATACAATCCCTGCTTATTGAATCGCCCCAAACGGATTATGGTCGAGTTCTTCCTCAACCGTCGTGGCAGGTCCATGTCCGGGCAAGAGCCGATAGTCCGGTGAGAGGGTGAGCACTCGGGAGCGAACCGAATTGAGATGCGTCGAATACAGTTCCTTGGGATTGGACCGGCCGATTGATCCGGCAAAGAGCGTATCACCGACAAAGCAGACTGGGTGTCGTGCATCATCCAGCCGATAACAGATGCCGCCAGGCGTATGGCCCGAGGTCGCCATACAATGAACCGTGCGTCGCCCAACCTGGATGGGCAAACCATCGCCCGGCACGACCAGCAACTCGGCCCCTGGCCGCCAACTCAACAGACCCACATCCTCCGGTCCAAGATACACCGGGACTTCATATTGGCTCAGAATCTGCTCGATGCCATCGGCATGGTCTGCATGTCCATGCGTCAAGGCAATGCCGACAAGGCGCATTCCTCGCCGACGAAGCAAATCAAGCATCGCGGGCGCGTTGTAGGCGGTATCGACCAGGAGCGCCTCCCCCTCATCATGCAGAATGTACCCCTGCACACCATATCCGTGAATAGACCCATGCACCATGTCCACCCACGACGGCATGTGCTGCGCAACCGGCTCCCACTTATCGATGGCGATTTGCTCGAGTGGTACGGATCGCAGACCCAAGGCCTTCGCGAGTGCGCGCACCTCCGCACGGTCTCGCGGCTGATCGCCACGTTCCAGCGCCGTAATATCGCCGCCGGGCAATCCTGTCATCCGCGCAACATCGCCGACCGAAAGGCCCTGTCCGGTGCGTGCTTTCTTCAGAATGTCGCAAAAATCATCTTCGAGCGGCATACGAGCGCCTTATCCGTTCAGCGATCACTTAGGCTTGCCGAAACTGACAAACCCTCATTCGGAAATTCTCCCGCTATTGATCAACCGGATAAAGAGTACCATGACTCGGTCACTTCGGTGAAACCCACCCTTCGGTGCTTATACGCTTCACAGTACCGCGCTATGCGACGGGGATCAAGGCAATGAATTGGTGAAACGATATGACATTCGCCACGATGCCGCGGAAGTCAAGAAGGAGTTGGGACAATGAAAGTCAAACGACTGAAGGTGGGAGTGCGCTCATTAGGGAACGTGCACGCCGATCTGAAACTCCTCGCCGACCTCGGTCTGGTACAGCTGGGACCGGGTACGCAACCAAGGGACTCCGTCACTCCGACTGTCCCCTACGAACGAATTCGTTTCGAAATTGCGGTGTGATACTCGAAAACGAAATCGTCTCGATCGGCATACGACCCCTCGTGTCATGGCGACGCGGGACCTGGCCGCGCTTCGTCTGTCGAGAGAACTTGCCCTTCCGAGCTCAGTTTGATCTCCTGCACATCCCCAAACGCCGCAAGGGCTTTTGGCAGCGCTGCCCCTGATCCGACGGCGACGATCTTCAAGCGATCCGGGTGCAAATGTTTCTTGGCAGCCGCTAAGACGTCTTCCTTGGTCAGCTTGACCACCTTGGTGCGCAGCTGCTGCAGAAAGTCCTTCGGCAATCCATCGTATTCTAATTCTACCAACCGGCTGACGATCGCCGAAGGACTGGAAAAGGAAAACACGAACGAATTGACGTACGCTTCCTTGGCTTCAGCAAGCTCTGCATCGGTCACCGACTCGGCACGCATCCGTTCGATATTCGCCACAAACCGATCGATCACTTCCTGGGTGGAAATCAACTTGGTTTCCGCTCGCATCAACCAGATACCTTGGTCATGCATACCGGTATTGAGGCGGCTCCCGACGGAATAGGCCAAGCCTCGTTTCGACCGCACGTCATTGAACAGACGGCTGCGGAATGAGCTTCCCCCCAAAATATCGTTCGCGATGGCCAATGCGACATAGTCGGGATCATTCTCCTTGATCGAGAGATGTCCCACCCGAAGATGGGTCTGCGAGGTATCTTTCGCGACGAATCCGACAACAGGTCGGACCAACTCCGCCTCCGGCACATCGGAAATTTTCAGCTCCGGCACCATTCCCTTTTTCCAATCTCCGAAGACCTTACCGAGAGAGGCGATCATCTCGTCTCTCTTGAAGTCACCCGTCACCCCGAGGATCATACCGTTCGGGTGAATCGTGTTGCGATGGAACGTGACGAGATCGTCCCTGGTGATGTGTTTGATCGAGTCCACCGAGCTTTCTCGCGCGCTCGGATGATCAGACCCATAGAGCATCTTGGCAAATTCCCGGCTGACGACAGAGCCGGGATTATCCTGACGCCGGCGGATCCCCTCCATAGCCTGCAACCGGGCCAGTTCGACACGAGAGGGCTCGAACGCCGGCGCTCGCAGGAGCCCGGCAAAAATCTCCAAGCCCCGATTCACATCCTTGCTCAGCACGTCCAGGGATGCCGATCCGGATTGTCTGCCGATTCCGATGCTCACATCGACCGCGAATTGTTCCAGTTCAGCATCAACCTGCTCTGCCGAAAGACCGCCACCGCCACCGGTGCGCATCACCGCCCCGGTCATGCCCGCCAGTCCGATCTTATCGGACGGATCGAGCCAACTACCGGTCCGCATCGTAGCCGTGATCGTCACCAAGGGTAGCTCATGGTCTTCGAGCAGATAGAGGACCATGCCGTTGTGCAGAACGACTCGTTCCGGCTCCGGTGGTGAAAATTCCACCGGCTTAAACGTCATGGTTCTGGGATCGCTGACGGTCGAATCGGCTGAATAGGCGACCGCAACGGACGTCAGCAGTATCATCAGCATGCCGAGCTCCGTCCCCGCCCGGCGAACGCTCCTCCGACTCAACCTCTGCCTCATGGCTTCACCTCGCCAGCCGGCATGGCCGCAACGATATTACCGGTACCTTTCTTCACCAAGACCGCGACGGTCCGATTCGACTTGGTAAAGTACTGTTTCGCCACTCGCTGTACATCGGCAGCCGTGACCGCAGCAACCTTGTCACGAGATGTCAGGATGTAGTGCCAATCACCGGCCACCGCCTGATAGAGCGCGAGTTGAGAAGCCAGACCGCTGTTCGATCGCAGGCCTCGCACCAAATCTGCATCCAAATTGTTCAGCACCTTCTCCAGCTCCTTGGAGGAAACCGGTTCACGCTTCAACCGCTCGATCTCCTCGTAGATGGCGGCCTCTACTTCCGCTGTCGTATGAGGGGCCAACGGCGTAGCCGTAAAAATAAATAGATTCGGCGCACGCACACCCGGATGGTTCGCATCCGACCCGGCTGAGGCAGCCAGACGTTTTTCCCGCACCAAGGTCTGATGCAAGCGAGATGTGAGTCCGTCGCTCAGCACCGCATCGATCACGTCAAACACATCGTCGTCAGGATGCCCCAAGGTCGGTTTGTGGTACCCGATGACAATTGCCGGTTCCGCATCAAATTCCACCTCGACTCGTCGCTCACCCCGTTGTTCCGGCTCGACCGTCACCAGGGGTGGCGGCGGGAGCGCGGCAGGAATCTTTCCGAACGTCTGTTCGATCAAGGCAATCGCTTCTTTCGGATTGATATCACCGACCAGAGCAATCGTGGCTTGATCCGGACCATAGTGGGCTTTAAAGAAGGCCTCCGTAGCGGCAGGTGTCAGTGACAGGATATCGGATCCCCATCCAATGGTCGGGACCCCATAACTATGGGCCCGGAATGCCGCCGACGTGAAGGTTTCGAACAACAGCCCGTTCGGGCTGTCGTCGTTACGTAGACGCCGTTCTTCCATCACGACACCGCGTTCTTTATAGAACTCGCGCAACACAGGGTTGGCCATGCGATCCGACTCGATCGCCGCCCACAATGGCAACCGATTAGACGGCAAACTGATCATGTACCGCGTCACGTCCTTGCCCGTTGATGCATTGAGTCCCACCCCGCCGTGTCGCTGGTACAACAGAGCCATTTCATTCCCGACAACATACTGAGCGGCCTGAGCCTGTAGCTCTATAAGGCGCTTTTGAAGTGATTCGATCGTGGCTCGCTCTTCAGCCGTCGCGCCATCTCCTTTGGTGGCCAGCTCACGCTGACGTTGGTCCAGCTCGGTCCCGACCAGCGCGAGTTCGTCTACAATCGGTTTTTCCTTCTCATAGTTCGTCGTACCGACCAACCTGGTACCCTTAAAGGCCATATGCTCGTAGAGATGCGCGAGACCGGTTTGGCCGACCTGCTCATTGACGCCGCCCACGGCGAAGGTGATGTTGATCGAAACGACAGGCGTCTGATGTCGTTCGACCATGAGCACGGTCAACCCATTGGCCAACCGATGCTCGATTACACGTTCGGCAAGATTCGGCGACCCCGCAAGAAGTGGGGCAAGGTTGAGAGCAAGGCTCAAGAGGATGCCCGAACAAATAATCAGGAATTTATCCCGCTTACGGACAAGAGCTTCACTCAGCCTCAATCTGGATTTCATTCGAATATCTCCATCAATTGTTCAGGCCTCTCGATGAACCAATCTGGTTCACAAGCTTGCATCTTCGCTCGATTCCCCATTCCATATCCGACGGCACAGACACGAATACCCGCGTTATGTCCTCCGTTGATATCGTTCGTGCTGTCCCCGACGAGGACCGTCCGCTCTGTCAGTGCACCTGCCTTTTCCATGATGTGCAATAACATCCCTGGCTCCGGTTTCAGCCCAAACCCATCGTCTCCACCGACCATGTACCGAAAATGTTGCGGACCCAAGCCGTTCAGAATGACGCGGGTGTATTCGATCGACTTGTTGGTCGCAATCGCCTTGTCTTTGTTGGCGAAATGTTGCAGCATCGGCTCGATGCCAGGGTAGAAGCTGGTCCTGTCCAAGCAATGGGCGAGATAGTAGCTTCGAAATATTTTCAACGCTTCCTCGAACTTGGCCTGATTGCCCTCTCCTACTGCAAGGCGCAGTAGCCGCTTGACGCCGTCGCCGACAAAACCGAAGATCTCTTCAATGGGACGTTCGGGCAACCCCAGCTCGGTAAGGGTGAAGTTGACGGATCGCGCGATGTCCCACTTCGATTCGATCAGCGTACCGTCGAGGTCAAAAATCAGCAGGTCTACGGGGATCTGGGCCATTACTTTGCCTTTCGCAAAGATTCAACGAGTTCCGCAAGGATCCTACGATGAGTCTCATCTTGTTCATTGGTTTCGGCTTCGCGCGCAAAGCTCACCATCCGCTTCAGTCCGACATGCGGCGGGATCATCGGATCGAGGATGCGCCAGAAGTTCTCCACGACCTTCACGTGAAAACGAACCTCTTCCGTCGTTTCCTCGGGGACGAAGGTGGCGGTTTCCAGATAGACCGCCCCCCGCACATGATAGGTGACCGGAATGATCACTTCCAGATTGTTGAGGATCTCCCACTTTCGATAATCCTCCGGGACGGTTGTTTTCTCAACAACAACGACACGGCCCCAGGCAGGTTCTTCTCTCCAATCAATATAGGGGGTCAAGGTTTCGAATGACGGAGCGTCTAAGCGAGCACCCTTCCGGTCCAACAGAACATACCGCTTCACCACTTCCGCTGGAGATCGCCTCATCGAACCGCTCGGACTCAGTTGTGCGTTCGAAGAGACAGCCAAGGCGAGGACAGCCAGGGTGACTAGATAGTGGACCAGGCGCTTGGGTAAAGGATTCACGCGTCTAACCGGATAGATCACACACACATTGATCTCGCACAATACCGCATAGACACAAGTCAGAGGTACATCCGACAGCTGTTTTCTTCAGATATAGACCTAAGCCGCCTCATTCTAGCAAACCGACCGAGAGACATCCAGGTAACGAGATGATCACTCCTGCGTCGTTTGACCTTTTTGAAAAACGAATGCTACGGTCGCCCTTCAGGTCAACGTCTTGCCAAGGAAAAAGAACCTGTGTTCACCCTTCGATGGAGATGGATTCGGCTCATCGGTCTTCTCATCCTACTGTGCACGTTCAGCTTGGCATCCCCCGTCTTCATTGCCACTGCCGATCTTGGTAACGGGCCTCTGAATATCAACAACATTGTCAGCCCGCCAAGTCAAATCGAGCCACCGCCCGCTCTCGCAACACCTCCTCGGAAAGCCTACAACCTGCTCAAACAGCTCGAAGAGCGAAGCTGGATACCGCTACCGGGCTATGTCGGAGGGCGTGAATTCCAAAACCGGGAACGGCGTCTTCCACGAGGCTACTATCGAGAGTATGATGTTAACCCCAAGAGACAAGGTCGTAGGCGCGATGCCGAACGACTCGTCATCGAGCAGCGAACCGGAAAAGCTTACTATACCGGAGACCATTACCGAACGTTTGCCCCTCTGAACTGACAAACGTTCGAACCGAGAACAGCTCTATGGCGGGAAACTCTACCTTACAGATTCATCTTTGCAATGCGACCCCTCCCTGGTCGGCTCTCCTTGTCGTTCCTCGTGGGACCTCACCCTCAGGGTTGGTGAAAACGCCGCCGGGGTATGTCTTGCGTACCATCCAAGGAAAGAAATGTGGAACTCCATCGGGTCTCTTCGGTGAGTTCGCACGAGCGCTCGACTTCCCGGATTACTTCGGACACAACTGGGACGCACTCGAAGAATGTCTGGCTGATTTGGAGTGGCTTCCGGCCAACGGGTATATCCTACTCATTACCGACACACAAGCCGTGCTTCCAGAGGATGAAGAAGAGTACGACACATTGCTGGAAATCCTCGACGACGCCGGCGAGGCTTGGAGCAAGGGACAGACCGCCGACGGCCGGAGCGCCCCATTCCACGTCGTGTTCGTAATTGCCGAGCAGGACAAATCGAAGAGAAAGCACTGGGAGCTGGAGGAATTCTCCTCCACCGATTCGAAGACAGCCAAGACGAAACCCAGCCCGAGACGTTCAGCCAAGCGGTCCAGAGAATAAGGCCTTCAATGACAAGCTGTAATAAGATCGCACTGTCAGGCCAAAACAATGACCAAGGCGAAAACCAAAGAGCATTTCCAACTTCCAGTCGATGCATCAGATCTGTCACCGTATCTGAATCGATTGAACTGAATCTGTTACGACATTTTTTGACCTCCCACGCGCTCTCCAAACAGATCGCACAGCAATCAGTTTCTTGACCGGCTCTCGCCCACGTGATAGGGTGCGCCCCCGTTATGATAACAGCTCGCTCTGCCAAGCTCTTCACCGAGGCTCAGCAACTTATTCCTGGCGGCGTCAATAGCCCTGTCCGCGCCTTCCGCTCGGTCGGAGGACAACCGCGCTTTATCGCACGGGCGAAAGGATCGCGGCTCTATGATGTGGACCGCAACGTCTATATCGACTATGTGCTGTCGTGGGGGCCGATGATTTTAGGCCACGCCCCTTCCGCAGTGATCACCGCGATCAAGAGCGCGGCCGGGCGAGGCACGAGTTACGGAGCGCCGACTGAATCGGAAGTATCACTAGCCCGGGAAATACGGCACGCCTTCCCTTCCATGGAAAAGATCCGGCTTGTCAGCTCCGGCACCGAAGCCGTCATGAGCGCCATCCGCGTGGCACGCGGATTCACTAAGCGGACCGGCGTCATGAAGTTCGAAGGCTGCTACCATGGCCACGGCGACTATCTATTGGCCAAAGCTGGGTCCGGCCTGGCTACCTTAGGGATTCCTGATTCACCGGGTGTCCCGGACGACTTCGCCAAACATACCCTCACCGCTCCCTATAACGATATTCGTACGGTCCAGCAACTGATCAAAGCCAATCGGGGTCAGCTCGCCTGCATCATTGTCGAGCCGATCGCAGGGAATATGGGAGTCGTCCCTCCAGCTCCCGACTTCCTCGCGGCGTTGCGACAGCTGACCAGCGATCACAACATCCTATTGATTTTCGACGAGGTCATCTCCGGGTTTCGTGTCGGTTATGGAGGGGCGCAGGCCCTCTATGGCGTCGCCCCGGATCTCACGGTTCTCGGGAAGATCATCGGTGGAGGGTTACCGGTCGGTGCCTACGGCGGACGGAAAGAGATCATGGATCTCATCGCACCGGTTGGCCCGGTCTATCAGGCCGGTACTCTCTCCGGGAATCCGCTGGCAGTCTCAGCGGGACTGGCAACCCTCAAGCAGTTGCGGGTGAAGGGGGTTTATCAGAAACTCGAAGAACGATCGGCAGCTCTAGCCAAGGGGATCGGCGAGGCTGCAAAAAAGACTGGGATTCCCGCGACACAAACCAGAGTCGGGTCGATGCTCACGACCTTCTTTACCCCAGGTCCTGTTGTGGATTGGAATACGGCGAAACAGTCCGACACGAAGCGGTACGGCCAATTTTTTCACCAGATGTTGGAGCAGGGCGTCTATCTGGCGCCTTCTCAGTTCGAGGCTGCCTTCCTCTCCACTGCCCACAGCGCACAGGACATCGAGAAGACCATCCGCGCCGCGCACGCCGCCTTCAGAAAACTCTAGAAACATCCTTTGGGGACGCAGGTAGCTGTATCTTCCAAGATACAGATTGATATCAGTTTAGATACAGAGTTGTTCCCCCAGAAACCTCGCCTGCTTTGACGACTGACACTCGATGATTCCTTATTCGTCGTCCTCGTCTTCTTCCTCTAGCGCCTCCTGCCGCTTCTGTTCTTCCATCGCGTTGTGCAGCAACATGCGGATAAACATGGAATAGAGCGACCCTTTTTCCAATGTTCCGCCGGGCGGGATGGCGATTTTCCCTTCCTTAATCATGCGATCCATCCAAGCTTTCTGATCAGGGGCGATCAACACAGGAATTTCGACCAGCCCCACCTTTCCCATCATATCCATGACATAACCCTCCGTGAATCAACAGAAGTCCGATTCGATGCACCGTCGCATTGCAGCATGCCGTTTTGCACGTTGTCAATCGATCGGAACCTGGCACGACACCTGCGTCTGCGAAATGTCATGAGCTGGAGTTCAAGAATCGTTACGGCATGGTTGCTCATCGGCTGGGCGTGGTTTGTCCTATCACCGCCCGACGCCTCGGCAGAATCCCTCCAGAAATCCACCCTCGGATCCACTCTCAACCAGCAATGTGATCTCTGCTGGTATCCCTCGCCCAATGACCAGGATCCTGATCGCCTTCCCACATACAAGCAACCACGCCACAAACGTCCCCCGGACAGCCGACCCCAACGCTATCCCAAAGGACGGTACAAGCTCGATCCTCCGCACAAACAGTCCCGGCTTTCCACTCTTCGGGCCCGGTCGAGACACGAGATGAAGGTGTTGAGCAATCTGCAAGTACGTGCCGTCGATGGCGATACGATTCGTGTTGGAGGCGAGCGGATCAGACTTCGCGGTATCGACACGCCAGAAATGAGCGAACTCGCGGGGCCAGCAGCCAAACAACGCCTAGAAGAACTCCTGCGCAACGGCCCGATTCGCATCGTGCCGCATGGCCGCGATGTCTACAATCGCCTCCTGGCCGATGTGTTTGTGAACGAACAGAATGTCGCGGAGACGTTGATCCAAGAGGGATACGAGAAGCCGAGGTCATAGAGGCTCCGAACCCTCATCGTTGAAACGTGAGGTGTTGGCGATCCGTCGTAAGTCCCGTGAATTCTAATCGCAAGGCCAACGAGGGATGGAACCAAACGTATCCAGCCCTAGGGTAATGCTTAAAACGTATTAGTCCTAAACGTATGACCGTACTTTTACTATAGTTAGCTCTTGACAGAGATTTCGGATGCGAAGATTATAGCGTCCCAAACTTTGTTCCATGCGCACTTATGTCTTTTCGCAAGCTCACTCAAACACTTTTAGGTAAAGGCCTATCGGCTCACAGTAGTAAAAATGGGAATAACTAGGGCGTGTCATCAATTAATTTTCTCGATTCACAGAGCCATCGTGTTGTGATTTACTCCGTCCCAGACCAAAGGAGGGGTCTGCGGATGGTGAGACGGTATGGATTGCGTGATGACCAATGGGAGAAGATCGAGCATCTGCTGCCTGGTCGTGAAGAGACGGTGGGCGTGACGGCGAAGGACAACCGGCTGTTTGTGGAAGCGGTGTTGTACCGGTATCGCGCGGGGATCCCGTGGCGGGATCTGCCGGAGCGGTTCGGAGATTTCCGAGTGATCCACACACGCCATACGCGCTGGAGTCGACGCGGCGTCTGGAAGCGGGTGTTTGAACGTCTTGCTGACGATCCTGACAACGAATACGCGATGATCGATTCCACCATCGTTCGTGCCCACCAGCACAGCGCTGGTGCAAAAGGGGGCACCACGCGCAGGAAGCCATCGGACGCAGCAAGGGTGGCCTGACCACCAAAATCCACGCCACCTGTGATGCGTTGGGTAACCCAACGGGGTTTCATCTCACCCCAGGGCAGGCGCATGACCTGGAGGGCGCCGATGTCTTGCTACCCGGCATTGACGCGGATACCATCATTGCCGATAAGGCCTTTGATGCCGATGAACGGGTGATCCAGCCGCTGCAACGAGCGGGCAAGGTCGTGGTCATTCCCCCCAAAGCCAACAGAACCACCCCCCGCGAATACGATCAAGACCTCTACCGAGCCCGGCATCTGATTGAGAACTTCTTCGCCAGACTCAAGCAATTCCGCGCCATCGCCACCCGCTACGACAAACGCGCCGCCAATTTCCTCGGTGCCATCTATCTCGCTGCTTCAATGACATGGCTTAATTGATGACACGCCCTAGAGTTCTAGATGAAACTACAAGTGTTTGTATCGTACTGCCACGCTGATAATCCACCAGATCAAGGTCGTCTTCCTGCATTTGTTGATGCCTTACAGTACGCTGGGGGAAACCTCTTCGATGTAATTGTCGATCGAACGCACTTAGACGCAGGAATCGGGGCAAACCTCAACTCATTCATAAAGCAGAAAGTGGACGACGCAGACGCAATCGTCGTCCTTCTAACACCGAATTATCGGGCGCGTATAGTCGAACACACCAAATGTGGGGTTTATGATGAGTATAGGCGGATCTATGATCGATTGCAGGAAGCAGAAGAGAAGAAGGCCTACGGGCGGAACTTCTTGAGTTTTCCAATTATTTTCTCCGGCACTCATGAGAATTCCTGTCCTTCTGAGCTGAAGCCACTCATCGCTGGAGACCTGGGATGGCTTTACGTCCGAGGAAATGGCCACAAGTACGCATTACGAAACAACATGCGAAACCGTTTGAGAGATTTCTGCACTGGGCTAATCTCACGAACCGCTGCTATCGTCGAGACTAAACGGGCTAGGGCGTGTCATCAATTAAGCCATGTCATTGAAGCAGCGAGATAGATGGCACCGAGGAAATTGGCGGCGCGTTTGTCGTAGCGGGTGGCGATGGCGCGGAATTGCTTGAGTCTGGCGAAGAAGTTCTCAATCAGATGCCGGGCTCGGTAGAGGTCTTGATCGTATTCGCGGGGGGTGGTTCTGTTGGCTTTGGGGGGAATGACCACGACCTTGCCCGCTCGTTGCAGCGGCTGGATCACCCGTTCATCGGCATCAAAGGCCTTATCGGCAATGATGGTATCCGCGTCAATGCCGGGTAGCAAGACATCGGCGCCCTCCAGGTCATGCGCCTGCCCTGGGGTGAGATGAAACCCCGTTGGGTTACCCAACGCATCACAGGTGGCGTGGATTTTGGTGGTCAGGCCACCCTTGCTGCGTCCGATGGCTTCCTGCGCGTGGTGCCCCCTTTTGCACCAGCGCTGTGCTGGTGGGCACGAACGATGGTGGAATCGATCATCGCGTATTCGTTGTCAGGATCGTCAGCAAGACGTTCAAACACCCGCTTCCAGACGCCGCGTCGACTCCAGCGCGTATGGCGTGTGTGGATCACTCGGAAATCTCCGAACCGCTCCGGCAGATCCCGCCACGGGATCCCCGCGCGATACCGGTACAACACCGCTTCCACAAACAGCCGGTTGTCCTTCGCCGTCACGCCCACCGTCTCTTCACGACCAGGCAGCAGATGCTCGATCTTCTCCCATTGGTCATCACGCAATCCATACCGTCTCACCATCCGCAGACCCCTCCTTTGGTCTGGGACGGAGTAAATCACAACACGATGGCTCTGTGAATCGAGAAAATTAATTGATGACACGCCCTAGCTTCCGCGAGCACGAACGTAAACTCTTCGAATCATTTCTCTTCCGAGATACTAAGTCTGCATGGGACAAAAACGAAAATCAAAGGTACCTGCACGACTGTATTGTGAAGACATCCACCTTTCTTAAAGTTCGTGATCGTGAAGTTAGCTTTCTTGTCGGAAGGAAAGGTTCAGGAAAATCCACGATCACACACGTTCTTCCTCTCCTCTCTAACCGACCTCCAATGGCTGTCGTTCGGATCGATTTCGAACAACTTCCCCTGACACTTTGCTTCAATGAACTCTCGAGCAGGATGGAACAGTTCGAAGAACTAGCAAAGACATTTTCCCCTCTTTACAGTTACCAACTCGTGTGGGATGCCTTTCTGCATCTGATTTGTGCATGGGAGTTACGTGAATCACTCCCAGAACGATCCCACCTTCGACGTCTACTGCTGCAACTTGTCGACACCCCAGTCGATTCAATCATTGACGAAACAGAAAGGACTGCGGTTATAACGAAATCCCTGTTCGCCTATTCATTGCGCAAACTCCTCGATTTTGTTGGACCGCGTACCCATGCTGCACTTTCGCCTTTGGCCCTACCAGCTAAAGTTGCTAGCTTTACGCCGAGCAAATTTCGTGACTTTGTCCTCGGCCCAAAGTGCGCGGCTATTATCGCCACAGCTCTCAATCAAATCACCGCTTCAAATGGAAGAATATTAATAACAGTTGATGGATTCGACACCATGACCGGCTACTTCACAAGCCACGGACACACTTCGCGAGATCAAAATGACTTTGAACTTGAAATTTTACTGGCACTATTGCAGACGGTGTTGAACAAGGGACCTGCTAGGCTATCTGGCGGGAAAATCTATGACGTCTCGGACTTCTGCATTGCCATACCTTACGACCGTTTCATTGCACTCCGTGTGGAAGATCGCGACCGATATCAATATCGACACCGTTTTGCCGCTGTAGAATGGTCAGGAATGGAACTGTCCGCGCTGATCCGCAAGAGATTGGCTCTGCTAGCTAAAGTACCAGACCCTCGCGGTCGTCTTCTCGAAGACAGGTTTAGCGATGTCATGCGCCGAGGGTTCCCTCAATTTCCTGACCAACTTGATTTCCATTTTGGCTCTCGTAAGTACAGGCTTCCTCTATTCTCGTACGTGCTTCGTCATACATTTTGGCGACCAAGGGATGTCCTTTTCTATTTTGCTGCTCTACTCACAGCTTTTCGACCTTACGAGCGTGCAAAGCGTCAGATGCCTACTGAATTTGTGAGACAAGTAATTGCAGGATCCACGCGGTTCATCGTTGAAGATGAATTCATCAAAGAGTTTGAAGACTCTTTTCGAAATTTGCGGCAGGTTATTTCGGCCTTCCGCCATGCGCCACAGGTTTTGTCCTGGAATGGCCTAAAAAAACGGCTTGACCCACTCCGATTTGATATGTCAACGCAGGAAATTGCTCCAGCCAACTTGGAGTGGAAGGTCGAACAACTCTACAACATTGGCGCTCTTGGAATTATTCTAGATTATACAACAGCTGACAAGTTATCTGCCTACCGCCATGCCTTTTCTTTCAATGAGGGCAGGTTGCTTAGTGATAAATTAGGGAGAGACTTATACCCCTCGCTTCAATACGCTCTGCATCCAGTGTTTGAAGAATGCCTACTTCTCAACACTTCGCAAAATCCTGAGCTAGTGCTTCCCATGGGATGGGCCGATCTACATTTGAACGAAGAATTCCGTCAAACGAGGCCCATCACATAGCTCTAGTGAAGCAGAACGCAAGGTCAAGGCTGGTGCCACCTATGAAAAACGGCTGTCACTGTCAAGGGGCCGGCCCGACCGTCGGCGATTCGGATCCTTGGGCGTCTCTGCGGACCACAAGTCCGTCACATCTTGTTGTGTGCATGAGACCCTCCGCCTCATGCTTGAGGGGAAGAAACGGCACCGGGAATTGTTTCTGGAGTCTACGCTTGCCTCAGATCTGCAGCACGCACTCCCGCACACGATGCCCCAACCCGCAGTGGTAACCCCCTCTCCATTAGCACTGTATCGACTTCGATGCGAGCCGCATCAGTTCTGATCCAAGGTTTCTCTCGAACGACCAGGAGAGTGAAGATTATAGTCGCGTGTTGCGATCACACCTTGCGCGATCAAAAACGCCTAGGATTGAGGGTCAGGTCTTACAGCAGAACACTGACTCTGGTATGGTTCCCTGCTATGGCACGACCCCTCCGCCTTGAATATCCCGGTGCCGTCTACCATGTCACGAGTCGCGGTAACGCCCGGCAGGCCATCGTGCTCGACGATCGAGACGGCACGCTCTTCCTAGACAGGCTGGCCCACGTCATCGATCGCTTCGGCTGGCGCTGTCACGCCTACTATCTGATGGAACGAACAGAACGTGGCGGAGACATTGATCCTGGAGGGATATGAAAAGCCGCGATCATAGGGAGGGGGAAGCCGAGTCGCGGGACGCAAGTCCCTATTTTGTCTCAAGATGTATCTGACAGAATCCGGCAAAGACAGCCTCGTCGCTTTCCCACACCAGCGACCTACACGCGATAGGTCAACAACTTCTCTTGCATCACCATACGACTATTCGTATAATCACCCCGCATGAAGGCCGCGTACTTCGTCGGCACGGCTCGCAAAGATTTGGCACACTTCCCGGAGGCAGCACGACGGCGGGCGGGACACGAGCTCTTCATGGTGCAAGCCGGGCGAACGCCGTCGGACTTCAAGCCGATGCCGGGCGTCGGAGCCGGGGCTTACGAAATCCGTGTGCGGGACGAAGCCGGTTCATTCCGCGTGATCTACGTGGCCAAATTCGATGACGCCGTCTACGTACTACATGCTTTCCGGAAGAAGACACGAGAGACCGCGAAGGCGGACATAGATCTGGCAGCGAGGCGCTACAAGTTCATCGCGGAGGAGTTATGAAAAAAGCACGCGTACGCATCACACGAGGCAGCGGTAATGTGTTTCTTGATTTGGGATTTCCTCCACACGAGGCGGCCGTTATGCTGCTGCGTTGCGAGCTTGCGGAGGCATTACGCAAGTGGATGACCCGCGAAGGATTGACCCAGGCACAGGCGGCCAAACGCCTTAGTGTGGTTCAACCGCGCATCTCCGAGATCGCGTGTAACAAGGTGGACAAGCTTTCCCTCGACTACCTGGTGGGCCTCTGTGCCAAAGCCGGCGTAACAGTTTCGGTCAAATTGGCAGCGTAGTAGGCTAGGAAATGGCGATGGCACCATCCGAAGAACATCGGGAATGTCCTCGTAGATGGCCATGATCTATGCGCACGTGTTAAACGTGTAGAAAAGGTGTGCGGAGCCCAGCAGATGCGCTGGTCCAAAGGTTGAGCTCTTCGCTGCGGTAACGGAGCTATGCCGGTCCGTCTACTCAATATGAGACGCTTCGCAAAACAAAGACGCCAGTGTATAGTGACAAGAGACTAATGAGGCTGGAAGGTGGCGAGTATGGAAACAAAGACCATTACCATTCGCGTCAGCCCTGAAGCAGCATCTGCCTACGAGACAGCGCCCGCCGAACAACAGCGAAAGCTTGATGCCCTGCTCAGTCTGAAACTTTCGGAAGTAACGCGCGCGAAACGACCCTTGGAAGTCATCATGAGTGATCTGACCCGCAAAGCCCAAGAGCGGGGGTTGACGCCAGAAATTCTGAAATCCATTTTGAATGAGCGGTAGCCCACGGTACGTCTTCGATACGAACACTCTGATAAGCGCCTTGTTATTTGACCACTCCACCCCAGGGCTAGCGTTTCGTCGTGCTCTGAAACAGGGAGAGGTTCTCAGCTCGCCCGTGACGCTAGAGGAGTTGGCCGAGGTGCTCCAACGGGAGAAGTTCGATCGCTACGTGACTGCTGCTGAACGCGAAGAATTCTTGGAAGCCTTTGTAGAGCGAGCGACCTTCATGGAGCCCTCAGCAGAGATACGGATCTGTCGCGATGCCAAGGATGATAAGTTTCTGGAGTTGGCAGTCAGTGGAGGGGCTGCCTATCTGATCAGCGGGGACAACGACTTACTGTCGTTAAATCCATTTCGTGGGATAGTCATAGGGACGGCATCCGAATTCTTGGCGACCACTAGTAGAGAGGAAGATGTCTAACAAACGGCGTGCAGGCCGACCGCAGCCCGCGAACGGTTCTTGGTGAATACGGAAAGACACATTTGGGCGACGGCCGCTTCTCATGGGGCTTTCGAGCGATATACGTAATTTCTATCCAGACGACTGATCATCTCCAAGGATAAGCTTCGATTCTTGGTCAGAATTTTCGACACCTGTGCGCACCCGATGAGTAGTGCCTCAAGGTTTTTGCGTGTCATGCCAAGTTGATCCATCTGATATGCTGCTGCGCTGCGAGATTGCGGAGGCATTACGCAAGTGGATGACTCGGGAAGGATTGACCCAGGCACAGGCGGCCAAATGCCTTGGGGTGGTTCAACCGCGCATCTCCGAGATCGCGTGTAACAAGGTGGACAAGCTTTCCCTCGACTACCTGGTGGGCCTCTGCGCCAAGGCCGGTCTGACTGTGGCAGTCAAGTTGGCCGCATAGCTGAACGCTTCCTTTCAAAGCCCGACGGCCAAGCGGCGCCCGAAAGGCCACCAAACTGGAACGGCAAGATTATGAAGAAACCCATCCCTCATTAACGCCAACGCAGATCCACGGATGAGATGCGGGCCGAATACCGCTTCAACTATGCGAAGGCGAAACCGAACCGGTTTATGTCTCGCCTGAAGCAAGGCGCCATCGCGGTCATCCTCGATCCGGATGCCGCCTCAGTTTTTCGTTCTTCAGATGCCGTCAATACATTCCTTCGCTCAGTCATCGCGACGTTACCTGAGCGGGAAGATCAGCGAGCGAAAGCCGGCTGACAGTTGCCAGAAGCAGCTCAGGGATCCGGGAACCCTTGATTTGTCCTAATCCTCTAACATCCCCTGAATCCAATCCGATCCATCTGTTATCCGTTCAGATACAGATGCACGCCGTCCCACTTTGAAACACTTCGCTCAGATTGTGGGAATTACTGGCTTTGCGCTTAAACTGCGCATGGCGCACAAAGTGCTTTCGTGATCCATGTGTTCGTGAACGAACAGAATGTGGCGGAGATGTAATCCAGGAGGGCTATGAAAAGTCTCGGTCCTAGAGACTCTGATCCCCATCGTTGAAACACGAGTGCAAGCGATCCGTCGTGTCAAGATGTCACCAAGGGTATCCGACCCCTTATTATGGTTTCAGTAAATACATCGGAGCGCTCGCATGAAGGAATTATGAGTAACGACCGTCCCCAAACGTGACAGCATGTCGCTCGAAGAGTTGGCCATCTCCAACATACTGGAGACCGGGGCCATTCAAGAGGGAGCGATTACTTTTGTAGGGATACTGAGAATAGGTTGTGAAGCACTCACTCAAACGGAGATCCAAAATGTGTCAGGAGCCAGAGTGCAAGCAGATAAACGCTGATAAGGGACTGCACTCCTGAAACAGCGCGGATCCAACCCGTTGCACGTAACGTGTAATCGTCAAATTGCAATCTGGAAATCCATGAGCCGACATTCAAGTCTCGCCAACCGATATGGAATGCTGACAACAAACTAAAATAACAGCTCCAACAGAAAAGCAAAAAGTATTGTCCGCTAGGTTCTCCTAAACCTTCCGTTATTCTTAATGACCTATTGGCGATGCCATTAACGTTTTCGGTACGCCATATTTTCCATATATTGCTTGAAAGAGAATTCCGCAGGAGACCAATGTAATAAAATACGCCAAAAATCGGAGTTAGAATAATCAGTCCAACAATGCTGTGTATGGGTTTCGCTCCATAATCTGTTATCCAGCCCCCAAAGATCCATGCTTGAAGAAAACGTTCAAAGGGCGTGTCTTTGTCTGTTGCGAACTTTCTCAAGGCTGCCGTTAACGCTTTCTGTTCGTTGCGCAGTCCAAACTCCTTCGACCGGTTTCGTAGTTTCACCAGATTCCTAGGATCGTCAAATTCTATAGTGGATAGGCCTTCTGAACTAATTAGCATAGAGTCGCTAACATTCCAGGGCTGGAATTTGGCGCGAGAGAAATTGACTCTCGTCAATAACGATCCTTCGAGGTCGACGCTTCTTAGATCTGCTGCTGTGAAGTTCACGTCAATAAAGGACGAATGGCTTAGCTTGGCTGCTTGTAAGTAGGCGTCACTTAAGTCTACATCCAACAGACTCGAACCTCTCAAATCCGCAAATTCAAGAATAGCTTTGTGAAGACTAATACCCCATAAAATCCCAGCAATCTTCGCACTCCGTAGACTTGCTGCCTGAAAGTTTGAGCAGTACGGGTCCCCTATCTGCCATCCCGGGCAAGCCGTGATCACTCCTTCCAGCTTCACGAAGTCCATGATCGCCTCGGCGAAATTTGCTCCGCCAAAGTCAACTTCATCCAAAATAGCACCAGACAGATTGACTCTGGAAAAGTTCGCTAAAGTCAAATTGGCGCCTGTGAGATCAGCGCGTTTAAAAATTCCTGCTGGCAGCGCCGATAGGTCAGCACCACACAAGTTTGCCCTTCTGCTGTCTTGGAGGGCCTCTGTGGTCAGCCTCAATTCTTTGGTTGAGTATATTTGGAGCCAGTGAGAATGCTTTTCAAGCATCTGCTTGATTGCGCTGTCAGAAGGTTTAGTACCACCCTTATATTGACCATCATATTGATCATCGCAGTTCGGACGAGAGAAGGGCAGCCTATTTCCTAACTTTGGCCACAAGTGAGCGATCAATGCGATAGTCTGAACCAGGACTAGGGTGGCAAGGACTACAAGAATCATCTTGTGGTTACGTGTAAGCATCTACACTTGGCATTTGTTCGATGGTTACCCTTGAACTGCAGGAAGTGTCGTAGAGCGTAACTATCCGCTGACTGCCCCCTCGATAGGAGAAATCTAGAATGGAAGAGAGGTGCTTTTGCCCCCAGGATACGCGTAACTTATTTCAAAATCGAGAAGGTTGCGGCTAACTATCCATGGTCGGATGACCTTCCCCCGATTTCACAGACACCTTCATAAGTGGGAAACTGAGGAAATCGGAGGACAGCATAAGCACGACAACACGACGGTCATCTACGGCGGCGTTCAAAGCAGAAGCGGTGCGCTTGGTACGCGAGTCAGGCCACCCGGTTGCGCAGGCCTAGAAAAATGGTTAAAAAAAGGTCGGGAGTCTTTGGTCATGCATTTCCGTCTGAATTTCTGTTATGGTCGCGTCTTGAATAATCAAAAGGTGGGGTCACATCTTGTTCTATGCATGCCTGTTTTTCATCTGCTGCGGGTCGTGGGAATAAACTTGAGAGGTCATTGTGAGCAGAGCGACCCAGCGGGGCCCGTTGGTGCCTCTCGCGACTCATGGACCTGCATTTGGGTATTCCAAGCATTGACCAGAGCACAGCTGAGCTAGCACCTGGATGGGGTCAAATGCTACACTTCTCTTCATGAGTCACGAACAATCGTCGACGCTCCCTCCGGACCCCGTCATCGAACGCTACAAGCGCGATGTCGATCGCACGCTGATACGGGAAAATTTAAAGTTATCCGTCGAACAGAGATTCCGTCAACTTCAAAAGCTTCAGCAGTTCGCCTCCGCGCTGAAACGAGCGCCTCGCTCGCCCAAGAATGACCGACTTTGAAACGCTCGTCCGATTATTGGCGAGAGCTCAGGTAGAGTTCATCCTCGTCGGAGGAGCCGCCGCGACCGCCCATGGATCTTCCCGACTGACGGTTGATTTGGATATCGTCTACGGCCGATCGCGACAGAATCTCGACCGCCTTGCTTCATGTCTGGCACCTCACCATCCCTATCTGCGCGGTGCTCCCGAAGGCTTGCCGTTTCAGCTCGATGTCCAAACCCTCCAGCGAGGGCTCAACTTCACTCTGATCACGGACCTGGGTGCCTTGGATTTGTTGGGAGAAATTACCGGAGGTGGGCGCTATGAAGACCTGCTCCCTCATACGATTGACATCGACCTATTTGGTGTTTCCTGCCGATGCATCACCTTGTCCAGATTGATCGAAGTTAAGCGTGCAGCCGGCCGCCCCAAAGACTTCGATGCGCTTGCCGAGCTGGAAGCCATTCGTGAGGAGGAAGCGTCCGGTGAGTAGCATCAACCATCCTGGGTTGCAGTAAGGAGGTCGGGACTCTTTTGTCATACATTTCCGTCTGAATTTCTGAATTCGGGTCGCGTCCTGCGATCACACATTTCGTGAAACAAGGCGAGGCCTGCCTGGCAATTCACCGTTCATCTTTTCGCGCTCCGCGTTTCCAGGAGAGCTTCAAGAGCCATTCTGGTTTTCTTCCTCCACGATTCGAGTAAGAGTTCCCCACCATCATCTTTACTTCTGCGGATGAGACAATCCACAATGCGAGTGGATTTGTAGCTAAATCTCAATTCTCGATCCAAATCGCGGGAAAGAACCGCCGTCACACCGGTATAAGCAAGCCAACCCACACCACCAAGGAGAGACACCATGAGCAACGAGAACGTGTACCAAGGAAGCTGCTTTTGCGGCGCGGTTCGCTTCACCGTCAGCGGAGAGCCGGCCGCAATGGGATATTGCCACTGTGAGTCTTGTCGAATTTGGTCGGCTGCGCCGGTCAACGCCTTCACATTGTGGAAGCCCGACTCGGTGCGAATCACGCAGGGAGCAGAGAACATCGGCACGTACAGCAAGACGCCGCTCAGTTATCGCAAATGGTGCAGGACCTGTGGAGGCCATGTCTTTACCGAACATCCCACGTGGGGACTCACCGATGTGTATGCGGCTGTTATTCCGGACTTTCCCTACCAGGCCGGCATCCATGTGAACTATGAGGAGACGAAGCTGCGAATAAAGGACGGGCTGCCAAAAATGAAGGACTTGCCAAAAGAAATGGGAGGCTCAGGCGTCAGCGTACCCGAATGAGTCTGTCGGGATTTCAAACCATCAGGAATGGCGAACTGCAACCGCAAGGCTGGTCTCTTGATACCCGAGCAGGCTCACTAGCTGGAAACGATCCGTGAGGAACAGGTGTCCAGCGAACAGAACCATGTATCTTGACCAGTCTTGGCAAATGCGGTGAACCGTCTCCAAGACACCGGTCACATGAGGAGAGAGCTTTTCCCACAGCTCAACGCATCAGATCCGTCACATCGGCAAACCCGCACTGAGTGAGCTCCACGGTTTGGCGACCAAGCAGCCGTTGGAAGATTACTACGTAACGGCCCGATCCTCAATCTCGCCTGAATCCGATCCGATCCACCTGGAATCCATTCAGATACAGATGAGCGCTGTCCAACTTTGAAACAGTTCGCTCAGACCGTTGGAATACTTAACTTTTCGTTTAGAAGACGCGTGGCGCAGAACGTGCTTTCGTGATCGATGTGTTCGTGAACGAACAGAATGTCGGGGAGATGTTGATGTAGGAGGGGTAGCGCTGAGTGCGTTGCAAAGGCTCGCGGTGGATGGCGATACGATTTGTGTTGGAGGCGTAACCCGGGCAAAACGGATCTCATGGAGGATCTCATGATCAGTGTTAAAAATCATCTCGTCCAGCGGCCGTTGGTGGTGATCACATTCGTCCTAGTTCTCGGTGCTCTATCGATGATCTGGCCCGCCGTCATTACGCTGTTTCTAGGCGCAGTATTACTGCTGCTCCAATCCTTCGGCGGCGAGCTGGCGATTGTGGTGCTGCCATAGGCAGAGGTCAGCAATCTTGCGATCGCCCTCGCCTCTTTTCGGCAGATTGGTCTTCCGGCGATTCTCCTATGATACGTTTGGAATGGCGATTTCGTCAGGCGAGAGCACTCCACCTGGGGGCGGGCTTCGGAGAGAGCATGCGGACGGAAGGGTTGCTGCCAAGCGGCTCAATCCGTATCGAGCCGCTTGGCCGGGACCTCTACAATCGCCTCCTGGTCGATGTATGTGTTTGTGAACGAACGGAACGTGGCGGAGACGTTGATCATGGAGGGACACGAGAAGTCGCGGTCCTGGAGGCTGTGGTTTTAAGTAGCATGAAGATCGCAGCTCAACGGGCTCCCACGCTGACGGTCTCTTGGCAGCGTATCCTTCATGAAGCTCCTTCAAGACAAATTTGCCCGGTCAGTTGACCAGCACCAATCAGTAGTCATCTCCTCCAACACCTGCTGTATCTAATCCGATCCACCGTAGTATCTATTTAGATACAGACACAGCCTGTCCAAGTCCAAAGCACTTTCCCTAGGCTATCGAAGTACCAGGCCTTTTGTCATGTACGTACGTGTATATACGTGGCACAAGAAATGCCTGTGTGCGTCTTACTCAGAAAGGCTGAAATTCTCGCAAATGAAAGGTGTAGGCGCTTGGCATAACCTGCTTTCACGGTCGTGCTAAGGAGCCTCTGAATCCTAAAATGCGGCTGTTAAGGAAGGCGATATCTCCGTGCCCAGGGTAAGACAGATAACGATCATGCTCAGCAGCACTTGTGCTGATCTTGGTCAGTATCGAGAGGAAACGTCGACCGTCAAGCGTAACCATTTCTTGAGGAGGTGCACTGTGAACAACAAAGATCTTGTGATATGCGCAAGCCTGCTGCTCGTGCTCCATGGCTGTAGTGGGATGGAAGGCATGCCGCTGCCAGGGATGGGAGCATTTGAGCAACCTAAGGAAAGGGATCTTACGATTGTCGATGTCAACAAGGATTTCAAGCCACTCGCGGATACCGACCGCGATTACGTTAAGAAAGAGAAGATCAAGTATCTCGTGACCGGAAAACAGAACTTCGATACCTTCCTCAAAGAATCATCAATCGTATATGCCGGCTTTGCTGTGACGAACGGCATGTTCACCGATGTAAACAAAGAGCTCGACCAATTAGTCACGGAAGTTGAGGGTAACTCCTCAACCCCAGATTGCCAAAAGCTTAAGAATCTAGAGAAGGCCGGTGGATATTTGACGACGGCCGGTGTAACACTTGAGGGTGGTGTCCGAAATGGCAAACACTTAGTGAACGAAGGGGCAGACTTGTTGACTGAAGCAAAGAGTGATTTTACGGGTGTCACCCTGCCGCAAGTTACAAACGCCATTCAGACAAACGTAGGTCGCCTCAAGGTTGTAGGGTCGCAGGGCATTACGCTCGTGAACAAAACTCTTGAACTAACAGGGCGAGTCACAGATGTAGTCACCGTGAATGGGAAGGCATGCGGGCAACCTTGACTGCGGCAGACCTAAATCACGTATGCGATCTATCGGATTCAGCGCGACTGAAGCGCAGCGAAACACGATACGCGTTATGCTGCATCCGCGAACAAGACAATGTTCCTTAATTAAGGCGGGGAGCTGGGGTTGGGCCTTGGCCGCCATAACAATCACCATGGTTTCATGCACCACCATTGAATGCGCGTGCATAGAAGATGTACTTCGCCGGGCACATTGTGAGGTCGACGTAGACAGAGCCAAGAGAAGGGGCGATCCAATTAGAACGGATTGTGTATCAGCTGGTGATGAGAATGGTACTACGACACGTTGTGCACTGAGAGGGCATATTGGCCATCAAACATCATGGAGGGATGCTCGTACAGCATCGCTAAATTATTCTGGCTCATCAGGAAATCGAGTGGGTAGCTTTCAAGGTTTTTGGAGCGCGAGAAGCATGCATCTAAGTACCTTCGAGCGCAGATATTCTTCGTCGCGCAGTCCGTATGCTCGACGTTGGATGAGGCGGTTTGTATTGTTGAGTCCCTCGACCAAAGCGAGCGAGACCTTGTTCTCGGGCTCGCCGTAGGCAGCGATTCCATCCTAGCGACGATCGATCATGGCGGCGACTTTCTCGTAGGGCGTCATCCTTATTAAAAGGTCGGTACCTTTTCTGCCAACCTTGGGCTCACGATGGATCGCTTGCACTGGTGTTTCAACGAGGCGGGATCAGAGTTTCTATGATCGCGGCTTTTCGTATGCTTCTTGGATCAACGTCTCCTCCCCATCTTGCTCGTTCGCGAACACCTTGGCCAGGAGCCGATTGTAGGCATCCCGGCCATACGGCCCGATGCGAATCGGGCCGTTGTGCAGCAACTCCTCCAGTTAGCGCTTAACTGCTAGACCGTCGAATTTCACTCAGTTCGGGCGTGTCGATCCCACGAAGCCTGATGCGCTCGCCTCCAACACAAATCGTATCTCCATCGACGGCACGTACTTGCGGATTATCGACAGTGAGGATTGGGGTCGTGCCTTGCGATCAAACATTTCGTGAGGCAAGGCGAGGCCTGCCTGACGATCCACCGTCATCTTTTCGCGCTCGCCGTTCACAGGGCAGTTTCAGGAGTCATTGCGGTTTTCTTACTCCACGATTCTGGATCATGCAAGTGAAGTCACATCTTGTCCTGTGCATGCCAGTCTTTCAGCTGATTTTTGAGAGACCATCGTGGTCGGAGTGCCCCAGCGATGCCCGTTTGACCGTCCTGCACTTCATAGACCTGCATGTGGTATTCCGAGGATTGACCAGGTAGTGGAGCCGGCACATGGATGAAGTCAACTGATCCACCCCGTTTCATGGTCGACGATCACCCGACGACGCTGCCTCCGGACCCTGTCATCGAACGCTACAAACGCGATGTCACTCGAAGGCTGCTGCAGGAAAACTTACAGTTATCTATCGAACACGATTCCGTCAGGTCCACAAGCTTCAGCAGTTTGCCTCCGCGCTGAAACGAGCAGCTCGCTCGACCGAGAAGGACCGACCTTGAACCGCTCATCCCGCTATTGGCATTGGCTCACGTGGAGTTCATCTTTCTTGGAAAAGTAAAGGGAATTGTCGCTCTTCCAGTATCAAACTGCTCACTCCTACCCTCTGTCACTGTATCGAATAAGATTCTATCCGTATCGGTATGGATACAGTCCCAGGTAAACAGACCGCGCGGAACTTCTTCAATCCACTGAAGCGACAGGCCTATCCATGAAGGTCCGGTCATTGCATGCCGATCGCGATACAACCTGAGCGGGCCCTGTCAATTTCACACTTGATCATTGAATTGTAGGACGACACGACAACGGAGGTGACGGATGCCCTTAAAAAAATATGGGGTGCTCAAAGGCAAAGCCATTGGCGCCAAGCGAGAAACCGAGCCCAAGTCTCCACATTACCAGGTTCATATCCAAGCGGGGGCAGTCCAGTACCGAATTGCGGTGAATGTGAAATCCCAGCTCAGCCCGTCAGAGTTGCTGTTTTTGCTCGACGACAATTTCCAACACTCAATTACAGCCTCTCTACCGGGATTGCCCGTCGGATTCACATCGTTGCAGAGTCAGCCTGGAGGCCCGGCGCTCGATTTTATTCGTGGCAATCTGTTCAATCGCCTGGACATGAGACTCCTCCCTCCAAATGTGCCCGGTCCAAATAACGATTTGAGCGACCAGATCGAGCACTATGTCGCCCGAGCGATCCAGGAACCGGATGCGCAGATCTACGCCTTCGGCCAACGGTGGGGCCCGGAGGAACAGGTACCCGACAAAGTGTTCCGCTTCACCCCGGGCAATGGTATTCACGACATCCACATGAATCAGGGGAATGTTCCACCCCATACCGGTGATGATGGAGTGTGGCAGGATGGAGCCTTGATGTTTGCATTTCCTAGTTCTCATCAATGGGTGGCGGTCTTCCTGGCCTTTCAGTCTCAAGCCTGGCATACCGATGATCGCACCGGTCATACCAGTCCCGACGTGTCGAACCCCGGACCGGGACCGCAGCCCGGTCCTACAGAACCTGATCATCTCGTCAGAATCGTCGGCGCGATGGTGAATCCTGTCGGTCCTGCGCCGGAACAGGAAACGGTCACGTTGCTCAACACATCACCGGAATCGATCGACCTGAGGGGATGGAAGATCGCCGATCGGCTCAAAAAGAGTCACAGTCTCTCCGGAGTCATAGGTCCCGGTGCCACGCTTGTTGTTACACTGCCCCAGGACGTTCAATTGGGAAACAAGGGCGGGATCATTACTCTGCTGAACAACAAGGGCTTGAAAGTGGACGGCGTCTCGTATACCGCCCAGCAGGCACAAAAAGAAGGATGGACGATCGTATTCTAGGAGATTGCGACAGACACAGGCCGTGTCGCGACGAATTGCTGATGCAAATTACTCTCAACAGCGGGCCATGCCACGAATGGCCGCGAAAACAACTACCAATACCTTATTGTTATGGAGGGTATCATCATGGAAGGATTTACACGCGCCAACCTATTCGAGCTCAGCAGCGGGACGATTCAGGTAACCTATTCAACCACAAGTATTTTAGGAGGCCCCATTTTCAGTTATCGCGATAACACGCTCAGCCGTTCCTTCAGGGGCGAAGAAATTCTTATCGAGAACAGTGCCATTGGAGAAATCGTCACTGTCACGCTCGAGACCATCCCGGACTTACGCACTGTCACCTTCTCTTTGATTGTACCCATTGTAACGGTGATGACTCAATCGAGCGGAACTCGGATTAAGGTGCTCGGAATTACCTCAACGGCCCCCACGACGATTGCAGGACCACCACCAGGACCGCAACAACTTTATTCCGCAGTTTATCTGAGGGGGACCGCGCAGTTTATCGTGTCCTGACGATAAGTTACTCAACCTGGTCTCATTGCGAAGTGACTAGGGAAACTTTTCGCACACTGGGGCATGGGGTTATGGCGCTCTCGTGAGAATGAGTTTCGAGCCGAGTTTGGAAGGGGAACTAGCCTCGCCTGTTTCATAGGGTCTGCATAATCAGGAACACATCCGGGGGTAGGATGCCTATTCAGTGGATCGGGAGTCCGAATAGAGACAAGGGACGAGAGGGCTTCAGACCCGAAGCGATCGTGATCCATATCATGGAAGGCACGCTCAGGGGCACCGACGCCTGGTTTTCAAATGAGGAGTCAGGAGTCTCCGCCCACTATGGGATCGGGAAGGAGGGACAGGTTCATCAGTACGTAGGCGAAAGTGATCAGGCTTGGCATGCCGGTCGAATCGTCGCTCCGACTTGGCGCCTGTTGAAACCCGAACTCAATCCGAATTTGTATACGATCGGCATTGAACATGAAGGACGGGTCGATACACTCTGGTCCGATGCGTTGTATGACGCCAGCGCGCGGTTGATTGATGAGATTTCCCGACGGTGGGCTATCCCCTGCGACCGCGATCACATCATCGGCCATCGAGAAATCCGCTCGGATAAGACATGTCCAGGATTCGACGTCGATCTCGACAAGCTCGTCGACATGGCCAATGAGTTCCAACGTGATCCGCGCACGTTCAATTTCATCAAGAAACCGGGCATTGTGAAGGCACGCGCCGACCTGAACATTCGCGAACTGGCTCCCACCACCGAAACGGCGGCGGTCCGAACGATCAAAAAGGGACGCACACTCAAGTATCAAGGTTGGACGAGCAACGGAATGACCGTCAACGGCAATGCCCATTGGTATAAGGACTCCGATGATAATTACTTCTGGGCAGGAGCAACCGATCGGCCGATTCCTGGACTCTGAGATCTATACGGTAGCCCGTATCGATCGTCGCACCCGTTCCGTCCTAGGTCTTCTTCTCGTAGGCAGCTTCGTACTAGCCTGCGGTGCCAAGCCTGTATCGGCTTACCCCTCTGTGCAATTGACGCCCGACCGACAAGCCATTCTGGTGATTCACGCTGATCGGACAACTCCCTCTCAAATTCTGCTTCAACGTTTGCCGACCGAATCCACGGTCGCGCCTGGTCTGTCTTACCGCCTGCAGCGGTTCGAGCTCGTTCGTGTGTCACCGGACGGACGATACGCAGCCTTCTCTGCTGCGGGACATCACAACCTGATCGGCCTTCTGGATCTTGCGACCATGATGGTACGAGAAATCGACGTCGTGACGGAGGGAGACGTGGTGGCCTTCCATTGGACAGCCGATGGCCGAACGCTTGCATATGACTACTTGCCGGCGAGCGGCTATCGTCTGGTGAAGGGTTACGATATTGAATCTGGGAAAAGTTTAGTCGTGCCCCGTACGGAGCGCAATTCGGCTGTCCATGTCACGTTTGAAAGCTGGGGACCACGGCCGCATGAGGTCATCCTACGCGTAACCGACATACGCAACAACGAACGTCGAACCGAAACCGTCACGCTGATTCCGCACCAGTAGACGACCGACATGACCCTCACTGCCGACAGCTCCAGTTGTAGGCGAGTGTGCAGCTATGATGACTTTCGGCATCCAATGCGACCCAAGGTCTTGTGCTCTTGGCTCTCCTTTTCAATCCTCCAAGTCACCGGCTGCGTCTTGGGACAGGCCATTGAATAGACACAGCGGTGCGACTACAATCCACCTTTCGCCAACTTGAAGGGTCGCCGGTACGACACGGCCCTCGTTGCAGCGGGTGTGTTGTTCCAAGAAAGCGTAACTTGAGATACGTAACTTGAAACTGAGGAATTTCATCGCCATCTGTGGATTGTTCTGGGCATCACCCGTGCACGCTCAGAATCCCATGGCAACACAGGTCTGCAGTATGCTCGTATCTCCTGCGTTATCAGCCGTCCAGTCCAGGATGGGTACGGGTGATGGCTGCGCCTGGCAATGGCCTAACGGTCAAGCGCTGTCGGTGTATGTGCACATCGACAAACAAACCGAAACAGCGGCGGAGATCAAACAGATGATGGCCCTGTACTTGCAGAACCCCGCGTTCAAGAGAACGGCCTTCCCGATTTGTACGGGAGGTGACATGGTCGTCGGTGATTTTCGAAACGGCAAAGGCCCCGGCGGCACCGGATACACGCAATGTTCTGGTTTTTTGCTGACCTTCAGCTTTCAAGGTGGCGATGCCCAAAACCATTTACCTGGCATTACAAAGAAACTCGCCGGCACAACCTTCGCTCGCTGACTCCCTGATGCTATGAGAGAGATGTCCCTTCTCAAATGGCGCTGGATCATGAACCTCGTCCAGGGGCTCGGTATTGGCAGAACCCTTCGGCCAATTTCGTGATCAGAGATTGGATCGTCGTTGAGAGCCAAAGTAATCACCATGTGTGCAGCTGAAAGGACGCAATCATGAAAAACATTGAGATGAGCGTCGAAGGATCTGTATTGACGATCAGAGTGGACCTCTCAAAGGAGTTCGGTCCTTCTTCGACGGGCAAGACCATCATCATTGCTTCGACGGAAGGGAACGTCACCATTCCGAATCGCCAAGAGAAGGTCGGGATCAATGTTTACCGAAAACAGTAGCGCCGCCCGCAGTCCTTCGGCCCTACCTGCTTCACCGGCGGGGCTGCTTTCCTTTCCGACCGGCTCTTGACAGATTAGAAACAACGCTCTAGACGTATCTCCTGGGCTGCGATCCACAGAAAGTTCTCGTAGTTGTGGATAGCCATGCACCTGGTTGTTCGACCAACGACTCGTTTGTGGACGTCGGGCGCACCGTGCAGGGAATGCATGAAAATGTCTGGGAGAACGATACGAACCACTATTACTGGGGGCGCTTCTGACATAGTGCGGACGCCTAAAAAATAGGCAGTTTGATGAATCGACACGTCCCTTGCGCATGATTTGGTCAAGAAACAGACTTGCTCACAAGGTTATCCACAGAAGATGGGGACCAGTATTTGAACGTTGTTTCCCGCGTCCCAAGGTCCATGCAACGGAGTGACGATGATCTTGAAATTCAGAGCTCTCCGTCTGTTTCTTCACACCCTTCTCGCCTTTCCTCGACAATCCGGCGAATTCAATCACCTTTGAACGCAGACCGTTCAACCACGATGAGGTGCTTCATCAAATCGCACGCGTCTCGTTCCTTGAAATCTGTAATCCGATCGGCACCTACAGATTTCTCGAGGTGGTCGTGAAACGCTTTTTCGTAGTGCTTACCGTCGTCGTTCCCCTGTTTCTCGTCGCCTGCACTTCTCACGTTGATAAGCCTCCCGGAGGAGGACCCGACGCTTCTCGAAGGATTACCGCAAGTGGATACTCGGAAGAGGGCTGTCTGCTCAATCTGAAACTGGCTGCGCGCGAGAAAAACGTGCGATTGGTGCCCGACGACTTACAGGTAGAAGCGAATATCTTGATGTTTATTTTCCCATTCTTGAATCATGAAGGCTATCATTGTTCGGCAAGTTTCATCGAACGAGAGAAACGGCCCTTGAGCAAAGATCCGCTCTATCCCTTCGAGTAACGCGGGCAGCGACTCATCTCGTTCGGTTCGCCGCTGTGCTGGATCTCGCCGCCGCCATGCGGCACACGCAGACAACGATCGGTATAAGAGCGAACAGCTTCACTGCCCCGTTGCAAAGTGAATCAGGAAGACGATAGGATCCTCTTCTCCTTGTCTTTTTCCATTCATGAAGAGGGGAAAGCGCCGACATCGGGTTAGGGTTCAACTCAGGTGTTTCCGCCTGTGCTTCATTGACGGATTTCAAATACACACAGGCCTATTGAAGTCCGATGGCGTGGGGGAATTTATCGAATGGCCACCGCACCTTACTTGTGAGTGAGACATGATCATCAAGGTATCCGCCTTCGCTCTCGTATTCATCGTCATGTTATGCGAAACCGTGCCGGTTTCGATCGCGACTGTTCAGTCGATTCAGTCGATCGCTCTGAACTCGGATTCAGAAGGCCGGTCGTCACAAGAAGAATTGCGCGTGGTGAGGAACCAACTCCAGCAGGCCTACCAAAGAATCGATGAGCTTGAGCAGCAACTTGCTGCCGGCAATCTGGAGAATGCAAAGCGACGGATCGGTGAGCTCATTCTCCAGCTCCATGCCAAGGAAAATGAGATCGCGGCCCTGAGATCCAGCGCCCACGAGAACTCCAAGAAGTTTCGCGAAGATCTTGCAGCACAAACCGAGGAGCTCAACCAAGCCAAGCACCGTATCTCTGAAATCGAACAACACATGGCGGCCGGGAAAGGGCACGAATTGAATCAGGCCAAACGTCGCGTCGCCGAAGCTGAACAACAGACGGCGAGGAAAGAACGAGAGCTGGACCAGAGCAAGCGGCGTGTAGCTGAAGTTGAACAACAGCTGGCGGGGAAAGACCAGGAACTCGCCCAGACCAAACGTCGCATCACCGAAGCTGAGCAACAGACGACGGGGAAAGACCAGGAACTCGCCCAGGCCAAACGTCGCGCCACCGAGGCGGAACAACAGACGGCGAGGAAAGAACGAGAGCTGGACCAGAGCAAGCGGCGTATAGCTGAAGTTGAACAACAGCTGGCGGGGAAAGACCAGGAACTCGCCCAGACCAAACGCCGCATCACCGAAGCTGAGCAACAGACGACGGGGAAAGACCAGGAACTCGCCCAGGCCAAACGCCGCATCACCGAAGCTGAGCAACAGACGACGGGGAAAGACCAGGAACTCGCCCAGGCCAAACGTCGCGTCACCGAGGCGGAACAACAGCTGGCGGGGAAAGACCAGGAACTCGCCCAGACCAAACGTCGCGCCGCCGAGGCGGAACAACAGACAGCGGGAAAAGACCAGGAACCGGCCCAGGCCAAACGCCGGGCCACCGAAGCTGAACAGCAGACGGTGGGGAAAGAACGAGAGCTGGACCAGAGCAAGCGGCGTGTAGCTGAAGTTGAACAACAGCTGGCGGGGAAAGACCAGGAACTCGCCCAGGCCAAACGTCGCGTCACCGAGGCTGAACAACAGACGGCGGGGAAAGACCAGGAACTCGCCCAGGCCAAGGACGACCTCAAGCAAGTCACACAAAAGCTGGCAGCCCTCAATCCCCAACTCATGGCGAGAGAGGCGGAACTCGCACATACGAAGCAATTGTTGGCGGACCTCGAGCGCAAATCCTCCAAACCGGCCGAGCCCACTCACCCTCAAGAGGAGAGCCTTGTCGAGAAAAACTCATTTCCTCCGCAATCGATCGAGGATAACCTCTCGGTGGCCAGTCTGCCGCCGTCTAACCCCTCGGTCGCAGAGGATGCAGAAGCCTTATTAAGCAGCGACCTCGGCAAGATGAGTGATAGCCTTGCGAACCTGTTACAGCCCGAACTCAAGAAGGGCAATGTGGCCTTGAGACAGCGAGGCAACAAATTGACCCTTGCGTTTGCGGCTAGTGAACTATTCACCCCTGGTGACGCCACAGTCACGCTGGGAGGCACCTCGTTGCTTGAGCGCGTCGGAACCGTCTTGCATGGTTTTCGTTACCAGAGCATAGAGGTTGCTGGGCATACCGACAACACGCCCCTCCGAAACGTTTCTCGGAAAGGCTTTCGGGATAACAGCGAACTCTCCCGTGCAAGGGCCGAACGTACGAGTCACGCGCTGGTCACTGGAGGGCTTGAGGCCGATCGAGTTACGGCGGTTGGCTACGCGGACACTAAACCTCTCGCGACGAATGACACCGAAAAGGGGCGGAGTAAGAACCGACGAATGGAAATCGTGATTACTCAATGGTCGGAACAAGGCGGCGATTCAGGTGATGCGAAACCACAAGCCGGCAAGAAACTCCGGGGATTCTCCACTCAGGCGGTGACCCATCATTGACAGGAACAGAACCGATCGTGTTCCTCCGTAATCGGGGCCGGGAAGGGTCCTTCAGAAGCTCTTCACCATAGCGGGCCGGTGTTCTCATGACGAGCAATCAGCGAGCCACAATCCCCAACCGGATAAGCCCGGAGATATCCTCGCTGTCGGCGGGACGAGCGACTCGATTGATCACGCGATTGTAACCGCCTTCAAATCCAATTTTGGTCACCCACCTGGTTGAGGAGTGCAACGACCAATCCAGCGCGCCTCTCCACCTGAGGTGTTCGTTGTGGAGCAATCCATCAGAGGAACGAGAGCTCGAATAGTTACCCACGGCGCTAAGAAGGAGCTGAGGGCTCTGCTGGTAACTGAGCGCAAGAGAAGCGGTTGGATTGTCGATGCGTACGCCGGACCAGAGTTGAAACTCTTGGCGATAGGCAAGAACCGGTGTGATGGTCAGCTGGTTGACCGGCCGAAGAATCACCAAGATCGATTGAGCCCTGATGTTGCTGTCGGCGTTGCTGCTGAGGAGATCGCTGGCCAGGATATAACTCGACGCGACTCTGAGATCCCAGCCGGGACGCTGGAGAGTCACGGCACCTTCAATCGTGTGGTTCGAGGATCGCTGCCGAGCCACTCCTATCGGTTCGAACGCGCTATTGAGGGAATTTCTCGAATAGGTGACGCTGAGTTCCGGCCATAGGGGCTTGCTAAGAAACAGGCCGACTTGCCCGTACGTTTGCTCCAATCGAGACCGCGTCACTTCTCCTTCGACGTTGTTCCAGGTTTGACCAACGGCATGCCGGAATGTGATCCATTCGGTTTTCCACTCGCTCCAAATTTCGCGGCTGGCTCGATCAGGGGAGAGAAGGAAACCTTGTCCTGCATGACGAAATGTCATTCCATATCGAAGCCTTCCCTCCACGCCGCTGAGCCCAATCCTGAACATGCGTGCCGACGCATCGGTTTGTGTATTTCCAATGATCGACGGGATCGTCCCACCCACTCCGTTCGGACTGTATGCGACCTCTGCCTCAGTCCCTAACTTCCCGCTGAACCATGTCGTTGTCGCCAGTAGTTGTTCGATCCGCGGACGCGTGGTCTCCGGAGTCAGATCTCGCAAGCGAGGACTCACAACCGAGGGGTACTGAACATGCGAGATGAAGATGATCCGGAGCCCTTCGGCTTGAGCAGACATGAGGTCACCAGCTTGCGGAGTCGGAAATTCGATGGACCGATGCGAGAGTGGTGGGTTCAGAAAAAAGCCATCGCTGCACCAGGTCTGAGAGACGATGCCCAAGAACAACGCCACTAGGCTCGCGACCAATAGTGGATGCTTCATGTATGATTTCAGCCATTAACCAGTCTTTCTGAAGTGTAGCAGCCAGGATTGTCATCTTAAGTCTTGGATTATATTTAGAGATTTGGTCATTCCCAGAGAGCAGTGAGTAAAGAAGGACACGGCGTTGACAGGCCGATGGGCGGGGAATTACGGTAGCAGGCGTGGCGCAACAGCGAGATGGAACGAACCGCGAGGGCATCCATACATCTGAACCGCGGTATCGCCTTGCTGCAACGGGACGCCAGGAGGCTGAAGATGAGCGGCTCAGTCTTCTCGAAGACATCTTCGATCCGCTTTCTCGTCAACGGCGTGCCATTGTTCAACCAGGCTGGCGCTGTCTCGAAGTCGGCGCAGGCCGCGGGTCTATGGCTGTGTGGCTTGCCCAACAAGTCGGGGCCGACGGCCGAGTCGTGGCCACCGATGTCAATATCGCGTATCTCAATCGGCTTGACCTCCCGAATCTCGAAGTCCGTCGGCACAACATCCTCAGCGATTCACTGGATACGTTGGGTCCCGGTTCATTCGATCTTGTCTGTACACGACTCATGTTATTTTGGCTTGCGGGCAAACAGGAGATCGCCATCCGCCGCATGGTGGAGTGTTTGCGACCGGGAGGATGGCTGATCGACGAGGATGGCGACTGGGGCATGGTCGCCCCGGTAGACCCTTCTCATTCACACTACGCCCTCTACCATCGCGTCTGGAAGAACGGCGAATGGTGGGTGTCGCGTGGATACGACCCTACGTTTGGACGAACGCTACCGATGTTGTTCGAACGCTGCGGCTTGGTGAATATCCGTCACGAAGCGAGCGCAACGGTAGTTCGTGGAGGCAGCCCATGGGGACGTTGGTGGTTGCAAAGCCTGGAAGGGATACGTGCCTCTGAAGAAGCCGATGGGAACCTGACTGAGGAACGAGATCAAGAGTACGGAGTGCTCACCGCCCCGTTGACCGATCCATCTTTTTGGTTTCTCAACGCGCTCATCCATGCTTGTTGGGGCCAACGCGGATTCTCCTGAGCCTCGCTTTAGGATCGAGGCAGTTCAGAATGGTGGTCTGCCGACTGAAGCGCGGCGACCATGACTCTGTCCAGACGCTTAACTTTTCCGTTCCCGTCCGTCGCCGCCAACCGAGCCGAGCCTTTCACCACCACGCGGCTGCTCACCTTCTCGCGCACGACATGTGAAAAGGTCAACGCAGCCCTCGTGATATCGCTGACGTCCGTTTCGATGATCAGCGTTTCGCCGTAGCGACCGGGCGAGCAATAGTCCACTTCGGCATGCACGACCACGAAGAGGATCCCCTGTTTCATTAAGGCGGCAACCGAATACCCTTGCATTTCCAGATATTCGGTACGAGCCCGCTCAAAATACTTCAGATAATTGGCGTAATAGACGACCCCGCCGCAATCAGTGTCTTCGTAATAAATTTTGACTTCGATCATCTCTCCCCGTTCGTGAAACGTATCTCGCAGGCGGCGGAACTCGTATCCCGAAAACCAGGACTGTTCGGAGTCGTTTGGTGAGATTGCTCAACATCACACTTCACGCACGAAGGCACTACAGATGCAACACCGGAAACTTCGGCAGCGAGGTCTCATTGACGCCCGACAGCTTGACGACCACCTCATAGAGCTGCTGCACTCGCTCTGCCTTGATCGGCTCGAAACCGTGCCCCAACACCGCGTGGTTTGCGGCATCCAGCAACGGCTTCATCTTCTGCCATTCTCTGAGGAAGGCCTGGCCCAACTGATCGCCTAACCCGGCCAGCACGCGGAACTGGGCTTGAAGAGGCAGCTTGTACTTGCCATCGATGTCTTCGAGGTAACAGGTGCGACAGGTCTCTTGAAGCGCTTGAGGAAGCTGTCCCGGCGACACATCCCAGCTTTTGATCTTGTGCGACTTATAGAGCCGGACTTGCGCGAACGCCTCCAGCGCGCGAATAAGTGCGGTCATGGCCGCTTCGGGATCGTGCCCTCCATGGAGTCGCCTCTCTGCGTGGGCCAACAAGTCTAGCGTCATGGACTCTTTAACCTCAGCAGGGTCGAGGACAAGCTTCTCAAGGAAACCCGCGTTGGCCTTCAGGGGAGGCAGGACGGCCTTTAACCCCGGCGGCCCGCCCCACAGCGAAGCCATCTCAAGCGCCTTGATCGCGGTCTTCACTTTGTCCCAAGCCTGGCGGTAGTGAAACCGTTCCCACAAGTCATAGCCCTCGGCCAAATCCCTCAATGCCCGATACAACGGCTTCTGTCCACCACTCACCAATAGCTCTATGTCGTGGAACAGTTTCGCGGCAGCGTGAAACCGGCCTCGGTTGAACAACTCACATCCTTCTCGCCGCGACACCGTTCCCTGCTCATCCCATGGATTCGTCTGCGTCCAGACCAGCGTCTTAGAGCCCAACTCGACACGATCACCCTCCAGACCTTCCCGCGCCTGAACCAGCTCGATCACCCGAGAAGTCCACGGGAGCGCCACCAAGGCGAACGCGCCCGCCATCGCCGCGGTCGCTCCACTGAGATCCACGACCAGCTCTCCCGGCTGTACCTCCCATGTCCGTAAGAGGTCCGGTAGGGATCGCGCAATAGTCTGATAAGTGGATGGAAACTCCCCAGCGTCCGCCAGCACGATCCAATCCCACCGTCTCGGCATCTGTTGGATCTTCGGTTGGACCTCCGATTCCACCAAGGCCTTGCTTCCTTCAGGCAACACGAAACACAAGATATCCGGGTTGAGCCGGTTGATTGAGTAGACCGCCGACGCCGCGTCATCGACCAAGGCGATCACGAGCGTCTTGATGGGTTGATCTTGTCCCATGGCGGGACGACTATACCATCGCATTCTGGCCGGTTCAATTCGCTGCCGTTCAACCGTACTCCGCTTGACGGCTATTCGAATGATCCTTAGACTTCGCAAGGATTCCCGGTATCTCGTCTCAGTCTCTTGCACAGCAACGAGGTGTTTGAATGAGCTGGTCGTACTGGTTGTTCATGGGATTAGTCCTTGCGGGCGCAGAAATGATTGCGCCGGGGGGATTCTATCTCCTGTTCTTCGGCATTGCGGCACTGATCGTTGGTGCACTGGCCGGTCTGGGAATTGTACAGACTGCGTGGCTGGAATGGCTGCTGTTCTCCATTCTGGCTGTCGTTTCGCTCCTGCTTTTCCGTGGCCCCTTGCTGCGAATGACCAGAACTACACCGGCCCATGTCGTAGACAGCATGGTAGGAGAATCCGCCGTTCTCCTTGACGATCTTCCTTCGGGGCACACGGGCAAGGCAGAATTGCGCGGCACGACGTGGACTACGCGTAACGACGGACCCTCTTCGCTGACCAAGGGCCAGCGCGCAATCGTGACAAAAGTGGACGGGTTAATGCTCTGTGTGAGATCAGAATAACGACTGTTATTAAACGAGGTGTGGGCATGGAAGGTGGAACATTCGTTGTTATCCTACTGGCGCTGATCGTGGTCATCGCGATCGCGAAAACCGCTGTCGTCGTCCCTCAACAGAACGCCTACGTCGTGGAACGTTTGGGGAAATACAGTTCCACGCTTGATGCGGGATTACACATTCTTGTGCCCTTCGTCGACGCAATTCGATATAGGCACGTGCTGAAGGAAAATGCCGTGGATATTCCCGAACAAGTGTGCATTACGCGCGACAATGTCCAGGTGCATGTCGATGGGGTTCTGTACATGCGGGTTCTTAATCCTGAGCGTGCGTCTTATGGGATCAGCAACTACCAGTTTGCGCTCACGCAATTGGCACAGACGTCGCTGCGAAGCGAGATCGGCAAGATCGAGTTGGATAAGACCTTTGAGGCAAGAACCACCATCAACGCTCAGATCGTCAATGAATTAGACAAGGCGTCGGAACCCTGGGGCGTGAAAGTCCTTCGATACGAGATCAAGAACATCACTCCACCGAACGATGTGCTCAACGCAATGGAAAAACAGATGCGCGCCGAACGGGAAAAACGCGCACTGATTCTGACGTCGGAAGGAGCGCGCGACGCCGCGATCAATCAGGCGGAAGGTGAAAAGCAACAAGTGATTAAGGCGTCTGAAGCCAAGAAGCAGCAACAGATCAACGAGGCGGAAGGCGCTGCGGCTGCCATACTCGCCATTGCGCAGGCTACCGCCGACGGACTCCGCAAGGTCGCAGAATCCACCAAAGTTCCCGGAGGCCAAGAAGCCGTGCAACTTCGCGTCGCCGAGCAGTACATTGACAAGTTCGGCGAACTTGCAAAGTCGAGCAACACATTGGTGCTTCCTGCCAGTATTTCTGATGTCGGTTCGATGATCGCGCTGGCGATGAACGCCGTAAAACAGACCGGAACTTCGGTTTCGGCAAAGCCATGACGATAAGGCTGTGCTGTTTGACAGCCTTGTAGGCATCATCCTAGAATCCCGCCATGCAAGCAATTGTTTTGACGGCCTTCGCGGACAGTGCTCGGGTCAAACAGCAGTTCGCGCGCGATCACGCCGATCGCATCGTGCAGGTCGCGACGCTTATCGCAAAGGCCTTCCAAAACGGTAATAAAGTCCTCCTCTTCGGCAACGGCGGAAGCTCGACCGACGCGGCACATATCGCAGCGGAGTTCGTGGGGCGATACCAGCGCGAACGGATGCCTCTGCCTGCGATCGCCCTCGCGACGGACATTGCCGCGATCACCTGCATCGCGAACGACTATGGATATGAGGAATTGTTTGCCCGTCAGGTGCGGGCGCACGGCCGCCAAGGCGACATCGCCATCGGCATCAGCACGAGTGGAAACTCTCCAAACGTGCTGAAAGGCGTCGAGGCAGCCCGCGACTGTGGTTTGACCACGATTGCCTGGACCGGCGCCAACGGCGGAAAGCTGGCTGGGTTGGTCGAATATCCCTTCATCGTCCCCTCTACGGTCACGTCTCGGATTCAAGAAAGTCACATCACGCTCGGCCACGTCTTGTGCGAACTGGTAGAGGATCATCTTCTTGGGAAAGCGTCCTGATCAGACTTCTCGGCGTCGGCCTGCTCCTCGACTGATTCAGCCGATCGATGTCTCGGCCCTTAAGACCTATCCACTGAAGAAACGCCCGAGCCTAGTGCAGCTTTCGAACTTCGCCACCCCCTGGAAGCCCCGCGGATCGTTCACAAGGTTCTACGAAACGCTTCCCGATATTTTGGCGGTCAAGACCCTGCGGGCCATCACCCGCGCCATCGTGAAGGCTCATCGGAAACGCCGTCCGATCATTGTCGGAATCGGCGCCCATGTGATCAAGGTGGGGCTGGCTCCGATTATTACGGACTTGATGGAACGACGGATCATCACGGCAGTCGCCATGAACGGAGCAGGGATTATTCACGACTTCGAATTGGCCTTCATGGGCCATACCTCCGAAGAAGTTGATGCCGAGATCGACGAGGGGCGCTTCGGCATGGCGGAGGAAACGGGACGGATGCTGAATGAGGCCATCACGCGAGGCGCGAAAGACGCCCATGGGTTGGGTGAGGCCATTGGCCGCTACATGAACCAGGTGGCCGATCAATTCCCGAATCGCGCTGGTAGTATTCTGTCGACTGGTGCTCGACTCGGTATCCCGGTAACCGTGCATGTCGCGATCGGGACCGACATTATCCACATGCACCCCTCGGCGGACGGTGCTGCCATCGGAGCCACTTCTCTCCTGGACTTCAGGCGTCTGACCGCCGTCGTCGCCGGGATGGAAAACGGTGTTTATCTGAACATCGGCTCGGCCGTGATTCTTCCCGAAGTCTTTCTGAAAACTTTGTCGTTGGGAAGAAATCTCGGCCATCCGATCGCCGACATTACGACCGTGAACATGGACTTTCTCCCCCATTACCGGCCACAGACCAACGTGGTGCGGCGCCCGACGCAAAAAGGCGGGCAAGGCTATTCCTTGACCGGTCATCATGAGATCATGCTACCGTTGCTCGCGGCGGCTGTGCTGGAGGAATTGGGATGACCTCGACTTCGGCAGGCCCGAGCCTTCCGGTACTCCTTTCTTCCGAAGAATTACAGGCTCGGTGGCAGCACCTGAACGCGCGCTACTTTGCCTGCTCACTCAGGCCGATCGAGGTCGTCTGGAGTCAGCGCCTGACCGCCTCGGTCGGGATGTTTGCCTGTCGTCAGGGACCAAGGACATTCTCATCCCTCGCCATGACTAACCGTCATCGTGAAATTCGCCTTTCTCTCCCGTTGTTTGAACAGCTCGCCGCAGGGACACCGTATGCGGAACAGGAACTGCTCAACACCTTGGCTCATGAAATGATCCATCAGTGGCAGTTCGATGTGCTGAAGCATCGGCCGGATCATGGCTTGGAGTTTTTGCGAAAGATGACGCAGATCAACCGGTCTGGGGAGGTGGCTGTTACGACGTACCACTCGCTGGAGAAGGAAGTGATTGCCCTGTCGAAATTCACATGGCGATGCCGAGACTGTGGGCGTCTCTATCGACGGCACCGAAGAACGATCCAACCCGAGCACCACCACTGCGGATCCTGTCGGGGCCCGTTGCAAGAGCTCGTGTCGCCGACACAACTGATCGAGGATCGTCCCAAGCCATACCTGGCTCCTTCCTTAGACCCATCACCCTCATCAGCTAGACCGACTGGATCCGACAGAGCGCCCGAGCAACTGACACTTAAATTGACATGATGGTGGAAAGAAGGTTCTGATGGGGGAGATCGGAGGAGCTACGCTGCCTCGTGGTTGTTGTCCGGCTCCGAAGGTTCGTGCTGCGGATTGACTCGATCCAGGACAGAGGCCAGCGCGTCTACCGAAATAGGTTTTGAGAGATAGTCGTCCATTCCCGATGCCAGACATCGTTCACGGTCTCCCTGCATGACGTTGGCCGTCATGGCGATGATCAGCACACGATGGGAAGGTCCGGAGGCCTCTTGTTCCCGAATGAGGCTTGTCGCTTCGAAACCATCCATGTCCGGCATCTGGCAATCCATGAACACCACGTCATAGCTGATGCGAGACATCGCCTCGACCGCCTCACGTCCATTGACCACGACATCAATTCGATAGCCCAGCCGCTGGAACATGCGAGCGGCCACCTTCTGATTCATGATGTTATCCTCGGCCAGGAGAATACGAAGATCCCTCTTGGCCTTGGTTTCCGCCAGGGTGTGCCGAGTGATGAGCGGCGACGATTCCCTCGCGGCCGGCGGACGTAAAGCGACCGGGCGTTGCATGACCGCGACGAGACAATCATGCAACTGTCGCTCGCGAATCGGCTTGGTCAGATAGGCTGCCAGTCCCGCCTCTTTGGCTGCCTTTGCATCTCCTCGCCGACCGAACGACGTGAGCAGCACGAGTTTGGTATCGCCTCCTTCAGCTCGTGTCTTGATCGCACGTGCCAATTCGATCCCATCCGTCGGACTCATATCCACATCCAGCAGTGCAAGATCGAACCGCGGTTGCCCATGCTGCCCCCTCAGGACATCCAAGGCCGCGGAACCGCTGGAGATCAGCGTCGGTTGCATTCCCCATTTCTTCGTCAACAGCTCCAAGATCCTTCGATTGACGGCCTTATCATCCACGATCAAGATGCGAAGACCAGTCAACGGGGGGGTAGAGGCATCGGCGCTGGTGGAGGCATCGGCCTGTTTGCGCAGATTCACCGTAAACCAGAAACAGCTCCCCTCTCCAACCCGGCTCATCACTTCGATCGTTCCTCCCATCATCTCGACAAGACGTTTACAAATCGCAAGGCCGAGGCCGGTCCCACCATATTTCCTCGTCGTGGATCCATCGGCCTGGCTGAACGACTGAAACAACCGTTCGCGGGATGCCTCGGAGATCCCGATCCCTGTGTCCGTAACCGAGACTCGAATCGTCGCTTCCTCCTTCGATTGAGCATCAACCGTCACCTCCACCACCACATCACCACTATCGGTAAATTTGATGGCGTTCGCCGTCAAGTTCATCACGATCTGTCGGAGGCGACTCGGATCACCAAGCAGATGTTGCGGCACATCGGCGTGAAAGAGACAGGCCAGATTGAGTCCTTTGGATGACGCGCGTTCCGCCACGAGGTCCAAAGACTCCTCGATGGCAAGACGAAGATCGAACTCAATCACCTCCAAGTCCAGTTTTCCCGCTTCAATCTTGGAAAAATCTAGAATATCGTCGATGATCGTCAATAGATGATTGCCGCAGGTCCGAACCGTTTCGGCATATTCGCGTTGTTCATCCGTCAGTGTGGTCTCCAGGAGGAGACCGGTCATCCCGATCACACCATTCATCGGCGTCCGGATTTCGTGACTCATGGTCGATAGGAACGACGACTTCGCCTCGGTGGCGGCTTTCGCTTGCCTCAACGCGGCATCCAGCTGCTGATTGATGTGCTCCAACTGCCGAGCATGGTCCTTCAGCGTTTGTTCCGCCGCTTTCCGGCTCGTGATGTCTCGGATGAATGCGCTGAAGATGACGGATCCTTCGACGGCTAATCGCGTCATGGCGATTTCAATGGGGAATTCGCTGCCGTCTCGCTTGAGACCGATCATTTCGACCAGTCTGTTTGAGAGAGACGCGTCCTTGGGTTCAAGGAGCCGCTGAACATACTCGCGATAGCTGGGGCGATGGGACGACGGAAAGATAGTGTCGGCTGCATCGCGCCCGATCACCTCATGCGCAGCCCAACCAAACACCCGTTCCGCCTGAGCATTCCACTCGGTAATTCGACCTGTATGGTCCATCGTCGTCACGGCGTCGAGGGCCGTGTCAATGATCAGGCCGGTACGTGCTTCGTTTTCATGCAACGCCGCTTCCACTTCCGTTCGTTCGACGAAAAGCCCGATCTGTCTTCCGACTGTGCCCAAGGTTCTCAGTAAATCCTCTTCCTCGGCCTGAGGCTCACTGCTGAAGAGCTCCATGACGCCGTAGACGTTTGCCCTCAGCCAAATCGGAAAGGCACAGGCCGCGCGCGACATCCCCGTCGCTTCGACAGACCCGGGCGGACACATGGAGTTTCTTGCCACATCCTCCACCCACAGCGGCTCGCCGCGAGCCCAACAATGCCCGGGCAGATCGGACCCGGCAGTGTGGGCATCCTGAAGCCTTCTTCTCAGAAACTCCTGCGCCCCCGTTGTTCCGATCGACCAGCCTTGCGTACAGATGACGGTCCGACGGTCGTCCTGCACCAGCCAAAACAAACCGACCTGCCAACCGAGATTCACGACAACCGCCTGGAGGAGGTCAGGGACCGCTTGCTCGACAGTGGAGGCACCTGCGAGCACTTTGGCCACAGCATGCTGGAGCGCTTGCCGACGCTCCAAGAGACTCCGAAGCCTTTGCTCATTTTCTTGGAATCGGACTCTCTCGGCCTCGGCCAGAATTCTTTCGGTCCCTGCTCGTCGAGCTGTCTGTACAAGGAAGCCAACCAAGAGAACGACGAGCAGAACATTAGCCGCTGCAATGAGCCAGAATATACCCATCCCATCCTCAGTCATCGTCCACGGCCTCGGACATATGATAGGCCATATCACTTCTCAGGCCTTCGAGTCCGTTATGTGCGGTATCGGTCTATTAGCTGATGACTTGAGAGCAACGACAGGAAGGACCGTTTGATTCACGGAATAGCCCCAGGACGAAGCAACGGGCTCCGTCCAGTTCGGCGCTCTTTCCATGTAGCCGACAGCACGGTATGCAAGGTATGATGAGCCATGGCGACAAAGGTGTTGCCCCACGAGCAACTGCTCTCCTCGCTTGCCGATGAACGGGCAAAGCGCAAGCGGATCGTGTTCACAAACGGCTGTTTCGACCTGATGCATATCGGACATACCCGCTATCTGCAGGCAGCCAGGGCCCTCGGCGATATTCTGGTCGTTGGTGTCAATAGCGACGCCTCGGTCCGTATGCTGGACAAGGCGCCTGACCGACCGATTGTGCCTCAGGCACAACGGGCGGAGGTGATCGCAGCCTTAGGCTGTGTGGATTTTGTGGTCCTGTTCGACGAATCGGACCCCCTTCAGCTCATCACCGCCGTGCAGCCGGACGTCCTGGTCAAGGGCGGAGATTGGATGATCGACCGGATCGTCGGCCGCGACATTGTCGAAGCTCGTGGAGGGGTGGTCAAGACGATCCCGCTGGTTCCCGGCATGTCGACCACGGGACTTCTTCAACGTATCCGATCAACCGCGAAGTAATGCGTGTCTGAAACCAATCCCCAAACTCCATCCTGGCTGGCTCCGGTTCGCTCGGCACTGAAGCAAGACCAAGCCCGTATCTGTCTGCTTGGGACCCATGGCTCAACTGCTGCCTGCGCCCTGACCCTGCTGAACGACACAGGCCAATGCACTCCAGACCGCGCTCGTCCCTGGGTTGTTGTGACTTCGAACGATGAGTCCGCCGAAAGAATGTTCAATGACTTGTGTTTCTTCCACGAACTCATGGGCCGTCCAGTCGAGGATCTCGCCTGGTTTCCAGAATGGGAAACGCTTCCCTATGAAGCGACGGCGCCGCATGTCGGGTTGATCGCACACCGGATGACCACGCTCCATCGCCTGTTGGTCAACCCGCCCACCATTCTCGTCACCTCCGTCGCCGCTGCCATGCATCTTGTCGTTCCGCGCTCGACATTCGAACAGGCGGTCATTCGATTCAAGACGGCGGAGGCCTTCGAACGGGACTCGCTCATCACCAACCTCCTTCGCCTGGGATACCGACGAGTGTCCGTCGTGGAAATCCCTGGTGAATTCAGCATTCGCGGCGGCATCGTGGATATCTTCTCGACGGCCTATGCCAACCCGGTTCGTGTGGAATTCCTGGGTGATCAAGTTGAATCGATTCGGTTGTTTGACCCGGCAACCCAAACGTCGATCAAGAACTTGAACGACGGCTTGGTCTTGCCTGCACGGGAGTTCGTTCGTCCACCACAGGCCCCGGATGCGATCATGCCGATCCAAGCGGATGCTGAATGGCGAAGCCCTGACCTGTATGATTCAATGGACACCCTATTCGACTATCTCAGCGCGACTCCCTGTCTGGCGCTCGATCAACCGGAAACCCTGAAAAGGGCCTGTGAGACGGCATGGGAAAAGATCGACGATGGTTACCTCCGTCATGTCGACCGTGATGCCACGCAGCCGTATCCCTCCCCCGAGCGACTCTTTCTGACCTGGCAGGGCCTCCAACAGCGGATCGCGACGTGGCCCATGTTGGCTCTGGAGCCGCTGGCCGCGCCGGACTCAACGTGGAAGGAGATTTTTTTGTTTTCGACTCAGGCACCGGGGAGTATCGGACTCGGTATCAGGGGTACTGCCTTCAGCCAAACCCTGACCCTGTTGGATGGACTCCGGAACGAACATCGGGTCGTCTTGGTGGCGCGAAGCCGCGGGCAGGTTGACCGCTTGCTCGCGCTGTTCCGAGAGCACGATTTGCCCGCCGACCCATGGAATCCGACAGCCTGGTCCGGCCACAGGACCGGTAAGCTGCCGTTCTATGTCCTGCACGGCGACCTGTCGGCTGGATTTCTCTCCACAGAGCTTCCAGTCGCGCTCCTGACGGAAGAAGAGCTATTCGCGAAGGGAGCGCGCCACAAACCACAGCCGAAAAGCAGAACGGCGACCTTCCTCTCCTCCTTGGAGGACCTGAGCGTGGGCGACTACGTCGTGCATGTGCAACACGGCATCGCCAAATATCGAGGGCTCAAGCGCCTCTCGGTTCAAGATTTCGAGAGCGACTTCCTGATTCTCGAGTTTTCCGGCGGAGATACTCTTTATGTTCCTCTCGATCGGTTGAACCAGGTCCAGCGATACAGCGGAGCCGAAAGCCATGTCCCTCGGCTCGATCGTCTGGGCGGCACCAGTTGGGCCAGGACCACCGCGCGCGTGAAGAAGGACATCGAAGAGATGGCCCAAGAATTGATCGACCTCTACGCAAACCGTGAGCTGGTGAAACGAAATGCGTACGGCGCGACCACGACTCTCTATCACGAATTCGAAGCGGCCTTCGAATACGAGGAAACGCCGGATCAGCTCAAAGCCATCGAAGATATCGGCAAGGACATGGAATCCACCAAGCCCATGGACCGACTCGTCTGCGGAGACGTGGGATACGGGAAGACGGAGGTCGCCATGCGCGCCGCGTTCAAAGCCGTCGAGCATGATCGACAAGTTGCGGTACTGGTACCGACCACCCTGCTGGCCCACCAGCATTATGAGAACTTCGCTGAACGATTCGCCCCGTTTCCCATGCGGGTGGCGCTGCTCTCACGATTTCAATCGACCAAAGACACGAAAACCATCCTCAAAGATGTTGCCGCAGGAACTGTCGATATCGTAATCGGCACGCACCGGCTCTTGCAGCAGGATGTGACGTTCCGCCATCTCGGCCTCGTCATCATCGACGAGGAGCAATGGTTCGGCGTCAAACATAAAGAAAGGCTCAAGCAACTTCGCACACAGGTCGATGTGGTGACCCTTACCGCGACCCCCATTCCACGCACCCTTCAGATGGCCATGTCGAGCGTCCGTGATCTCTCCATCATCGATACCCCGCCGGCTGGACGATTGGCGATCAAGACGGAGGTCATCCGGTTCAGTGACAAGGCCGTACGAGACGCCATCCTGCGTGAACTCGGGCGGGGGGGACAAGTCTATTTTGTCCACAATCGTGTCGAAACCATGGAGCGGATCGGAGCCTGGCTGCACCAGTTGGTTCCCGAAGCGCGTATGGTCATGGCGCACGGCCAGATGGATGCCAGACCGCTGGAAGCCGTGATGCTGAAATTCGTGAAGCGCGAGGCAGACGTCTTGATCGCCTCAGCCATCATTCAATCCGGACTCGACGTTCCCAACGCCAACACCATCATCGTCAATCGAGCGGATCTATTCGGCCTCGCGCAACTCTACCAGTTGCGTGGACGGGTCGGACGCGGCGGGGAGCAGGCTTACGCCTACTTCCTCATCCCCGATGAAGGTACGCTCACCGGCGATGCTCAGAAACGGTTGATCGCGATTCAGCAATTCACGGAGCTCGGATCGGGCTTCCGTATCGCTGCGGCAGACCTTGAGATTCGAGGAGCAGGGAATCTGTTGGGCAAACAACAGTCGGGCCATATCGCCGCGATCGGCTTGGATCTCTACATGCAAATGGTGGAGCAGGCCGTCCAGCGGTTGAAGGGGCATGTGATGGAGGAAGAGCCGGACCCGACTTTGCAACTCCCCGTTTCGGCCTTCATTCCTGAGCAGTATGTGGCCGATCCGCACCAACGTCTGTCCCTCTATAAACGACTGACGGCTTGCGGCCAAGTCGGTGAGCTGGCCCTGTTGCATGGGGAGATTCAGGACCGTTACGGCCCTCCTCCGGAGCCGGTCGAACGACTGCTTGAAGTGATGCAACTCCGAACTCACGCCAAACGTCTGCGCCTGGCCTCGATCGAGGTACACGACCAGACGACCAAGATCGTGTTCCATCAGAAGTCGATCATCCCTGAGGCCTCCGTCCACCGATTGATGGACCAGCTCAAGAAGCGGCTACGGTTCCTGAGCCCGGTCTCCTTCGAGATCCAGATGCGTCATGACGATTGGCCGGCGCTTTTTTCGGAACTCAATGCAATCTTGCAAAGCCTCCATCTCTGTGATACCAAGACCATCCAAGAGGGAGCGACTGCCTCTTAATCGCGATCTACCAGTGCCACGGCTTATGATGCCCTTCCGGTTGCTGATCTTCCCCAAGACATATTGTCTATCTTGGCTATTTGTCGGCATATTGGCCGGTTTGGGGCCGGTGGTTTCAGGATGCGCCGAGCGACAGGAAGAACCGGTCGTCGCCTTGGTGAACGGTCGAGCCATTACTCAAACCGAATTCGACCTTCGCTGGGATGAACTCTCCAAGGCCACGCGGTCCCGCTATGAGAAGGAGGGTGGTCGGCGACAATTCCTGGAGGAACTCATCACCCGAGAGTTGCTGATGCAGGAGGCCCGTCGGCGAGGCCTTGATCAGGACGATACGATTCGGGACAAGACCCAGCGATATAAAGAACAGCTGATCCTCGACGAACTGTTGAAAGACAAGCTGCAATCCAAGGTCGAGGTCACCCAGGCAGAACTCGATGCCTACTACGAAAAGCACGCCAACCAACTATTGGACCCCTTGAAGGCCAATGTCTCGGTGATGCTCCTCCTTAATGTGTATGCCGCCAGAGACCTTGAAGCACAGGTGCATCGAGGCGGAAGTTTTTCCAAGTTCGCGCTGCGATACTCAATCGATGACAAGACGAAATCCAAGGGCGGCGAGCTCGGACCCTACCGAAAAGGGCTGGTCCCCCCCGAAGTCGATGCCGTCATCCACACCCTCAAAATCGGGATGGTCAGTGCACCGATTAAGACCGATCACGGCTATTACTTGGTCATGCTGAGCCCGCTTGACGAAGCCATTCTTCAAGTGGATCTGGCGACGCAGGAACGGCTCCGACAAGAATTACTGTCCGATAAGCGCCGCAAGCGATTCGACGAGGTCATCGCCGATATTCGGGCAAATGCCGTGATTCGCTTCGCCGGGGCCTCTCGCCATATCACCGAGGACACCGGTAAACGCTAGCCTGGCTCGATTCCACAGACGTATCTATTTCGTGTAGAATTGTCGGCTCCGGCGCCATCAGGTGGAAGGATCATGAAACGCGTTTCGCACCGATCGGACAGGCTGGTCCGATTCAAGTTGCCGTTGGTCTTGTTGGTCATCTGGTCCTGGCCGCCGGCCTTTTCAGCGGCTCATCTGCAAGATCGCATCGTCGCCATCGTCAATTCCGAATTGATCATGTTGTCTGATGTGAAGCGCGAACTTGAAATGGAGCAAGAGCGGCTTTCCCGCGAGCGCCGTGGAAACGACCTCCCCCTGCGGTTGAAAACAGCGGAGTACATGGCCTTGACCAAGCTCATCGAGCGGCGGTTGCAACTGCAGGAAGCCAAGGCCAAAAAAGTTGAGGTCTCAGACCTTGAAGTAAAACAAGCCCTTGAACAGATGCAGCGGCAAGGCAGCCCCTTCAACATCGCCAATGCGAATCATGTACAGGCCGTACGCGATCAGCTCCTCCTCATGAGAGTCGTGGACATGCATATTCGGGGCAACATAACCGTCGGTGACTCCGAGCTCAAGCGGTTCTACCAAGAGCATCGTGACCGGTTCGCCGTTCCCGAAGAGTACCAACTGAGCCAGATCATCTTCCATCCGCGCTCCTCGGATGGACTGGCCGAGGCCTTGACCAAAGCCCACCGAGCCATGGACGACTTGAAGCGAGGAGAGAAATTTGAGGATGTCGCCATGCTGCATTCCGACGGCGCCAATGCCTTGCAAGGCGGACGACTCGGATGGGTCCGACAGGGGGAACTCATACCCGTCATCGAACAAGCAGTCGCTCACCTCGTGCAGGGAGGAATCTCGGAGATCATCGAGAGCCCTGAGGGGATCCAGATTATCCGCATGGACGACAGGAGACCGAAACAGTTTCGTCGATACGAAGATGCACGGCGGGAGATTCAGGAACTGGTCTATCAACAAAAGAGCGATGCCATGTATCAATCTTGGCTCGCTGATCTCAAGAACAAAGCCTACATCGAGATTAAGTTCCAACTAGATGCGGGCACGGTCCATCGATAGCCGTGGCCGCCTGTATCTGAACCGAGATCAAACCGGGTCCTTGCGCAGGTTGCCTGCCGCATCACATAAGACTCTCCACACTCGATCCCGTCCATCCCCGGTCACCGAGGAATAAGGAATCAACATTTCCTCCTCGGCGAGTCCTAAGACCCGATGTATCTGCCTCAGAGTACGAATCCGCTCGCTCGACCTCACCTTGTCCACCTTAGTCGCAACGACGAGGAGATTCCGACGGATTGAACGGAGCCACGCGATAGTCTGACGATCCTGATCGGTCACGACCCGGCTGTCCACCAACATCACGACCCGGAGGAGCGAGGCTCGCTCGACGAGATAGTCTTCGAGCAACGGTCCCCACTGGGTGCGGACAGATTTCGACACTCTGGCAAACCCATAGCCAGGCAGGTCCACGAGGTGGAATTGCGACAGGCTCGGGGCGGAAGTCGAGACGAGGAATACATTCACGGCTCTCGTCTTTCCAGGAGTCCGACTGACCTTGGCCAGGTCCCGACGATTCAGCAACGAATTGATCAACGATGACTTGCCCACATTGGAGCGTCCCACAAAGGCAATTTCTCGAAGCTGACCGGACGGAAATTGTTCTGGAGTGACGCAACTTTTGATAAACTCAGCTGCGAAGATTTTCATGCCGACAGGCTGATCAATGGATGCAAGACGGAAAGCAAATTACCGTCCGACCTTTCTGCGTCCCTACACATACGATCCTCCTTTGCCCAAGTCAACCGGCCGACGCAGAGCGACCCCTGTTCTTCTCTGGAGCGCCGTGATCATTGCACTTCCTTCAAGCATCCTTGCGCTGAGCTGGCTCAGCACTCTTCCCGACACAGACCTCCTGGCCAGAACCAACCCGACATCGACCGCGCTCATGGACCATCGCCTGGCAAGAGCGGCCGAGCAGGGACGCACCGACAAGCGACAATGGATCTGGACACCCCTGAGCCGAATCGCACCGGAGTTACAACGTGCCGTGATCGTGGCGGAGGACGCTTCGTTCTTTGTCCATGAAGGATTCGATTGGGAGGGCATCCGCGACGCCGCGCTGTACAATCTGGAAGCAGGAGAACTCAAACGGGGCGGGAGCACCATTACGCAACAGCTGGCGAAGAATCTTTATCTATCGTCAGAACGGTCGCTGTTCCGCAAGGCCCGTGAAGCCTTGATCACGCGCTCGCTCGAACACCGGCTGACCAAGACACGGATCCTCGAACTGTACTTGAATGTCGCGGAATGGGGACGCGGCGTGTATGGGGCGGAAGCCGCAGCTCGTCATCACTTCGGGAAATCCGCCTCCGACTTGACCGCGGACGAAGCGGCTTGGCTGGCCGCCATCCTACCCAGTCCGCAACGATACGACCCCCTGCGCAAAACCGCCTTCCTCACGCGCCGACACCAACGTATCCTTGGTTGGATGGAGAAGGTCGCCATGTCATCCCACAAACGCCTTCAGTGAGACTCGACTACATTTCCTCGGCGTCGCCGACCTGGCCGTGAGCTGCTTCTCCAAAGATGGCCGATTCGTAGGTGTAGTGTTTGAATTCGAGCAGGTTGTGAGATGGATCCTCAAGAAAGAACGTACGGTGCTCGATGCGTGTTCCTGGAAATCGCACGCGCGGCTGTTGATAGAAAGCAAGGCCCTTTGCCTTGGCCCGATCCACCAGCGCCTGCCAGTCTTCCTGGGAAAGAAAGGTCAACCCGAAATGGTTGGGATAGATACCTTTCTGTTTCGAGGGCTGATCTGAAACGACATGCGCCACGAGTTGATGACCGGCGAGACCTAGCGTAACGGCCTGTTTCGATCGACGCCCGACGACACAGCCTAGACCGTCCACGTAGAACCGAAGCGTGGCGTCAATGTCGTGAATTGGAAAGGCGAGATGGAAGAGGATGTTCGACATATTTGGGTTCTATGAAGCTAGATCGGCCTCGTTTTCTATTTTATCACTCATAAATGCAGCTACGCTTTCTGGCTGATCAAGAAACCTCATGATAAGACGATGCACCCGTTTCCAACTATAGCCCCCGCTGGAGGGATGTACGGTGGCAAGGCACCACACTTTGGTTCCATCCCTTAAACGATATGCTTGAACATCATCGTGATAGCAATCATTATCGTATCTGTTCTCCATATTTCTCCACAGTCTTTTGCCGCAAACTATCACCCGATCAGGGCGAAGTTGTTCTAGAACTATTCGGAATGGAGCATGTGATTTTTGGAATAAACTCTTCTGAGGAGGCGCCTCTCGTGGGCCACCAGGAATAGCCTCTTGCACGAAGTTGTAGAACGCTACTTTTTCCCAAAATGGCATGCCACCACTTAGACACCGTCCATCACTACGAACTTCATTAAGTAAGGCTTGCTCAATATACTTCCAGAAGTCGATACAGTCCTTTCTATCAACGACTTCTTGTACACACTGCCTCGTAATGTTTTTATCTAAAACGTGTCTTTCGCCATTCCATTCATCGTAATGGCTCTCGCCCAAGATGAGAAGGCGCTGATTGGAGAAACCTTGCTCGTACCTCTTGCCAATCCATGGTAAAAATCTGACACCTTGCTGGACTAGATAATTATCGCAATCATCGGTATTCACGATGACACCTCCTTTGCCAATCGTTTCATACACAGCACCCATAAGAGTGCTCAATTTATAGAATCAACCCATATTAGGGCGTGTCATCAATTAAGCCATGTCATTGAAGCAGCGAGATAGATGGCACCGAGGAAATTGGCGGCGCGTTTGTCGTAGCGGGTGGCGATGGCGCGGAATTGCTTGAGTCTGGCGAAGAAGTTCTCAATCAGATGCCGGGCTCGGTAGAGGTCTTGATCGTATTCGCGGGGGGTGGTTCTGTTGGCTTTGGGGGGAATGACCACGACCTTGCCCGCTCGTTGCAGCGGCTGGATCACCCGTTCATCGGCATCAAAGGCCTTATCGGCAATGATGGTATCCGCGTCAATGCCGGGTAGCAAGACATCGGCGCCCTCCAGGTCATGCGCCTGCCCTGGGGTGAGATGAAACCCCGTTGGGTTACCCAACGCATCACAGGTGGCGTGGATTTTGGTGGTCAGGCCACCCTTGCTGCGTCCGATGGCTTCCTGCGCGTGGTGCCCCCTTTTGCACCAGCGCTGTGCTGGTGGGCACGAACGATGGTGGAATCGATCATCGCGTATTCGTTGTCAGGATCGTCAGCAAGACGTTCAAACACCCGCTTCCAGACGCCGCGTCGACTCCAGCGCGTATGGCGTGTGTGGATCACTGTCAGCGGTCATGCAATAATCCCCAGATGTGGTCAATGAATTCTCCCCACCCTCTCACCGAAGGAGGGATGTGATGGAACTTGACGATAGCAAGGAGACAACGATCATACCGTCCCAGGTAGACCACACTCGGGAGGTATGTATGGTGGATCAAGAGCGGTGGGCGGAGATTCGACGGTTGCGTCATGAAGAGCGGGGATCCATTTCAGGGATTGCGCGGCGGTTGGACCTGGATCGGAAGACCGTGCGGCGCAGTCTGCAGCAGACGACGTGGCAACCCTATCGCCGAGCGGCGATGACGGAGACGCTGCTGACCGCCCATGCCGACTTTGTGCGGACCCGTGCGTCGCAGGTTAATTATTCGGCGCGGATTCTCTATCAGGAACTGCGAGCGAGCCACGAGTACATCGGCAGTTATGAGACGGTGAAGCGAGGGGTGGCGCCGCTGCGTGAGGGTCAGCTGCAGGCGGAGCGGGCCCTCCTCCGCTTTGAGACACCGCCGGGCCAGCAGAGTCAGATTGATTGGGGCCAAGCCACCGTGCCCTTCCGCGCCGGCCCGACGGTGGTGCACGTGTTCGTGTTGACGTTGGGGTTCAGCCGACGTGGGTTCTATTACGCCTGTGCCGATGAGCGGCTGGCGCAGTTTCTCGAGGCCCATGAACGGGCTTTTGCGCATTTCGGTGGCCACACGCGAGAGCATCTGTATGACCGACCGCGAACCGTCTGTTATGCGGATGAGACGGGGCGGCGGCTCTGGAATCCCACCTTCAAAGCCTTCGCCGACTATTGGGGCTTTGAGCCGCGCGTGTGTCGGCCCTATCGGGCCCAGACCAAGGGTAAGGTCGAATCCGGCGTGAAATATCTGAAACGGAACTTTCTGCCGGGACGAACGTTTGTCGATCTGGTGGACTTTCAAACCCAACTTGACGAATGGACCGCGACAATTGCCGACCGCCGCATCCATGGCACGACGCATGAGGAGCCACTCGTCCGGTTTGCGCGAGAACGCAACCACCTGGTCCCGCTGGCGGACCAGCGCGCCTTCCAGCAGGAGGCGCGCGTCTCACGGATCGTGGCCGAGGACTATTTGGTCAGCCTGGCGACGAACCGCTACTCCGTGCCCTTCCGGCTCATTGGTCAGCGGGTTGAAGTGCAACGACGGGGGGACACGGTCCACATCTTTCACCGTGACCAAGAGATCGCGACGCACCCGGTGCTCCCGGGCCAGCACCAATTCCGAATCCAGCCCGAGCACGGCCCTGGAGCCAGTGCGCGTCTCGCCCGCCACCGTCGGTCCACGGTGAGCGATCGGTCCCCTCGCCCCGATGCCTTGCCGGAGGTCGAAGTGCGGGATCTGGCCTGGTACGAGGCGGTGTGTGAGCGCACGGCGTCGCAGGAGGGGCGGCCATGAACGCGGCGCAACTGGAACGGCTCCGTGACCAACTCACGCGCCTACGGCTCTTGAAGAGTCGGGAGCGGCTGGAGGCCCTCTTACAAGAAGCGGCCGTCAAGGAGCTGCCCTATGCCGACTTCCTCGACCAGGTGCTCGGCGAAGAAGTCGCGTCCAAGACCGCGAAGAACATTGCGATGCGGACGAGTTTGGCGCGATTTCCATTCGTCAAGAGTCTGGAGGTCTTCGACTTCAGCTACCAGCCTTCGTTGGATAAGAAGCAGATTCAGCAGGTGGCGACCTGCCACTTCATCGAGCACGGCGAGAATGTCGTGATCTTGGGGCCGCCCGGTGTGGGCAAAAGCCACCTGGCCATCGGGCTAGGGCTGCAAGCCATTGCCCAGGGCTATCGGGTGTTGTTCACGACAGCCGCCGCCATGATCGCTACGCTGACTCGGGCGCTCACGGAGAATCGGCTGGAGGACAAGCTGAAGCTCTATACCATTCCCCGGTTGCTGATCATTGATGAGATCGGCTATCTGCCCATTGACCGCACCGGGGCCAACTTGTTCTTTCAGCTCATCTCACGCCGCTATGAGAAGGGGCCGATGATTTTGACCAGTAACCAGAGTTTCGGGGCTTGGGGCGAGGTGTTTGGCGACCGGGTGCTGGCGACTGCGATCCTGGATCGGGTGCTCCACCACGCGATCACCATCAACATCCGGGGCCATTCCTACCGGCTGAAGGAGAAACTCAAAGCCGGACTTGTGCGGGTCGAAGAAGCGTCAACGACAACCTAACGGGGTGGGGAATTTTCGATGACCATAACTGGGGCAATTTGGATGACCCTTGACAGATCACTCGGAAATCTCCGAACCGCTCCGGCAGATCCCGCCACGGGATCCCCGCGCGATACCGGTACAACACCGCTTCCACAAACAGCCGGTTGTCCTTCGCCGTCACGCCCACCGTCTCTTCACGACCAGGCAGCAGATGCTCGATCTTCTCCCATTGGTCATCACGCAATCCATACCGTCTCACCATCCGCAGACCCCTCCTTTGGTCTGGGACGGAGTAAATCACAACACGATGGCTCTGTGAATCGAGAAAATTAATTGATGACACGCCCTAGTTTAACCTAAAAACGGCAATTGACGCTCACGTTCAAGCATAAGGTACGGAATCGAGTGATTTTTCTACTGCTCCGCAGTTCACCAAAATGGTGAATTGATCAATAGCGTCAAATAGTTGGATAATGTGGCGATCGCTCGTTTGCAACTACCTCAACTGCCGTTTTTAGGTTTAACCATATTGAGCCTATTGGCTTCTATTACTCAACAAACCAAACCCCACGCGCTCTCGTTCCTCCATCGATTCTCCTGGCTTCGAGGCCTCCTTGCGCTGCAGCCGTAGGGTATCCAGGCTCTTGAGCAGATGGTCGTCGTTCGGTGGCTGGTCGTCGTGTGTGCATTCGAGCAGTGCGCTCACGATGATTTCCTGGACATAGGCCATCGAGAAGCCATCCGATCGTCTGGCTGCCGTTTCAAGGGCAGGATCTGAAAAAAACTTCCCACCCCGCTTGCGCAGGAGAACCAGACGCTGGTCGTACTTGGGCAATTCAAATCTCCAGACCCGGTCGAACCGGCTGGGACGATGAATCAACGCTGGGTCCAACTTATCCGGCTCGTTGCAGGTTGCGATCACCAGCACGCCGTTCAGCACTTTGAGTCCATCCAGTAAGTTCAGAAAGTGGGATAGCGAAATCTCTTTGGTCTGCACGATCCGGTCCAAATCCTCCAACAAGACGACTGCCGGAGTATACTTCTCGGCCAGATCCATGGCGTAGCGGAGCATGCCATCGTCCACATCGGCCGTTCCCAGCACGGAGATGAATTTCGCCGATGTGTTGGAAGCCAGCGTCTTGAGCGTCAGCGTTTTCCCGCAACCTGGCGGTCCGGCAAAGAGAAATCCCCGGCGGTGCGGGATGCCAAGCGACGCGTACCGCTCTGAACCGGCAAAAAAGCCATCAACATTCACTCTGATATCCCGCGCCATCTGAGTCGGCAGCACCAGATCATCCCATGAGTGTGCGGTTACTGGAATGTTGTCGCCATTGACGACATGAATTTCTTTCTTCTCTTTATGTCTGGCTTGGCCATACCGGTCCAGCACGAGAAGCAAGTCTCGAAAGGCTACAAGAGACTTGGTTGCAACGAAATAGATCTCGGCTAAGCCATTGCCTATCGCGAGCGAAAACTTGTGACAGTGGATGTCGTGACCGTTCCAGACCAATTCAATGGTTCCTCGCCAGCTATAGGCGTTCGCCTCATTGGAAACAGCGTTCCAATCCCGGAATACTCCTGCCGCAACGAGCGGGAAAGCCATGCGACGTGTTATTGCCGCCGGGTGCCACTCTCCCAGAGAATCCAATAGATAGTTCAGCGACATCTCCCGAGCTGAGTCTCCATCGATTTGATGAACGACCCAGCCTGCCTCGCGTGGGTGCGCGTCAAGAAATCGGTCGCTTACTCTCTGCAGATACAGGGACTCACTCATGGCTTTCCTCCTTGATGTGCCAAGGGAACCCTAGCATGGAGGTGTGACAGAATAGGTCCCTGGAAGTTGGAAGCGGTTAAGATCGATACGATTGGGCGGCGGCTGTCAGTTGACCTGACACCTGATTGATGAGTGATTGAGGACCAAGCACCTTCGCACCAGGCCCGAAGGAAAGAACCCACGCGGTCAGTTCGTCGAGGCCGCCGCACTGCATGGTCAGAATGACGGAACCGTCCTTCTGGAGTTTGAGCATCTGCGTTAGATGCCAGCTTCGTTCTTTGACGAAATAAACCCACTCAGGCGCAATCCAGATCTTCACTTCCTGCGGCGGCTCCTCGATCAGGCCGAAGGCTCGATCAAGGCGTTTCGCAAGGGGAACCTTGGGCAGCTCGAACATGTCCTCCGTGACCGTGACGCTCTTGATCCGCTCCAGCGCGAACATTCTCAGCGCTCCCGCTTGATGGGAATACCCGCTGAGATACAGCCCGTACTGGTACAGAATCAATTGATAGGGATCTACCAAATAATCCTGAGGATCCTCTCCAGGCTTCCGGTAACCGTGCAAGACAATGGTAAGTTGACGTAGTAATGCCCTTCGAACGGATTCTATGACTTGTCTTTGAGAAACGTAGGCTCGCACGGGTCGCTGCAGGGGCGCAAAGGTTGTTACGATCCGTTCAAGATGATTTCTGACTTTATCGGGAAGCCCCGCTTCGACTTTCCTGATGACGGCTTCCAAAGCCTCAACAAACGGCGTTCCTTTCAAGTACGCCAGATGGCTCTGGGCAAGATAGAGCGACATGAGTTCATACGGTGACACGGCGACTTCCAACCCCTTGAAGCCCGAAGGAAGTCTCCACCTCCCATCATCCCGTTCCAACGGATAACCAGAATCTTCGAGCTGCTGAAGATCACGGTGAACCTGACGCTTCGTGACTTGGAACTCTTCGGCCAACTCTCCCACCGTCGCTCCGCCAATGAGCCGACGAAGCATGACGCTGATACGCGCGACTTGGCTATAGCGTTTGGGTTTCCGTCCCTTGCGATGGGCCACGGCAAGTCCTCTTCTATCGGAAGGTATCTTTGACCACCGGGATTCCGCGTCCGGCCCAGTAGCCAGCCATCATGTGAGGGGTGGAATGACGAATGGTGAATCGTCCCTGAGGCGTGACGACCAGGCATCCCGCAGATCCGTCGATCCGAGCGACCAGTTTCTGCAACACAAGTCTTGCCGCGGTGGCTGGTGTGGTTCCTTGGGCCAAGCGGTCGCAAATTCCTTTGGCCACGGCCAGGCGCATGATGCTCTCGCCCCATCCTGTCATTGAGACGGCGCCGGTCTCATTATCAGCATACACGCCGCAGCCGATGATCGGCGTGTCCCCGACTCGCCCAGGCAACATGCGATCGATCCCACCGGTCGAGGCGCCAGCAGCGATCGTTCCGGTTCGATCGAGCGCGACTGCTCCAACTGTCCCATGCCGATCTTGCGAAGCCCTCTTCCGCTTGAGCATCGAACCATAGGAAAGGCGTCTAGACGGAGTCCAAAGCCGGTGGCGCTCCATCTTGAAATACCCGGCGAACTTTGTCGCCAGAGGTCCCACCAGCAACACATGATCCGTTTCTTCCATCACATGGCGTGCAGCCGTAATGGGATGAATGATGCCTTCGACGGAAGCCACCGCCCCAGCGCGGAGGCTATTCCCTTCCATGATGGAGGCATCCATCCGCTGTACGCCATCCAACTGGAGGCGCGATCCTTTCCCGGCATTGAAAAGCCCGCTGCGTTCGAGTACACGAATAGTGTGTTCAACGGCAATAAGTGACGAGCTTCCGCGATCCAGCAAATGATAGCCGACCTGCAAAGCGGCATGCAGGCAGGCGACTTGTGATGAGGTCATTACACGGGAGCCGGCACCCCCGTGCGCGAGAATGATGGGACGGACAGCTTTCAATTTAAGAGCAGATCCCGGGTCTTCTGATAGGCAGGATTTTGCATGCGTTCCAGATCGGACCGCACAAACCCCAGACCTGTTACGCAGAGCTCGAAGTTCTCGGATAATTTTTGAAACAAGGGCAAATTGGTTTCGGCATCATCACGGCCGATTTGCGCGACGATCCCGTAGGACCGTTTCCCCGTTTTCACATAGTCCACGAGGAAGTCCTTGTGATAGATCGGGCCGGCCGACTTGAGCCGTCGAAGATACTCTGGGAAGAGTCCGGCCATGAACAGAGTGAAATCCCCAATGTGGCGATGAACATCCCGTTCACGGTCCAGCGACTGGGCTTCGAACATGACTTCCGATTCAAAGAGCAAATCAACGACGTTATCGACCGGCTGGTTCTGTCGATTCTTGATCTTGTAGAGTTGATCCGTATGGGTGAAATCGACGAGGAGATTGGAGACGTACGATGTGACTTTGGCGTCAGGCCAACCAAGGTGTTCCGTAAAGCTCTTTTCGGTTAACGCGCCGAAGAGTTGCCGGAGCGGGTGTCGTGGAGGAACTTGAGTGCCCATCTCCACCTCCTGCGAAGGCCGATGAGACTTGAGCTCAGTATATCAGATCTCGATGACGAACCGCTTCTCAGTCTTGTCGATGCTATCGGATCTCCGACGGCCGACCTTGAGTCCAAACTAACGCCCTTCTCTGCTGTCTACCACGAACGTCACTGGTCCGTCGTTCACCAAGGCCACCTGCATATGCGCGGCAAACACACCGGTTTCAACCGACGTTCCGCCTGCCTGCAAATCAGCCGCAACCTGCTCATAGAGGCACCTGGCCAGGTCGGGAGGAGCAGCCTCATCAAAGCTGGGGCGACGCCCGTTGGTGGTCCGGCCCAACAGAGTGAATTGGGAGACCAACAGCACCGCGCCGCCCACGTCCATCAGCGATCGGTTCATCTTGCCTTGTTCATCCGCAAAAATACGGAGGCTTCGAATCTTCTCGACCAGATATCGCACATCCGTCTCATCATCACCTTTGGCGACTCCCAACAGGACCATGAGGCCTTCCTGGATTTGACCTACCACCTTTCTCTCGACCTCTACCGAAGCATTCGTGACGCGTTGAAGAACGGCTCTCATCGATTCGCGTCACCCTCGTTGCAATTGAGTCAATGTCCCTTCGAGAGCCAGCAACTTGCGTTTCATGGACAGTCCACCGGAGAACCCACCGAGCGACGCGTCGTGAGCGACGATCCGGTGACAGGGTATAACGATCGGAATCGGATTCGCACCAACCGCGTTGCCGACCGCTCGAGCGTAGTGCTTCCCTCCAACCCGTGAGGCAATCCATTGATATGAACGGAGCTTGCCGTATGGGACCCGTCGCAGTGTCCGCCAGACTTTCCGTTGGAACGATGTTCCTTCCGAGAGATCGAGCGAGACATCAAATGTGTTCCGTCTCCCCGCAATATAGTCGAGCAACTGCCGACGAGCCGCTTCCAGTCGAGCAGATTCTTCTTGTTGCAACGATCCGTCCGACTGTGCCCTGAGATCGGACTCGACGGCCCGTTTCGACCGTTTCGGCAATACAATCGCTTGAATCCCTTTCAGCGATTCCACGATTCCCATCCAGCCCCAGGGCGAATGAAAGATCACCGCACGTCGCACAGCTCGCTCCCTGTCATGCCGTCAATCGACCCAATTTTCTGCTCACCATCCCCCACACCACCCCGAGTTCCTCGGACCGAAACAACGCGTGGACCGCGAGATATCCACCGACACTCAGACCAATAGTGGCAACGAGCATCGCGGATTTGGTGACCCATTCGGCAGGATGCGTCCATACCTCTGCTCCAGCTGTCCACCAGCAGGCGATCACCAGCGGAATACATGCGCCCAGAACCCGCAGGGAAGACCGTCCCACCGCTTTCCAGTCAACTCCGCCTAGTCTCCGGTTCAATACCGCCACCAGAATGATTCCATTTACCATAGCCGCCAATGCGGTGGCGAGTGCCAACCCCGCCGCACCTATTACAGACATCAACACCAGCGAGAAGAGGATATTCGCAGCCAGCGCGACCGCCGCCGAGATGGCCGGCGTCTTGGTATCTTGCAGTGAGTAGAACGCCGTGACGATGATTCGAACCCCTCCGAATGCCCACAAGCCGATGGCGTAGCAGAGGACCGTCATCGCCGTTTCAGCCGTATCTTGCGCAGTGAATGTGCCGTGCTCAAAAAAGAGATGCACGATCGGAGTGCGTAACAAGATTAACCCCACCATCGCCGGCACGATGATGAAGAGGATCATGCGCAGACCGAACCCGAGCGTGATGCGGAGTTCCTCCAAGGCACCTCTTGCCGCTTGTGACGATAATGTCGGCAGAATCGCCGTCGCCAACGCAACCCCGAAGATACCCAGTGGAAATTGGATCAGCCGCATGCCGTAAAACAAATAGGTCGGTCCACCGGCGAAGAAGGACGCCAAGACCGTGCTCACCGTCAGGTTGATCTGCGTCACAGACAAGCCGAGCAGCGTGGGCAGTATCAACATGCCGATCCGCCGCAGGCCAGGATGGTCAGGCTCCAATCGGAAGCCGAACAACAATCCCCGCAGTTTCAGGCTCGGAAGCTGCATGACGAACTGGGCCGCACCTCCCGCCACCACGCCGATCGCCACCCCGATGATCGGTTCCGACAGAAGCGGAGCCAGCCACACGGCGCCGATGATGATGAAGACATTGAGGAACAGCGGTGAAAAGGCCGGCGCTGCAAAGGCTCGTACCGAGTTCAGAATGCCCATGGCCAACGCCGCCAAGCTGATGAACAGAAGGTAGGGAAACATGACGCGGGCGAGCAGCGTCGTGAGCTCGAGTTTATCGGGGTGGTCCTGAAATCCCGGAGCGAGCAGCTGGACAAGCCAAGGAGCGGCCAGAATCCCGACCATCGTCACCAGTGTGACGATGGCCAGGAGCGTCGTGAAGACCGCGCTGGCCAGTTCCCAGGCCTCCTGTTTGCTCCGCGTCGTCCGGTATTCCGTGTACACAGGAATGAAGGCCGATGACATCGAACCTTCGGCAAATAGCTCGCGAAGAAGGCTGGGGATGCGGAACGCGATGAAAAAGGCGTCCGCCGCCGGCGTCGCCCCGAACAATCTGGCCAGCACCATGTCGCGAATGAAGCCGAGGATACGACTGGAAAACGTGGCGACACCGATCACCCCAGCCGCTTTGACGACTGATCGATTTTCGTCCTGGAGTTTGACTGGAGCGCTGGTCGAAAGGGTGGGCTCTGACATGGACCCGGATTCTAGCGGAACGATCGCGAGGCGTCTATCGAACCTGAGATTTCTAGGTACTTTCTTAACAGCAGGGCGATTCAGAAATAAGGAAAGAAGGTAGGTTGAGTTCTTGCGGAGCCAGGCTCCTAGCGCGTGTTGTAGATTCGCGCCAGGAGACCTGTTGATGATGTATCACGCCGCGAGTCGTTGAACCGGTGGCCGGCTCGTGATATTGACGACGTTCGCCCCCATGTCCCTTGTCACCCCGGCCTTGGCCTGGGGCTTCATCTCCAACGTCCCATTGAACACCACCCCTTCTTCCATCGAAAGCACCGGTGTGGTCAGGCTGCCTTGAACCACGGCCGGAGCACGGAGGAGAATTTGGTTCTTCGCGTGGATATCACCTGTGATGTTTCCGTGACACACCACGGTTCCAGCCGTAATCTTGGCCTTGAGCACCGCATCAGGGCCGACGAGTAAGCCACCGTCGGTGTGAATTTCGCCGTCCAAGGATCCATCGATCCTGACTGTACCGGAATAGGTGATGATGCCCTTGAACTCGACATCTTTGCCGACGAAGGCGACCTCGTCCGGAAGGGTCGGACCGTTCTTTGATGGGCTGCGCCTGTCCTCCACCCACCGCTCCCTTGCCCGTTCTCCTGCTGTCTGTTCTCCTTCCGCCCGTTCTCCCTCTCCTCCTTCCCCATCTCCCTGCTTCCACATAATGACGCTCCCTCCTTCTCCGTAGTATTTCACTATACAAAGATCGAGCCTGCCGATCGGGCCCGCCCGACCTCTTATCTATCGGTCGGCAACGATATTTTATTGAGTCTTCAAGATATGGAGGGGGGCCTCACGGTTCCTGTACCAAGTCATTCGGCAATTCATCGGGATTGTCCCCCGGACGACCAGGACAAACCTCGGCAAGGAGCATGCCGCACCTATCGATGCTCTGGCACAACCCGCCGACGATATCGCCCGTTTCCATTCGGTCGAAAGCAGCTTGGGCGACCTGGGACCACCGTTCTATCGTGACTCGTCGAAACAAACATTGATCCGGAAGCACGTAGATCTGATGCTCTAAGAGAGAGACCATAATCAGCACACCGATACGCTCACGAGTCTGAGAGACGGCATGCTGTGTGAAGGCACGTTCAGCCTTGAGCTTCACCTTGCCCTGCATCCGATCGGTCGATGTGAGCAGGCGAATAATAGGGACAAAGGTGCCAAGCCAGACTCCTCCACCATAGGCCAGGATTGTCGCCAGTACCAGCCAAGCCGCATTGGAGGCATGCCAGCCCCATGGCAGCCACAGAAATTCAGTGGTCAGGAAGATCGTAAGTACCGACAGCGCGAGGGCTAATCCGGCGCGATGTTGCGCTTCGCGATAGAGCCCGGATCGGCTTACGATCATGGGGACGATCTCCGCATTCGTGTGTTGTTCCGCTGCATGCACAGCCAGCCTGATTCGCTCCCGTTCCTCGGCTGTGAGTCGCAGCCCTTTACCAGTTTCCACTGGCCCCGCCTCCTCCGAAATCGCCTCCGCCACCACTGAACCCACCTCCACCACCAAATGAACCTCCGCCCCACCCGCCGCCACGGCTACTGTACCAAACCCAATCATCCATACCGCTGGGCCGACTTCTCCTTCCCCCGGTACCAGAAGCACCGATCGCCAGCAACAGAAGCAGGGTGATACCGCCTGCCAGGATTGCCGGAACCACCCAAGGAGCCAGCAGGGCGGTGATCCCTGCTCCCGCGACCGGCCCGATGAATCGATATAGGTTCATGAACAGGAGTCCAACAAGTAGTCCGACAACGACAGCAACCACGGCTTGCCCAATGATATCGGTTTCCTCCCGAGGCACTGCCTTCTCGGACGGCTGATAGGTTCCTTCAATGGTCTTTACGATCGCATTGATGCCTCCAGTCACCCCACCGGGTATGTCACCGGCCCGAAACCGAGGAACAATTTCATTCCTGATGATTTGTGCCGAGCGAATGTCGGTCAAGACCCCCTCCAGGCCGTATCCGACTTCGATGCGAACTTTTCGCTCCTTCATCGCCACGAGCAACAGAACGCCGTTGTCGGAGCCTTTTTGACCGAGTTTCCAGCTCGTCGCAACACGATGAGAGAATTCTTCGAGCGGTTCGCCTTCGAGGGAGGGAACTATCAGGACAGCCACTTGGTTGCTCGACTGAGTTTCATGCGTCGCCAGCTGCGCCGTCAGCGACTCAGTCGTGGAGTTCGGCAAGACATGGGTGAGATCGACGATCCGCCCTGTCAGCGGAGGAACATCAAGTGCAACGGCAGCTGTGGTGAGGAAGAGGGTTGCGGCTGCCAGGCAGCAGCAGAACGCGAGGCGGCTCATTCCGAATCCTTTCAACCTTCACCTCAACCTCGATTCAGAAGTTCACTTCGGGTGGTTTCGCCACGGCTTTCTCATCGGCGACCGTAAAGTTGGGGCGCTCTTCCAGGTGCAGCAGAAGCTTCGCTGTGAGGTTGGTCGGGAAAAATCGGACCATCTTGTTATATTCCGCCACACGGTCGATGTACCGCTTGCGCGCCACCGTGATCCGATTTTCCGTCCCCTCCAGCTGGCTTTGGAGGTCCCTGAAATTTTGATCGGCTTTCAGGTTGGGGTAATTTTCGGCAATGGCGATCAGCCGGCCTAGCGCCGAGGTCAGACCGGCTTGGGCCTTTTGAAATGTCTCGAATGCGGCTGGATCTTTGAGCACCTCGGGCGTCATCTGCATCCCTGTCGCCTTGGCTCTGGCGTTCACAACACCTTCAAGGGTCTCTTTTTCGTGCGCTGCGTACCCCTTGACCGTCGCAACAAGGTTCGGAATGAGATCGGCACGGCGCTGGTATTGATTGATCACTTCGCTCCACGCAGCCTTTGTATCTTCGTCCAAGCCTTGAAGGTCGTTGTAACCGCAACCGGACATAGACAATACGACGATCATCGCTATGCTGATCACCATCTTTTGCCGCCAAGTACGCCCCATCGGTTCCTCCTTCAGCAGACGAGCAGAACGCAGTGTCCCCAGATCTCGCGATCATGCTACCATGGGCATAATCATTAAGATATGTCGGTCAAGAGGACCTATGCCACGGGAGCAGTCGATTCGTAAACCTGGTGGGTTTCAAGTACGACACCGCACCCTCGGCATCTATCAAGGCAGTGCGATCGACCTCGCTTTCTGGCACCCGTCGTCAGGCATGCCCGAACATGGGCTCTGCCGCTTTTCGACAAGAGACAAGGCACAAGCGTTGATCGATGTGCTCTCCTCCTCCGCCTGCACGGAACCGATGGATCCAAACGATCTGACCATTGAGCCGTACGATATAGTCGAACATGACCGATTGATCAGCGAATACCCACTACCGTCTGTCTGGGAGACACCCACCTAAACGAAAAGCTTGAGACTAGCCGGTAACTGTCGGCTCGACGGCCTTGGAGAGGACGTTGGAAGTGGAGCCCGAATGGGATTGGATGAACGTCAGAAGGCGGTTGTTCTCTTGGGCCTTGCGGAGAAACTTAAAGGCGATACCGCGCGTACTCACTGACCGCACCATGGCTGCTACTTCGACGGGAGCTTCATCTTCGGCGATAACGATCTCCAGGTAAAAAATATCGTCAACCCGCACGTGGGCCTGGCTCTTGATGATGCAGCCGCCTAACGAGAGGTCCAGCACCGTGCCCTCGCCCCTCACTTTTCCCCCGGAAAACGACAGGCACAGACGAACAGGGATACGGAGGTGTTCGCGGCGCTCGATTGGATGAGAGGATCCCGCCACGCTCACGCGACGTGCAAGGAAACGATGGCGGCAATGTCGGCACTGGAACGGCACAATCCAAATCAGCGCCGCAATCAGTTCTCGCGGGGTCTGCGGCCATACCCGCAATGCACCCTGCTTGTGACAGCACGGACAAGCCACCTGCCGACTCATTCGATGAGCATCTCCCACATAATCTAGCCCCACAACCAATCTATGATCGCACTATAAAGGCCTTTCCCCCACAGTCAAGATGATTGCCATCCGGCGCAAATCAGCCTCCATCAACATTTTGCAGTAGGGAGAGGTCGGCGGCTGATACTCGGGATCGCGCTTGGTTACGAATCGAAAGGAGAGAAGACCGTGCCGTTGGCCTGTCCGCGAAGTGGACTCTGCATGAGGAGATTCCGGCTCAGCGGGAAGACCCGATTCGACGACTCCGGCTCGGAGGTATTCGCGATTGAGAATGGCGAGCCCTCCCATCGTATCGTGCGGCGCCGGGTAAATGCGCATGGGTGCCTGGTAGGCATCCTCTCCTGTGATCCGCTGATACATGTCGAAGAGGTTGCCATAGCGCTCGCGGACCACCTCAAGACCCTGCTGGGCGATGACATCGGCAAAATCCAAGTGCACGACGGACCGCACAGCCCGACGCCACGGTCATCGTCGCACACGGCTTTCACGGCACGGGATGCAAGATCTCGTGGGAAGAGATCGCCGAAACGTGGGTATCGGCGTTCCAGAAAATAGTCGCGTTCACCCGCTGGAATGTCGCCTGGACACCGGTGATCCGCCCGCATCGTCGGCCTTGAAGAGGCGATTGAATGAGGCATATTCCAGCCCCAATGTCTGGAAACTGCTGGTGACGGCAGGGTTCAGATGCAAGCCTAGCCCCAACTGACCCGCCAAGTAGAACGCCACGATGAACGGATTCTGAAAGGTATGGACGAGCTTCCCATAGACATCACGATGTCCTTCGACGTCGAGACGATCGACAGAAGAGGGATCAATCATGCCGGCCGTCAGATGCAGGAGGTGAAATATGAGGAAGAGCAAGAGCACACAACTGGAGGTAACCATCGTGCGAGACGCAAAAGATGCCTGACGATATTCGCGGACCGCCTAGGCGATCGGACGAGCACGGCGATTTCGCAAGGTCAACCGGATCGCCAGCACGACATGGAGGGCCGCAAGGCTCAGCAACCCAATTCGGGCTGCCTAGAGGAGGTTCGGCATGTCTCGGAGAAGCGCCGCATAGGGATTGACCGCAAGGGGTCCTTCGAACACCTGAAGGTTTCCCAACATGTGAAGACTAGCATAGAGCACGAGCCCTAACCCGCGCAGAGCCATGACAACTTTACTGCCGACTGAGGACAGGAAATGGTTAGACGGGAGTGCCATCCGCGAGCATTATACACCGCTGGAACTCACGACGAATCATGAGAACGTTCGAGACATGTCGTTAGGAACTGGCGTTGTGAACGATGGAACAGAGGCGTTTGTCGGTTCGTGCTCGCTGATTTGTTGCGCCCAATGAGGGCGTTACCTGGCAGAAGGCAATCCGAGGAGTGGCGTTACTCGCTCGACTTGGATCGCCAGGTGCTCGGAAGGATTCATCTCTGAGACCAGCAGGTTGAGCGTCGCGACACAGTTCCGCCCGCCCATTTACCCGATAGTCAACATCCTGCTCAAAGAGCCGCTTCATCCTTGGTTGGTGCTTACGTATAAAATCTCTCGGCCGCCACGTCTTGGGTCGAGGCTGATCACTTCGCCTTCCCACGGTGTTGATGCTGTTCGCCCGCTACCCTGTGTCATGTCCCTGACTCTGGTGCAACCCAAGTCGCGACAGCCTACATTCCTCTTGCGGGGCCTTTTCTTGAAGAACACAGTTGTGTTTTTTAAGATACAGGTATATTTTTACCTATTCGCAGTATTTAATCGTAGTATCAACTAGTTCTGGATGTATCGTTTTGGCACATTGATTGCTTGGCTAGGATACGGCTGGTGGTGTTTAGGCATTTGTCTGTATGTATGAGGGAGGGCTTGTGCGCAACCAACAAACTCTGGCATCGGCAGTAACTTGTTCGGGCGTGGGACTCCACTCCGGCCAATCGGCGTCGATCACGCTGCGACCCGCTCCTCCTGACACCGGTGTGGTTTTTGTCAATCGTAAGGCAGACGGTGATACGTATCTTTCCGCCTCCATTGAACATCGAGTCCCGACCGAATTGTGCACGGCCGTCAGCGGCAATGGCTTCCACGTTCAGACCATTGAGCATCTGCTATCGGCGTTGTCCGGGCTTCATGTCGACAATGTTTTCATCGATGTCACGGCAAGCGAAGTTCCGGTCATGGATGGAAGCGCAGCGCCGTTTGTCCGGCTGATTCAATCCGTCGGCCTCGTCCCGCAGGAGCGGAAGCAGCCGTTTCTCAAAATTATGGCTCCGATTGAAGTGACCGAGGGATCAAAGCGCGTTCGGATCGAACCGTCCTCCACCCCGAGGATCACGTACTCCATTCACTATGAGCATCCTTTGATCAAGACACAAACCTATACGTATGATTGTTCCGTCAGTACGTTTGAGAATGAGATTGCCGAAGCCAGGACATTCGGATTTCTGTATGAAGTTCAAGCATTGTGGGCTCGGGGACTCGGCAAAGGCGGGACCCTGGACAACACCATTGTGTTGTCGGATGACGGGGTCGTCAATGATTCCGGCCTCCGATTCGGCGACGAGTTTGTCCGCCACAAGATTCTCGATCTGATCGGTGACTTGTCCCTTTTGGGAGCACCCTTCATCGGTCACATTGTCGCGGATCGGTCGGGGCATGCACTTCACACTCGGTTGGTTCAACAGATCCTGACGCAGCCGGAGAAGTGGGTGCTGCTGAACGTGGAGCCCTCAGGAGACAGGAAGCCAGCGTTCGCACACACGGCTTACCTTGAGCCAGCCGTTGCACTTCAGGCCTCTTAGGTTATAACAGGTTGTCTGTATCCTGTTTGTGGTCGTTCTAGGCGGGACGATCTTCTCACTCCAGAACATCGCAGGGTGATACGCCGGAGGTAAGTGGCCTTACCCCCGGCGTATCACACATGGCGGGGATTACTTCTTCTTCTTCTTCGCTGCCTTCTTTGTTGCCAAGATTCTCACCCCCCTTCGGACTGTCGAGTTGAGCCCGTTGACGAACCACTACACGGCTTGAATCAGCATATCGTCCAAGGCTTCGAACGTATTGGGGCCGACCTTTCTGAACCGCTTGTCACGCTTGAGCGACGTCGCGATCGACGTGAGCGGCGTCTTCCCTTTGATCTGCAACCCGCCTTCGATCAAACGCTGCACCAGCTCTTTTGCGTGCATCGCACGATTCGATTCGCGGAGGATTTCATAGGCTGCTTGAGGGACGCTTTTCCCTACATACTTACTCCGTCCGAGGAGAATCTCGCGTGATTGGTCGGTGACGTCCATAACCGGCGCAGGCCGGATCCCCTTGGAATCATCCGTTGTAATGATCTGGTTGGAGAGGCTGGCCAGCTTGGCCTTGTCGGCCTCGACACGATAGAGGGTTTCAGCGAGCTCCAGATATTTCTTAATGGTGGCGATTTCGTCATCGAGTCGGCGACGCTTCTTCTCTAGTTCGTGGAACCGGCTCTTATACGCGTTGATCCGTTGCTCTAGACCAACGAGAATGTCTGTTAATTCCTCCACATGATCACCTTGAAAAGCATGCTTGCTTTATAGCATTGCTTGTACATTATGTCAAGACTTATTATTCGAATCATACATTGACATCAATGTTTGGTGTGTTGCAAGCAAGTAATCCTTTTCTAGATCATGTTGATAAGCCTTGTACCTATACAAGGCTCATGATCTTTTCAAGTGGACCATTCGGACATGCTACAATCAGACGTGTCCTTTCCTCACGAACCAATCTCGCGTGACAGTCTCCTCGAAGCGGCGGTCGCCGCCGGTCAAGAAGCCGGAGCCCTGCTGCTTGAATATGCCGGAGCCGGTTTTCACATCGAGTATAAGAACCCGATCAATCTTGTCACTGATGCAGACCGCGCTGCCGAGCAGCGCATCATCGACTGTATCAAGGCTCGTTTTCCTGCCCATCGGTTCTTGGCCGAGGAGCAGGGTCGTCTTGAGGAGGCGCAGTCGCCCTATTTGTGGATCATCGATCCGCTGGATGGGACTACCAATTTTGCGCATGGCTATCCAGCCTACTGCGTTTCCATCGGCCTCGAATACGAGGGGCGCTGTGTGCTTGGTGCGATCTTCGATCCATCACGGAATGAACTGTTCACGGCCATTGAAGATCGAGGTGCGTGGTTGAACGGTCGCCCCATCCATGTGTCACGCACGATGACCCTCGACCGCAGTCTATTAGTGACGGGCTTTGCCTACGACATCAGAGAAACGCCGCACAATAACCTCAATCATTTTTCCAGCTTTGCTCTCAAGGCGCAGGGGCTCAGGCGAACCGGATCCGCAGCCTTGGACCTCTGTTACGTGGCGGCAGGACGCTTCGATGGGTTCTGGGAAGTCCGGCTCAATCCATGGGATATGGCGGCTGGGTCGGTGATCGTGCGGGAGGCCGGCGGACGGCTGAGCAATTTCAGCGGAAAAGACCTTTCAATTTATGGTCAGGAACTCGTGGCAACCAACGGACAGATCCACGACGCAATGCTCGCGGTCCTCAACCAAGAGAACCCTTGATATATACGATAGCTCCGAATACAGTATGCCGCATGAACGATTTGCCTTGAGGGTTGCCTATGGCACGCACGGTCCCTCCTTCTGAACAACCGGACAAGACTCCTCCCGGCGACAACGCTCCCGATCCGACCTGGGATGTGGAACTGCTCCGCGTGCTGGTAATCCGCAAGGGAACACAGGTCGAAGCCCAATGGGCTATCCATCCACAGCTGAAGCAAGACTTGCTGCCCAATGAATGGCACGAAGTGGTGGACCTCATGGCGAAAGCCACCGACATCGTCGGTGGTCGCTTCTCCAAAGCCCTGGCTGAAGCCGACCCCATACCTCCGGGCAATGCCTGATTGCTCCACCGCTCTATTCCACTTTTTCACGTTAAAGTCGACATGGGAGGTTCGTATGGACTCGTATTATCACGCGCATGATCTCGACAAGTTTTCCGATATGGGGAAAGGCAACAAGGCACTGTGGGAAAAGTTTGCGGCGTATTACGATGCGGTCTTCGCGGAAGGGGCGTTGACCGAGCGAGAGAAGGCGCTCATCGCCCTCGCCGTCGCCCATACCGTGCAATGCCCCTACTGCATCGATGCCTACACCCAGGCATCGCTGGAAAAGGGGTCGAATGTCGAAGAGATGACCGAAGCAGTCCACGTCGCCTGTGCCATCCGCGGCGGAGCCTCACTCATCCATGGCGTGCAGATGCGAAACGTGGCAGAGAAGCTATCGATGTAGATGCTTTCCGCTGCCATCCGCGGGCAAACCCTACCAGGAGAACGTTTCCAGATCGCTTGGAGACCGTCCACTTTCCCGGAGCCTCACCGGCGCCTTCTTCGAGAGGGTCCTGTTTTCTTTTTCACGTCGAAACTCACCATGACTGGGCCTCCAAGCGAGCCATCCGGATTGATCCTCCTATACTCCAGTTCAATCTTGGCGTAGTTCAACGAGACTTGGTCAAGAGGAACTACACCGGATCCGCCCGATCCACTCTGTTGATAGGAAGAGACCACCACATCCGTCAGCGTGACCTTCAAATAGTCCTGTGTCCGGTCGCCGGCTCTCCTTCCGGTCATGGTCGCTTTCAGCATGTGCTTACCGGTAGCACATGCTAGAAAGAGCATCGGCGAAGCCTGACTGATCTTCGCCGTAAAGTGAAAGTCCGGCGCATTGAATCTTCCGGCGCCGGCGCCTCCCGGCTGGAGAGCACCTGATACCGCCCTTCCGAACGACCAGGCATCTAGTTCAATTTCTCCTCGATGCCTATCATCGGTGCTCTCACCTTGAATCCCATCGATTTTGAGGAAGTAGTCGTCAGTTGCCATAACGTCCCCCTTTGAAATGTAAGAAAACAGTGTCACAGTGTACGGACTACTTCGGAGCGTCTTGGGCGCAACGGAACCCGAGAGCGTCGCCCCGAGCCGAGGGTGTGTCCCCGTACCGGTCTGCGGATCGTACGTCGTCCGGAGCACTGGTCCAGGACCCACCGCGGCGCACCCGATACTCGCCACGCGAAGGACCTTTTGGATTGCGCTCCGGACCCTTGCTGTAATAGTTCGGGTCGTACCAGTCCGCCACCCATTCCAAGACATTGCCGGCCATGTCATGCGCGCCGTAAGGACTCGTCCCCTGCTTAAACGACCCCACATCGGTCAGAACACCATAATCTCTAAAATCGCAGCAGTGACTAATGTTCGCTCGCTGCTCGCTTGATGCCTCGTTCCCCCAGGGATAAGACCGCTGATCAGTTCCTCGCGCGCCCTTTTCCCATTCAGCCTCGGTGGGCAAGCGTTTCCCCGCCCAGGAGCAGTAGACAGCGGCATCGTTCCAATCCACTCCAACCACCGGCTTATACCCATGGTGCTTCAGGACCTGTTCAGACCAATACTTCGGCGCAGCCCGCTTTGTCTCCTGAAAGAATGTGGCGTAGCGAGCGGTTGTCACTTCATATTGATCGAGATAATAGGCATCGAGATACACTGAATGGGTCGGTCGCTCGTCGCTCTTAGCACTCTCGTCCTCTTCACGTGAGCCCATGGTGAATTCTCCAGCCGACACCAGCACCATCGACGCACAGTCCTTGCCCGTGATGATCTTCGTCGGGCTAGCCGTCGATCCTGACCCGGCTGCCGGATTGTTGCCGGCTGTTACCTCTCCCGTGGCAGCTGATGTTCCCTCGGTTGTAGGCAACACAGGCTTCTCCGGTGGTTCTGGACAGGGTGAGGGCGGCTTCTCTTGGCTTGCGGCCTGCGGCGATTCCTTACTCAAGCCTACGCTGGGTGCTGCGCTCAGTGGAGCGCTCTCGCCTTTCACGGGTGGCTTCGGTTTCTTTTGCGCTACAGTGGGTGGCTTGGGCTGCTCTTGTAGAGGGAGCGTTTTGATCACCCCAGGGGGCTGTATAGTCGTAGGCGTAAAGAACACAAAATAGAACAACGCTCCAATTATCGCCAGGAGACCAAGTCCACCGGAGAGGTATTTCGGCCAGGGCGGGACCGGTTTCACGTCAGATAGTGGACCATCAGGGGGTGGACCGATGACCCCGGCCAGAGCCTCTATAAATTGGTCGAACTCGGGGTGATCCTGATCCGGCTGCCAATCCACTAATTGAGCGGTTTGCACATGCTCGAATTCCAAAGGGATCTCGACCTCATCCGCGAGCATCACCGGAAACAAGATGCCCCGTCGCAAGCCGCTCCTCGATTCGTTCTTGACCCAAGTGCTTTTCACCGAGGTTTTGGTCCATACCACCACCACGGACTTGGCTGCTTTCAAGGCTTCGTGGATGGCCTCGTCATAGGACTTGCCCGGAAAAATACGACGATCCCACCAGACCGACCAGCCTTTTTTCGCCAGAGCCTGTGCCAGCGGCTGAACACGTTTCCGATCTTCACTGGCGTAGCTGATGAAGATGTGACTCATGGGGCTGCCCTTGTAGCTCACACCGAAGCGGTTCCGTCAACACGAAGCATCGCCTAGGAACAAGAAGTATTCCAGTGTATCGCTTGTACGTAAGGCTGTCTAGACGGAATGAGGCCGTTCGGGAGTCGAGGGGTCTTGCAGAATCCTCAAAGAAAGATCATTTCGGAACGTCCTGGGCGCAGCGGAAGCCGATATTGTCGTGCCGAAACGTGGGTGAGAGCTTGAGGCGGTCCGCGGAGCGAACGTAGGCCGGAGTCGAGTCCCAGGCCCCACCACGGAGCACGCGTTTTTCACCACTCGAAGGCCCTGTCGGATTGCGCTCCGGGCTCTTGCCGTAATAGCCCCCATCGTACCAGTCCGCCACCCATTCCCACACATTGCCGGCCATATCAGAGGCACCGTAGGGGCTCTTCTCTTCTTCAAACGAGCCGACGTCGCTCAAGACCTCATAGGCGTTAAAATCACAACAGTGGTCGAAATTTGCCCGTTGTTGACTGGGTTCCGCATTCCCCCATGGATACAGACGTTGGTCCGTCCCTCGCGCAGCCTTCTCCCACTCAGCTTCGGTCGGTAGGCGTTTCCCAGCCCAGACACAGTAGTCGGCTGCGTCATTCCAGTCCACCCCGATCACAGGCTTGTTTCCATACCTCTGGGGAATCTGGTCTGACCAGTACTTTGGCGCGCCTCGTTTCGTCTCTTGAAGAAATCTGGCGTAGCGAGCGGTGGTGACCTCATATTGGTCGATATGGAAGGCATCCAGTTGCACCGCATGGGCGGTCCGCTCATCCTTGGCCGCCATGGTGTCATCCTGGCGGGCCCCCATCATGAACTCCCCAGCCGGCACCAGGACCATCGGCGCAAGCCCAAGGTCCTGCGTACTCCCCTCGCTCTGGGTTGACGGATTCCTCGTGAGAATAGAAGTAGGGATAGGTGACAAGATCCATTGCCCCACAAATGCTCCCACGACCACGAGCAGGCCCGCTCCGATGATGAGGTATGGTGGTGACTGCTTTGATTGTGCTGCCCTGGTCGAGGCACCAGGCTGCTGCGTATCAGTACTGGCGCCTGTGAGGGGTGGCTGCCGGTCAGGCACGGAAGAAGGTTGTTCACCCTCAGATTTCGAAGGCATCCCGATGCCCCCCTCGATCGTTCATGGCAGGGAGTTATGTTGCCGGCTAACCGGCAGCGGATCGGAACGGTTCAAATTCCCGATCCGCCTTGGCTGCCAAGTAGAAGTCGCTCTCAGTCAAGCCATTGATCTTGTGTGTCCAGATCTCCACCTTGGTTTTCCCCCAGGCCAGATACAGATCAGGATGATGACCTTCTGCCTCAGCAACCGCACCGACCTTGTTCACGAAAGCCAGCGCCTGCGCAAAGTCCTTGAACGTATACAACCGCTCAAGATGTCCTTGCCCATTGAGCGTCCAACCTTGGCCCAGCTCCTTCAATAACGCCTGAGTTCGATCATTCGGTAGCGGCGGCACCCCGCCACGACAGGGAACACATTTATTGTCTGCAAGACCCATTTGAGCCTCCTCATCAGTGCGAATCAGTTTATCTCAGGGATATTCTAAAGGGGCATTGAGCGGAAGGGCAAGGTGGAGAAAGCCTATCGTTCCTTCGCGAGATCCTGTACGCAGCGAAAGCCTCTGCCGGGCGCTCCATCGTAGGCACTCGCGTACATGCGCACCTGATAATCGAGCTCGCCGATAGCCTCACGAATGCCGAGAGCCTGAAGATTCCCCCGAAGTACCTTGCGCGTCTCGTCCTCCGGTGGCGAGGGATTCCATCGGCCTTCTTGGTACGTGGTGGCCGTCCACTCATACACCTGGTCGTTCAAGATCCGGCCCTGCGTGTCACGTGCCGCCTTCTCCCACTCATCTTCCGTCGGGAGCCGCTTCCGAGCCCATCGGCAGTAGGCTACGGCATTGTGCCATGTCACACCTTCCACCGGTCCATCGAGATCGAGCGACGCGGATTGCTCCATCAGGTCTGGAGGAAGCGTTACGCCGGTGGCCTCAACAAATCGGCGATAGCGCGCGTTCGTGACCAGCGTTTTCTCGACATACAGATCGTCAGTCAAATACACAGACCGTGCAGGACCTTGAACCTCTTCCGCCCTCCCCCCGCCATAGACCTCCACCATCTTGCTCGGGATGCGCCCTGACCGGATCAGCACCATGGGGACGCCGTCCGCGCCGATTTTTTCCTGCGGCGCCATCGAGTCGCTCGCACGCGCTTCAATCCGCCATCCACGAAGAGCGACGGCAAGGATCGACGCGGGAACGGCATACCCCTGCCGACCTCTGGCATCGCTTACAACGCCGATCACCTGCCCGTTCAGCAAGAGTGGGCCACCGGAATGGCCTTCTTCCACCAGAGCCTGAAACGCGAGGGTCGGCCCGCTCATCCCACTCAGACTGCCAGTCGAGACAGTCCAAGGCGGTAACGTCCGTGGAAAGCCGATGAACGTGAGCGCCTCGCCGCCGATCACCTTCGTTGTCAGATCCAGCGGCAGCGCCACCACGCCGTCTGGGATAGGCCCAGCCACATGCAGGGCGGCGAGCCCATGAGGATCTCCGCCTTCAATCCCGACCACGTGGGCGACAAGTGGTTGCTGGGGGTTGGGGAAAAAGGTCACGGTGGGCTTAGGATCTCCTTCAACCACATGCGCCGCCGTGACGATATACGCGGCGTCTCTGTCTACTCGCACGACAATCCCTGTCCCGACCTTGGGCTGCTGGCCCTCTCCCCGCGCAGTGATCTTCACCACGCCGCGCTTGAGGTCATTACTGTCTTGCGCCAAGAGATGATCCGGAAGCAGGAATGTGGACAGCAGGAAAAAGGCTACCGGGAAGAAAGTAATTCTTACGATGGACATAGGATCACGTACGGTCACTGAGGGAGATCATTGCGCCGAACGGACTTTCGGTCAAAGTGGCCGCCGAGGCGCTTGGCGTTTCCCGGCCTGCCCTCTCCAACCTGCTCAACGACAACGCCGACCTTTCCGGCGACATGGCACTCGCGCCAACCCCAAAAGTTACCCAACGATGAACGAATCTACCGCAGTACGATTGGACGGAAGCGTGGAGTCACAGATCAAGGACGCGAGCCTGGCCATCCGGACACTACGCCTGAATTTTCACGAAGGCTGGAGAGTGAGCCTCAATTTTTTGCATGGCTTGGCGATCGTAGATTTTCTCACCGCATGTGGGACACTCATAAAGCTCCAGCCCAGGCACCGTATAGACCTGCCCCTGGAAGTGGCCGGTCCAATTCCGCTTGACTCGCTTTATTTTGGCACTGCCACAACGAGGACACTTGGTGATCTTGAGCATTGAAACGACCGTGGCCTCCCTACAAACTTCGCTTCGAAGAGATCAGAAAGTAGTAGGTTTCGACGCCGGCTTCGAAGACCAGTCTACCCTTCGTCTAAATGGGAAATCCAGTCAGGTTTGTGCTGTGAATAATTTAGAGACGTTCCCTTTTGCTCTGCCGAAACGGATTAGTCGAACGAATCGTTTTTGTGATGGCCACAGCATTGAGAATTGATTCGGCAATATCCAGCTCAGTGAGACAGTCCGCTTCCATCTCCAAACGCGCTTTTTCGCTGAACACATAATGCCCCGCCAACACAGCGCGCTTGATGCGAACAAGGATATCACTCATTAATCAGATACCATATCGAGAATAGATCAGCCTATTCATCCTTGCAATTCTCCGCCCGGCCGATGAAAAGAGCCCTGGATCTTAGCTTTCGTGACGGCGACTGGAAGGCTACCGGTCTCTTCCCCCGTCATGAGAATTCTCGACTGACACTCAATGTCTCGTGCCGAGAAACCAAGAGCGAAGACCGGAGAAAAGGAAATAGAGTCAAAGTGTAAAGGTTACTTCGGAACGTCCTGGGCGCACCGGAACCCGATAGAGTCGGACCGGCTCGTCGGTAAATCCTTGTGCCGGTAGGCGGACCGTAGGACGTCCGGTTCATAGCTCCAGGACCCACCGCGGACCACACGAAATAGGCCGCTCGCAGGCCCGGTCGGATTGCGTGCCGGACTCTTGATGTAATAGGTCTCGTCATACCAGTCCGCCGTCCACTCCCAGACGTTGCCAGCCATATGGTGGAGTCCATACGGACTGTTGCCCGCTTCGTAGCTGTCAACCGGTGCAAGGCCTTCCTTATAGGCGCGCGTCGTGAGACCTTTCGCAAAGTTGGCCAACCTTGCTGTCGGTCCTTCATTACCCCATGAGTATGTTCGTCCATCCGTTCCCCGAGCAGCCTTCTCCCACTCCGCCTCTGTAGGTAATCGTTTCCCAGCCCACTCGCAATAGGCTTTTGCATCATCCCAATTGACCCCCACGACCGGAAGATTCCAATGCTTGCTGCTGTCCACCTGATCCCAATAGCCAGGTTTCGGCCTGTTCTTCGCCCGCACGAATTCGGTATATCTCGCAACCGTCACTTCGAACTTGTCCATGTAAAACCCGTCCAGATAGATCTGATGACGCGGGTGTTCGTCTTTCCTCCCTTCGCTGTCCGGTGAGCCCATCCAGAATTCCCCAGCCGGAATGAGCACCATCGGCGCACCGTCCTTGCCGGTGATCTCGCGTGCCAGTGTTATGGACTGTACCTCCGGTTTGGCCGTGGCTGCGGGCGGTGGTGGTGAGGGTGCAGGAGTCGTGGATGCGGACGAGCTGCCTGCGCTTTCTTGCGCTGTGATCCCAAAGCCCTCAAGATAATCCTCGACACTTCCGACAGTAACCCCTCGCCCAACTGACTGGCCTCCCGAACCGACGACACCAACAACCTTCCCGCCTTGAAAGATCGGCCCACCGGAATGGCCTGACTCGACGGAAGGAGAAAAGAAGATGTCTCGCCCTTGCCGCGATGAGATATTGCCTTTCACGATCGCCCAAGGCCCAGCATTGCGAGGGAAGCCAATCACCAGGATATCTTCGCCGCCCGTCAGTCGCGCAGCTCCGACAAGCGACAACGAGGTAAGACCTTTCGGAATATTCTCCGCTCCCTTTACGACCAACAACGCCAAGCCTCTCACCTCATCATCACCTTCCAACCCCAGCACCTCAGCCATCACCGGCATGTTTCGCTTGGTGAAGAATTCCACTTTGGGTTGTTGGTCTCCGGCCACCACATGAGCCGCCGTCACGATATAGGCCGCATCCTTGTCCACACGAACAATGAACCCAGTGCCGACGTTTGTCGTTCCTTGTGGTGGTTTGGCAGTAACCTTGACCACCCCAGCCTGGAGCCGCGCGATATCCTCCGCACTAACCAACTCCACATGAGTGAACCCGATGAGCACGATACATGCTGCGAACACTGCACGGACCATCATCGCTTAAACTCCTTCCACAGCCGATAGGCCCCGAGACTGGTCGTAAACACCGTGACAATAATCGTCAGAAACACCGCGAGCCGCGCATTATGCCATAAGGCGTCCAGTGCGGTCAGGCTGTGCTTCTGGATCGGAACCTGGCCGGACCTCGTGCGGATCTCCTTGGCCATGCCTTCACCCACTAGACGCATACCGGTCTCATTGGCCGTCAGGCTGAGCTCCTGAATGGTGAATCCGTCGAGATGCTCCAATCCAACGGCTTCGTCCTGCTTAATCGAGACCGTACCAAGGAGATGTTCGTAACCTGGAAAGGTAATCGTCCCATCGCCGGTCAACGCGCTGATCCGCGCGCCACCTTTGACGAGAGTTTGCCTACCACCGTCGGCCTCGCTGGCTTGTCGGGTGAAATCGACCGTGGTAACAGGGATACCTCCAAACACCTGGTGCGCCGATTGCCCTAACGCGAATGTCGGTAATAAGACCAGTTCATCTGACCCCGCCTTGACCATGACGCGAGATCGCTGGTCCGGCAACGTGATACGATAGGTCAACTCATCATCTTGATTAAAGGGCAAGCCTTTGAGTCCGTGTATCTCCACATGATCTGCGATGAAGGTGAACTGTCGGCCTGGACGCAGGATGGACTCGTTCTGCCCAGCGACTCTGATCGTGACACCCTCTCTCTTCTCAGTCTTCACCTTCGTATCCTTTTTGTCTCTCTCCTCTTTTTTCTCTCTCTTTTCCTTCTCTCGCGTTTCGAGTGAGACTCGCGACTTTGACTTCACCTCGATGGAATCCAGCTTAACCGGCTCTCGTTTGCTGGCGCTTGTTTCTTCAAGCACCACTCGTGAACGTCGTGCCTGATGATTCGCAACTATTGCGACTTCGGAATCGGCGAGGGCCAGCTGTCGCCACGCTTTGTCCGGATATGTATCTTCCTCAAATTGATATTGAGAGGGGTCCGCCACCTCAACCGTTGAAGGCGCAAACGTGATCGCCTCGAAGTTCTCGATCCCGACTGAGTCCGCAACCATCCCCGCAAGCGTAAAGGAATCCTGTGATTCCTTGGCACCGACCTCGAACTCGATGCGCTCCGTTGTGAGGTCTATTCGGACATGCGCAGACACAGGCCACAGCATCAGTCCGACCACGACCACTGCCGCCATGATGGCCGGGGAACCAACAAGCCAGATGGGATGAACGCGTTTCCACCAAGGCGTAGGGCCGAACTCAACTTGCGTCGGTGGACGCTTGACGAGTCGTTCAATATCCTTGAGCAACTGGGAGAACCCGGCATGCTCGACGCCGGCTTCCCAATCCACCAGGGATTGAAAGGTCCGCTGGGTAAAGCCAAGTGGAATATCACTCTGATTAATCTTGACGGGGAGATACTTGTCTTGTTTCTTAGCTTCGGCAGCTTCCGCTTGGACCCACTCGGACTCGACGGACTGTTCAGACCACACGACGATCGCGCATTTGGCGGTCCCAAGCTCCCGTCTGATCACAGCGTTGAAGGATCCACCGGTGGGTATGTTGCGATCCCACCAGACCGACCAGCCGTGCGCCTCTAATGTCTTCGCGAATCGTTCGACCCAGGGGCGATCTTTGCTGGAGTAGCTGATGAAGATGTCGCTCATGGCCGCTACCTACGATTGCATCCCGCAATACGTTCGTGGTGAGCCCTTCGCCCAGCTCAGGGCAGGCCAGTCGAACCCTGCGGTGAGCTCGGTCGAACCGCATGAACGGAACTGCCTGAAACCGCACACCCTTCGACGAGCTCAGGGCGAACGGACGCCAATAAGAACTTCTGGGACACAACACTAGGCCTGCATCGCCCGCTACCGCACAGTCGGCTTGTGAAAGAACCACACGGTTTGTCGTAGAGGCTGGTTGGTATCGAGAAAATAGCCGTCGCAGACGAGAGAATACTGGCCTTCCGGCACGCCTCCCGCGTCCCACCGTACGGTGAACGGCCGCCCTCCGGGAAGTCTGCGGAACACTTGCGTCATGAGCTCGGCCTGCTCTCTGCCTCGAAAGACCTTGCAGGAAAGCCGCGCATCCCCGTTGGTCTTCATGGTGAACAGGTACCCGCCGATCTTGTCGGGAGGCTGTACATGATAGAAGATCGCCGGGGCGATCTCTTCGTTGTCGGTCGGTGTTCCCTTTCCGAGGCGTATCAATACGCCCAACTCATAGGGGTTGAGCTTTTGATCCAACTGTCGCAGCACCGCCCCTGTCGGCCAGGTGAACTCATTGATCGACTTGGCTTGCCATCCTTTCGCTGGTTTTACCTTGTCGAGCCAATAGTAGAGCCGATAATCCAGCTCCCGAACGGTGAGATGAACTGGCGTCTGGCTCCGGAGATAGAATCCGATCCGGAGTTGATCGGGCAGTTGCGTTGCGGGCTCCTGGTAGTCGGCCAGAACGGAAATGACTTCGATGTCATAGCCTGAGACCGGCTTTGGTTTTTGTCCCTCGGAGCGGTCGCCACGGTCTTGGTACTCCAGGTTGGCATCGGCCCAAAGAGGCAGGGGGGCCATCAGCCAGGCCAGCACGAGGATATTCCGCAGGACTATGCGAGTCATCGCAGCGCCTAAGAGAATAGGCACGAATCGATTGTGTGACGATTCCAAATTCGCAAGGAGTATAATCCAGCTACGTAAGTGAGTCTAGCGAGGAATCCATGAACCGCGCTCATTGAATGAGACGAAATCGGATCTGGACCTTCGTGGCGGACACCGGCTGCGCTATGATGGACGAGATTGATAACGCTCCACCGTTCTGGAGCCTACAGGAAAAATGGCTGGATTTGGTTAAAAGAGGGTAAAAACACTGAGGCCAGCCCCTTGCGGAAACTGGCCTCGCACCCTGGCCCGAAGGCTCAGGGGGGATAAGTGGTACAAAATATAGCATGGTTGATTCGAAGGGGACATTCCATAAGCCTCAGGAATGGTGATCAGCCACAGTACCAGCATCAGGGTACGTGATGGGAGTTTTCACCAGCAACGACCTAGGATACCGGGCCTTCTGCCGGTGTTTCTGATCGGTAGCCCTACTCACTCTCGTCCGGCGCGCCGCCTGACTTCGCCAGATCGTCCATCTTGATTTTATCCGGATTGAACTTCTGCGCAGCCTGGGTCATGCGATCGAGCGCGTCGTCGAACGACAAGGGCGGCGCATCTTTGGGACGAAAGCGAATGGGATTCACCCGGGCCACGACGAAGCTTTTGAGATAGGGACTGGTCAGCCCCTTGGCTTTGAGGGCCTCGACTTGTTTGACGATGAGATCATCCAGCGCCAGGACGGTCTTCGCCCGCTGCTGGCGAAGGCTCAAAGCTGCCTGCAGCCGTTCCTTCTGAAATTCATCCACCCGCTTCAGCACCGGATGGTAGGCGCCGCCACTGAAGCGAGGCCGTTCTTCGTAACAGAGCCCCAGCGTAATCAGCGCCGGCTCCTCGAACTCCAAGACATAGGCATCTTCCGTTGCGTGATCGAGTTGTGCCAACTCCCGGTACATCCGGATCACTTCCAGCGCCTTTTCGCGCAGGTTGTGCGCTTTCTCCGTATTCAGCGCGAGAATCTGATAGGCGGCAGCCGCTTCTGGAACCACGATCGCGATGATGCTCTTCGCCCCCAGGGTCCTCATGGCGGACAGACGATGGTTGCCGTTCGGTGTCCAGTACTTCGCTTCATGATCGGGTTTTGCGATTCTCACGGTGATGATGGGGTCGAGAAAGCGACCGATTTTTCCGATGACCGCTTCCAACTTGCGAACATGCATGTCAGAGATATTGCGTTGATAGGGTGTCGGCTCGACCAGCTCGATCGGCAAGGCGGCAAGCACCAACCAATGTCCTCCGTAAGGTTCGCGATAGATCGAGAGGACCTTCCCGCTATCCTGTTCGACCGCCTGATGCAACTCGGCCACTGTCCCAGGCGGTGCAGCCGCTTGGAGCTCCCCGGCCGCCAAACCGGTTGAAGCCCCGGTCGGCTTCCGACGCCGTCTCACCCCTTTGGGTAGCGGCGGTTTTTTCGCTTTCTGTTTGGCCACCGCGATATGGTAGGACAGAGCCATGGCAAATGAAAGCCCCAACCAAAAGATTCTCCGCATCGGCCACCGCGGCGCCTGCGGGTATGCAGCGGAAAATACACTGGCCTCCATCGAGCAAGCGATTGCACTCCGATGCGCCTTTACTGAAGTGGATATCCAACGAACTTCCGACGATGAACTGGTCCTCCTGCATGACGAGCGGGTAGACCGCACGACGAACGGTCGCGGGCGGGTTTCTGACCTGACTCTTTCAGATATTCGAAAGCTGGATGCCGGTAACGGTCAGATGGTTCCGCTGCTGGAGGAAGCTCTCAGGGCCGCCAAGGGACGAATTGGATTGATTCTGGAGCTGAAGACCAAAGGGTTAGCCAATGATGTCTGTGCCATGGTCCGCGCCAGTGGCCAGGACCGCTCGGTTATCTATGCCTCATTCCTGCATGATGAACTTCAACAGGTACGAAACATTGATCCGCAGGCCGACACGTTGGTCCTCTTCAAGTGGTTTTCCAAAGCCCCTGTCGCACAAGCCATCAGGCTGCAAGCCACGCACGTAGGCCTCCGTTTCAATACTGTTACGAAACGTCGGGTGAAGGCCTTCCACAAGGCGGGGCTGACTGTGTTCGTCTACACCGTCAATAAGCCTGCCAAGATCAAGGAGATGAAAACGCTCGGCGTGGATGGGATTATTTCGAACTTCCCGGATCGCATTTGAACAGGGACAAAGAGGGAAGGATTTAGAAACAGCGCGGGCGACCTTGCACTACGGTGGGGGGTCGCCCGCGATTTGGCGCTTAGGACGCCGCAAATATTTCTAGTATGTCTGTTGTCGCGGCCCTCAAGACCCACGCGATACTTCCGGTGGTCCACGGTTTCCAGTCGGGGGAGACCTCGTCAATCCCGGGTGCCTGTGTTCCTCTTGCTACCGATGGTTTCTCCGCTCAAGAATGGCTTTCACCCTGCATTATGAGGGCTCTCCGTGCCGATCCGGCACAGCCGGCGGAGAACTGGTCAGCATGACCGACAAGAAACCCACCCTTGCACCGGTGGGCCTGATGGGCCAGGTGGCGTCGTGTCGTCCATCTCCACCCTCCTCTCGCGATGAAGTTACCGAGAGACCTGGATGGCAGCCGCGCGTACTACCCGATCTCTCGACCTTCGATTGATAGATGGGCCGCAGGCTTCTCTCCCTACGCCCATTAGGAGATCTTGTCAAGAGCCACGTCGCGCTTTTCTGGGAGCCGATGCATAAGGCATAACAGATGCCGACCAGCCTCCTACGGTTGCTTCTGAACATCCTGGGCACAGCGGAAGCCCACATTCGGATCTTGCTCGGTTGGATCACTCTTGGTGCGAAACGACGACCGCAGCCGATACGGGGTATTGAGGTACGATCCACCCCGCTGAACCTTTACCGTCCCCTCTCCGGGACCACGCGGATTGACGGCGGGGCCGTTGATAAAGCTGGAATAAAAGTCCTCGGCATACCAGTCCATCACCCATTCGTAGAGATTCCCCGCCAGATCCTGCACACCGTACGGACTTTGCCCCATGTGGTGATCGCCGATGACCGATACGGTCTCCGCGCCGCCTTCCTTGAGCCCATAGACCGCATGCACCGGAGTCGGTGGATCATTGCCCCATGGATAGACTCGTTCGTCGGTTCCACGCGCAGCCTTTTCCCATTCGGCTTCTGTGGGAAGTCGCTTGCCTACCCAGAGGCAGTACCCCATCGCATCCATCCAGTTCACCCAGCGGACAGGATGTTCCGCATGGATCAGGGGCGTGTCCTTGTCCGTGAATCCCCATGGTGGTTCGCTCTGGATGGCCTCGACGTACTTGGCGAATCGCCCGTTCGTCACCTCGAATTTGTCCATGTAGAACGCATTGAGATAGACACGATGCACAGGGGCTTCATCCTCATCACCCTTATCGCTTCCCATCACAAACTCACCGGCCGGTACCAGCACCATCGGCGCACCATCTTTCCCCATGACGTCGGAAGAGGCCGCAGTCACCTGATACGGAGCGCCACCGTTGGTCGGCGACTTGCTCTTCTCTCCAACCTTGTGATCGCCGTTGGAACCAGGTGGTTTCGCCGGCAGGGGAGGAGGATCTGATCGGAGGGAGGTTGGTGGAACAGACTCGGGTTTAGCTGCCCGGTTTTCGGTCGCCGCTGCAGACCCTGCCTGTAGCGAGAGGGTCACGAGACCGGCCATACATGCGGTAAAAATTCGTTGGACATCCATGCCTTGGTCTCAGCCGATAATAAGGTACCGAAAACGTCTGGTCAAATCCAGCCCACCTCGACCCAACACCGCTGCGGCTCGACGACGGCAGTCCGTCGAACATGATGGCGGGTGATTGTGTCTAGAGTTGCACTTACCGATCGTCCGGTGTAGCGTAGGCGTCAGGATGTCGGTCTCGATTTTTTCCTCCATCTATAAGCGCCTTCCACTTGTTGCCGGTGCCCTTCTTGCCGTTCTGACCATCGGCGTTTCCGGCTGTGGCGCTCCCTGGCGAGATACCTATTTCAAGGAAGGGGTTGGTCGGCTGACACAGGAGGATATTCGGGAGCGACTGGGTCCCCCACACACGGCGAAGACCCCGGCTCTCGGCGGGGATAGTCTCTGGACCTATCGGTTCGCGCTCGGCGACCAGGACCTCACCCCGTGGAATACCTCGGTCATCGCCGACGCTTCCAACTCGGTCACCAGCTTGATGGGCAAGGGAGGAGAGAGCGCCAAACGTACGTTGTATTGCTATCGGTACACATTGACGTTCTCCGAGGACAAAATCCTCAAGACCTGGAAACGTGAGGAGTGCGTTCCTGGTACCCGCGAAACACTGACCGTCAACTAGAGGATGATGGCGTCCCAAATCGAGTGGTTTGGAATCGACAGCTCCGTCGCATTGGACGGATTGAAGTCGTTGATCCTCTTGCTGACGTTGATCGTCGTCAGATCGTTGATCGTGCGTTGGATCGCTCACAATCCGACGCTCTCGATGGAGTCGAAACGCCGCTGGGTCGTCACGACCCGAAACTCGGTCGTCTTCGCATTTCTCATCGGTCTCGCGATCATCTGGGCTCACGAACTGCAAGTCTTTGCCGTTTCACTCGTCGCATTGGCTGCGGCGTTCGTTTTGGCGACGAAAGAGCTGCTCCTCTGCTGGAGCGGCGCGGCGCTTCGAGTGGGCGGCAAGGTCTATGCCGTCGGTGATCGAATCCAAATCGCAGGCCATCGCGGAATCGTGCTGGATCACGATGTCTTTGCAACGAAACTCCTGGAGATCGGTCCCGGCCAATCCGCTCATCTCTATACCGGCCGTGTGACGATTTTTCCCAACAGCCTGTTGTTCACGAACCCATTGATCAAAGAAAACCCTGAGCAGGAATACGGACTCTACACAGTCGTGGTGCCCATCAAGAACGACGAGCATTGGCAACGAGAGGAGCGGAGCTTGCTGGAAGCCGCGAAAACCGAATGTGCGCCGTTTATGGAAGAAGCTGTGCGGCAGATGAAGCTGCTCGAGAAGACCAATTTACTGGAAGCGCCTTCTCCGGAACCGCGCATCACGATCCAACTGCCCGAATCCGGAAAGATCCATCTGGTGCTCCGATTCCCAGCTCCGGATCGAGGACGCTCCCGTATCGAGCAAGCAATCCTGCGTCGGTATCTCATCGGATCGACCACAGTCAACTGACCGGCTCATAGAGTTTCAACCCGACAAAGGCCGAGGGCTCCCTTCGTTGACGAAGGAAGCCCTCTGATGACCTCGTGCGATCAAATCAACGGCTTACTTCGGAAATGCCTTCGGCGCCGTGATATGTTGCCACCCTTCGCCGTTGAGCGTACGGAGAAACTCCACCAGGTCATGTTTTTCCTGTTCCGTCAGATCCAGCGGAATAATGAGATTGTCCTGGTGGGGATTCTTGACACCGCCCTTATTGTAGAAACTGACGACTTCTTCGAGCGTCTTGAAGCGCCCGTCGTGCATGTATGGAGCGCTTCGAGCGATCTCCCGCAAGGTCGGGGTCTTAAATGCGCCAAGTTCCTCAGGGTTCTGAGTGACCATGTAACGGCCAAGGTCTACTTTATTGTCGTCCCAGCCGATGCCGAGGTTGTGAAACTTTTCGTCGGTGAAATTGAACCCGGAGTGGCACTTGGTGCAACGTGCCTTATCACGAAACAGGATGAGGCCCTTCTGAGCTGCTTCTGGAATGGCCCCCGCTTCCCCTCCCTGATCGAACCGGTCCGCCGGGCTGTTACCGGACAGAACGGTGCGCTGGAAGCTGGCAACGGCCATGCCCACCCTCTCCGTCGTGATGGTGTCATCGCCGAAGACTTGTTTGAAGAGCTTCCGGTACCCCGGGATTTTCATCAGCTTCGCATTCATCACATCGTGGTTGGCAAAGCCGTGCTCGATCGGATTGATAAACGGACCGACCGATTGAGCTTCCAATGTCGCCGCCCGGCCGTCCCAAAATTGTGCGCTGCTGAACAGCCGGTTGAAGGACACCGGCGCGCTGCGCCCACCCTTCTGGCCTCGGATGCCGGTGGCAACCGGCTTGCCGTCCGTAAATGCAAATTTCGCGATATGGCAATTTGCGCAGGCAATGGTGTTGTCCTGCGATAACCGCTTGTCAAAAAACAGCAACCGGCCTAACTCGACCTTCTCCTTCGTCAACGGATTGTCGGCAGGAATGACCACAGCCGTCTCTTCGAGGCCGAAGGGAATCTTGAGCTTGTAGTCCTCCGCTTGTGCTTGACCGAAAGAGAACCCCAACAGTCCCAACACCAGACACACAGGCACGGGCATCGACTTCGTCAGCTTCCGCCTCTTCATCTTCATCTCCTCCCTTCTACAGGCTATATCTGTGACTCCCTCTGGGAACTCACCGCTTCATCATTCATGATCTCTGGATCCTTCTCAGGTGGACCGACGATGCGCGGAAACTACCAGCTCTCTCAGATCATTCCAGCTGGCTGCGGAGCATCCACCCGATCCGGTCCACGGCCGGGCTTGTCATATCACGACTCATGCTATGGACTCAATTGTCGAGACGGTTATCACGGCCTGATCCACAGGACGCACAAGAAGATTCAGGTCCTCCAGACCCCATGCTCTCGATGACATCCTCGCTTTTCCGCTCGCATCGATCTCCAACAATTTAGGCATCCCCTATCTAGGCAGACACATCAGTCAGCGCGATACCCAACGCGTCAGCAACGCCTTTGCCGTAAGCCGGATCGGCTTTCAGGCAGTGGCGGATGTGCCGAATTTGGATTTCCCGTGGCGCTGCACCTATTGAACGAGCAGTGTTTTCGAACAGCAATTTCTGTTGTGCCGTCGTCATTAAACGGAACAACGCGCCGGGCTGCGAGTAATAGTCCTGGTCTTCTCGGTGGTTCCAGTGGTCGGCAGCGCCTTCGAGCGACAGAGGCGGCTCGCGGAAATCCGGTTGCTCCTTCCATTCGCCGGAGCTGTTGGGCTCGTAGCCGAGCGTGCTACCGTGGTTGCCGTCTACACGCATGGCACCGTCGCGGTGGTAGCTGTGCGCGGGGCAGCGAGGAGCATTTACCGGTATGAGGTGGTGATTGACGCCGAGGCGATAGCGCTGGGCGTCGCCATAACTGAACAGGCGCCCCTGCAGCATCTTGTCCGGTGAAAAGCCGATGCCTGGCACAACATTCGCCGGGTTGAACGCTGATTGTTCGACCTCGGCGAAAAAGTTCTCCGGGTTGCGATTGAGCTCCATGACGCCCACGTCGATCAATGGATAATCCCTGTGTGGCCAGACCTTGGTGAGGTCGAACGGGTTATAAGGGACCTTCGCCGCATCCTTCTCCGACATGATTTGTACATAGAGTCTCCACTTGGGGTAGTCGCCGCGTTCGATGGCGTCGTACAGGTCACGCTGGTGACTCTCGCGGTCCCTGCCGATCACTGCCTCAGATTCGGCATCGGTCAGATTCTTGATGCCCTGCTGACACTTAAAGTGGAACTTGACCCAGTGGCGCTCGCGCTTCGCGTTGATGAAGCTAAATGTGTGACTGCCGAACCCGTGCATGTGGCGGTACGTCGCCGGAATACCGCGATCACTCATGACAATCGTGATTTGATGCAGAGCCTCGGGCAGCGAGGTCCAAAAATCCCAGTTGTTTTTCGCACTGCGCAGGTTCGTACGTGGATCTCGTTTGACCGCGTGATTCAAGTCCGGGAATTTGAGTGGGTCACGCAAGAAGAACACCGGCGTGTTGTTGCCGACCAAATCCCAATTGCCTTCCTCGGTGTAAAACTTCACCGCAAAACCCCGAATGTCACGCTCGGCGTCGGCGGCGCCTCGCTCACCCGCTACTGTGGTGAAGCGGGCGAACAGCTCGGTCTTCCTGCCGACCTGACCGAAGATCTTCGCGCTGGTGTACTTCGTGATATCGTGCGTGACCGTAAACGTGCCGTACGCGCCGGATCCCTTGGCGTGCATGCGGCGCTCGGGGATCACCTCGCGGTCGAAATGGGCCAGCTTCTCCAGGAACCAAACATCCTGCAACAATTGTGGACCCCGCGGCCCGGCCGTCATCACGTTTTGATTCTCGGAAACTGGGCAGCCGGCGTTCGTGGTCAGCTTTTTCTCATCACTCATGATGTCACCCTCCTTCTCTGATGTGGATCACTGCATGCACGTTCACAATACGTTCTCCCGGATAGCCTTTCGATCTACCACACACTCCCACCGGAAGATCAAGACTCATGTTTACGATTCAATCGACAGGCAAAATCGAAATGTCAGCACAGGCGCCTGGTCGTCGACGTAATCCAGGACGCCATTCATACGTTGAATGTGCCAGGCCTCAAGATGGTGACAGAGTAACGTATGTGACTCAACAGGTCCCCGCCGCTTGTTGCCTGGGACGGCTTTTGTTAGGATGCGCCGATTCTATAGGAGTGTGGTGAGAATGAAAATCGCGACGTTCAACGTCAATTCCTTGCGCAAACGTTTGCCGATCGTGCTCGAGTGGCTTGATCGGCATCGACCGGATGTCCTGTGCCTCCAAGAAACCAAGGTCCAGGACAGCGAGTTTCCACTGCTCGCCCTGGCACCCAGCGGGTATGAGACGACCTTTCGAGGAATGAAATCCTATAACGGGGTGGCGATTCTCAGCCGGAAGAAACCGGAAGCAGTTGTCTACGGATTCGACGATGGAGGAGACCCTGAAGACTCTCGCTTGCTGAGAGTCCTCATCGATGGAATTCCCATCATTAATACCTACGTTCCGCAAGGGTTCGAAATCGATTCGCCGAAATATGCATACAAGCTTGCCTGGTATGAGCGACTACGCAATTACTTCAATGCCCATCTTTCACCACAATCCCCGGCAATCTGGTGCGGAGATATGAACGTGGCCCCACGCCCCATGGATGTCCATAGTCCGGAGAAACATCTGAACCATGTCTGCTATCATGAGGCCGCCCGCAAAGCTTATGAACAGACGGTCGCCTGGGGATTTCAGGATGTCTTTGTGAAGCTGTACCCGACACGTCAACAATATACATTCTGGGACTACCGTGCGCCGAGCTCGCTGGAAGCGAACAAAGGATGGCGCATCGATCATATGATGGCGACGGCACCGCTGGCGGCAAAGTGTGTAAAGGCGGATGTGGACGTCGAGCCGCGGCGAGCGAAAGAGCCTTCAGACCATACCTTTTTGTGGGCCGAGTTTTCGATCTGACCACGCACGCGACGCCCAATCCGACAGCACCATAGGTTCCACGGCCTCCGGTCCGGCCAAGATTCGTCTCCTAGGCGGCCTTGGCTCGCATCTGGTTGTAGCGATTCAGCTGAATCAAGGGATCAATGATCAGGCCGCAATTGAGACAACGGAGAATGATCGTACTGGATGACGCGGACGGTTGACGCTCGCAGATCATCAACCCTTTGCATTTGACACAGGTCATGTGGCATTCCTCCTCGCCGATATTGACTACGGACAGTATCTAACATTCCAAGATTAATGACATGTTAACCGTTAGTTAGAAATCTCTAACCCCGCCTGATTATGGTTATGTGGCCGACAGTACTTTTCGTCCTCCTCCGCGCACTCTGGCATAAGATCTCTCCTCACCTCGATCCGAACGGAATCGCAGGCGAACTCCGATTCGCGATGACACGACGTTCCCCGTGAAGATGATGACTGACGAGGTGGTTAACGTGGCTGTCGTGGGAGCCGGCGCTGCAGGACTGACTGGTGCAATCGTTACGGCGGAGACTCTCGCAAGAGCCGGAAACCCTGGACGGGTGCTCTTGCTGGATGGAGCCAAGCAGATAGGAGCCAAAATTCTGGTCTCGGGCGGCGGGCGGTGTAATGTCACGCACGAGGTGATCACCCCAAAAGATTTCTTCGGCAATCAAAACATTATCCGAAATATTCTTGCGACGTTTTCACTCGAACGGACCATCGCGTGGTTTGCTTCGCTCGGTGTCGACTTAAAGCGTGAATCGACGGGCAAGTTGTTTCCCACCACGGACGACGCGCGAACCGTCCTCACCGCATTGGTTGCTCGTGCTCGGCATGCGGGCGTCATCATCCGTCCGAACCATCGGGTAACCGAGATCTCAGCATCACGCGCAGGATTTCTGGTGCAGGACAATCATGCCCTGACACAGGCATCCCGGGTCGTGCTCGCCACAGGCGGCCGGTCGTTGCCGAGGACCGGCAGCGATGGATTCGGATATCAACTGGCTCGTAGCCTCGGTCATCGCGTGACGCCGACAGTGCCGGCTCTCGTCCCTCTGATGCTCGATCGTTCCATGTTTCACGCAACGCTCTCAGGCCTCTCGCATGAGGTGGAGCTGACCAGCGTGGTGGATGGTAGAGCAGTCGATCGACGGACCGGTAGCCTACTCTGGACCCATTTTGGGATCAGCGGGCCCGTGGTCATGGACGCCAGCCGCTTCTGGACCTTGTCGACGAATCGAGGCGCACACGTTGATCTTTACGGCAACTTTGTTCCAGGCAGGACATCGGACGAATTGAAGGAGTGGTTTGTCGCCCGAGCGGCTGAACATCCCAGGCGTTCGCTGACACGAATACTGTCGATGCTGGTCCCGGAAGGACTTGCCGAATCTCTCTGCCGCCATTGTTCATGCGACCCGCAGAAACTAGTGGCTCAGGTCGTGCGTCGCGACCGAGAGCAGGTACTGAGCAGCCTGGCAAGGTTTCGTTTTCCGATCGAGCGGGACCGTGGATGGAATTTTGCGGAAGTCACGGCAGGCGGCGTGCCGTTGGAAGAAATCAACTATCGCACCATGGAGTCGAAGCTGGTTTCCGGGCTCTATCTGATCGGGGAGCTGCTCGATTGCGACGGCCGCATCGGCGGGTTCAATTTTCAGTGGGCTTGGACGACAGGCTGGCTGGCCGGTCAGTCGGCGGCGAGGAGCCTACTGGCCGCGAAGGTTCCGCTTCACAGCCCATGATCGAGAGGGGGCCTCGTTCCCGCCTTTGACTCCGACTCCTGAGTCGAAGATCACCATACACCCGCTTCTGCTTCCGAGCAGGCTTTGGCCCGAGAAAGGACTTGATACGACACCTCTTGCTCCTTCGACTCATTGGGCGGCAACATCGTCACCTGGAGTTTTTCAGCGGCGAAGGCCTCGTCGTCGCTGCGCAACACCCCTTCACGATTCAACATCTTGACCGCGTTCGTGCGTGAGACGATCGGGGGGTACTGTCTGAATTGATCCGCCGAGACATAGGGGACTTGAATGGTGACGGGGCGTCGCTTGTCATAGATGAACTCGCGCAAATAATCGTCGATGGGAGTCTTTAGACTGACCACCACCGAGCTCGAACCAGGAACCGTCGAGATCGAGATGACATACAGGGGCTTGACATCAGGTGGGGCCTCCTTGTTGCCCGTGGCGACCAAGGTTGGGGCAGTCACCAGCTGCGTCGCCTGATTAATGGCGGGTGATCTCACACCAACCCGAAGATGCGTGATGTCGCGATCGGATACGTTTTCGAGCAACAGCTTAATGAGCACCCAGGCTTGCGGATCGGGTGCCATCGCGCGACCACTCGGGACAGATTGCTCCTCACGACGGATGCTGCAATTGGATACCAGATTGCGCCTTTCGAAGAAATAGAGCGTATTCATTCCCTGTGGTTGGACTCCCCGTTCATACGTGTAGAAGGCCACGCCGACGTGAATCATGGTCGGCCTGAACCAGGACACTATCGTCGGGAGGACGAATGGGACGAAAGCTGCAAACAGCCCAACGAGGGCAACCTTGCTGAGCAGGCTTTGCCGCCAGAACCAGTCCCACGATCGCTTCAGGATATTCACAGAATCCTCGCTGACTCATTTTTGAGCAGATTCATTCTAGAAAAACCGAGGATCAAACGGCAAGGCGTGGCGCTTTGGAAAGATGCAGAGCCACCCATCCAACGCTGGGCCATCGGCCGCAGGAACCTCGCCTCAACGAATGACCGAACCTTGACCGTCGTCCCTTCAAGCCGCCATGCTAAGGTTGTCGGACTCGCTGGGAATCTATGCCGGAAAAGAAGTCAGAAGCCCCTCACGAGACAGATCGACGGACTTCGATCCGCTGGAAAGTTATGCAAGCGCTCGGTGCCGTCCTCATTGCGATGGGCCTTTTCGTCGATTGGCCGCCTCCGCAGGAAGCCGGCCTGCCTGACACCGCGTCGTTTCTGATCATCCTGGGCGGGCTTCTGGGCGCCGCGGGACTCCTTGCCGCTATCCGGAAGGACTAGGCCATGGTACTGTCCCGAACCTTTTCTGTGCTCATGCGTACGGCTCGATAACATCTACCCTCCGATACGGACTCGATCTCGAACACATAATCGGCACGCCGCTGGAATTGGCGAGGACGCGGGTCAGCCGCGAGTGAGTGGAGCAGTGAATCAGGAATGGCGCCTGCCAATATCACATCGTGAGGACCGCTGCGCCTTGAAAGGTTCCGGCTTTCAGTTCTTGTAATGCACGGTTGGCTTGTTCAAGGGGAAAACGGACCGTATGTGGTTTGATAGGAATAGCTGCTGCTTCGCGCAACAAATCGACTCCGTCCTGTCTCGTGTTGGCTGTCACGCTGCGGATCACCCGCTCTCCGAACACCTCACGATCGTAGTCCAGCAAAGGAATCGGTGACATGTGGATGCCGGCCAATGCCAATGTCCCGCCTCGGTCGAGTGCTCTCAAGGCCGGAGGCACCAGTTCACCGGCCGGTGCAAAGATGATCGATCCGTGCAGCTTATCCGGCGGCATCTCCATCGCCCCGCCGACCCAGACTGCTCCCAGTTGTCTTGCCAATTCCTGATGCTCCCGCTTGAGCGAGCTCACATAGACTTGACAACCCCACTGGCGCGCGATCTGGATGGCAATGTGCGCCGATGCTCCAAATCCATAGAGCCCGAGACGTTGCCCCGGCTTGATGCCGCTGAGCCGTAGCGCCCGATAGCCGATGATGCCGGCACATAACAGCGGAGCGGCTTCTTCGTCGGGAAAGATCGGTGGGATTGGGTAGGCGAATCGTGCGGGCACGACCGCATATTCGGCATACCCTCCATCGACCTGGTAGCCGGTGAACTTCGCTTGTACGCAAAGATTTTCCCGCCCGTTTGTACAGAATTCGCACTGTCCGCATGTCCCCTGAAGCCAGGCAATCCCGACGCGATCCCCTTCCTTGATCTCAGCAGCCTCCGATCCGACTTGCGTCACAGTGCCGACTGCTTGATGGCCTGGAATTAATGGGGAGGGAATATCGGGTAGTTCTCCTTCCACCACATGGAGATCCGTGCGACAGACGCCGCAAACATGAATCTTGACGAGGACCTGACCCGCCTGTGGGACAGGTATCGGCCAGTCGTGAAGTCGTAGAGGACCAGTGGAAACGTCTTCGGTATGGTCGAGAACCATCGCTTTCATAGTCACTCAGGTTATGAATGTCGGGTCGAAAGATTCTGCTGTCGTAATCTCTCACGGATTTTTCGCTTTGATGCATTCGATGTCCAGGCGGATCTGGACGTCGTCTCCGACGACTAACCCGCCGTTATCCAGCGTCTTGTTCCAGATCATGCCGAAGTCCTTGCGATTCAATGTTCCCTCGGCGGTGAATCCAGCCCTGGTATTGCCCCAGGGATCCTTGGCGACGCCATTGAACGTGCCGATGAGCGCGACCTCTTTGGTCACGCCGCGCAGAGTCAGGTCGCCGACAACCTTATACCTATCTCCCTCTTTCTGATAATTTTTCATCTTGTACGTGATCGTCGGGAATTGTTTGACGTCCAAGAAGTCGGGGTTGCGCAGATGCGCGTCACGTTTCTCTTGGTTCGTGTTGATCGATTCAGCATTGATCGTGGCTTCGATTGTCTTGAAGGTTTTCGCGTCAGCGTCCAGATCAACAAATCCACGATAGGACAGGAAGCGCCCCGACGTTTTGGACACCACCATGTGGGCCACGCGAAACTCAATGATCGAGTGATCGGGATCAATGTCCCAACGAACCGTTTCCGCCCCGACGCCCAGCGGGAAGCATCCCACCAGAAGCCCCGCCATGACGATTCCCTGCAACCAGTTGGACCAGATTTTCATCGCATCACCTTTCGCCATCTCCATGCCTACTTGTATGAACCGATACTTCGCCCCATCATCACGATGAGTCCGGCCATCCTACCCATCGCCAGGAAGCCCGTGCAACCCGTTTGTTTCGTCGAAACACGGGTGTCAACTGATTGAGGTGGTATAGAATGAGTTCATGCAAGCACTCATCAAGACTATTGCTGAGCCTGGTTTAACCCTCACCGATTGGGCGGATCCAATCCCGGGGCCACACGACGCTGTGGTGAAGGTCGCCGCGACCTCGTTATGTGGAACCGACGTCCATATCTATCAGTGGGACGAATGGGCACAACGACGGATTCGCCCGCCACGCATCATCGGCCATGAATTGTGCGGCCACGTCGTAGAGGTCGGTCGCGAGGTGTCTCTGGTCAAGGTCGGTGACTATGTCGCCGCCGAATCACACCTGACCTGTGGAGCCTGCTTTCAGTGCCGCACTGGACAGGCGCATGTGTGTAAAAATTACAAGATCCTCGGGATCGATCGTGATGGGTCTTACGCTCAGTATGTCGCGCTGCCCGAGGGAGTTTTGTGGCACACGGCTCCCGAAATTCCTCGGGAGTTGGCCTGTGTCCAGGAACCGCTTGGCAACGCCGTTGATGCCGCCCTTGCTGAAGACCTGACCGGGCATACCGTATTGATCACGGGCTGTGGCCCGACCGGTCTATTTGCCGCCGCTGTCGCACGCACCGCCGGTGCTGCGATCATTATCGCGTCCGATGTCAGCGACTATCGGCTTGGCCTGGCGAAGCAGGTTGGAGCGGATCACGTCCTCAACGTGAGAGCCGAGTCCCCGGAGCAAGTGGCGGCGGCCATCCTTGAGATGACCGGTGGTGAGAGAGTCGATGCCGCGCTGGAAATGTCGGGAGACCCTACGGCCATGCATCAAGCCTTTCGCGCGGTGAAGAACGGTGGACGAGTCACCTTGTTCGGCATCCCGACCGGTCCCGTTTGCTTTGATCTGCCGAACGAAGTTATTTTTAAGGGCATCCGTGTCTATGGGATCACCGGGCGGCGATTGTTCGGAACCTGGTACCGGTTGGCTGGTCTCTTCAAAGCAGGTCTCGATATTCGACCGGTGATCACACATTCATTCCCGCTGCGCGAGTTTGCGACGGGCTTTGAGTTGATTCAGTCAGGGCAGTGCGGCAAAGTTGTCTTGATTCCATAGTAGGGCTGATGTACGAGAACTGAGGACTGGGAGAACAGAAGGGTGGTCCTCACTCAACTCTCAGTCCTGTTTTGGCCATGGCCTACTCGTCATTCAAGAAGACCCTTGCAGCTCAGCTCGCCGATATCAGATCCCACGGTCTGTACAAGTCCGAACGCCAATTGTTGAGCCCCCAGGGCTCCGACATCCGAGTCGCGCAAGGCCAGGTTCTCAATCTCTGCGCAAACAATTATCTAGGGCTGGCGAATCACCCGGCTATCGTGCAGGCTGCCACAAAGGGATTGGAAACGCATGGATATGGCATGGCCTCCGTGCGGTTTATTTGCGGCACGCAGGATTTGCACAAACAGCTGGAGCAGGCTATCAGTGAGTTTCTCGGCACCGAGGACTCAATCTTGTACAGCTCCTGCTTCGATGCCAACGGGGGATTGTTCGAGGTGTTGTTGGATGAGTCTGATGCCGTCATCAGCGATGCCTTGAACCATGCCAGCCTGATTGACGGCATCAGACTCTGCAAGGCCAAGCGATTCCGATACGCCCATTCCGACATGGCGGACCTCGAAGGGCAGCTTCAGGCAGCAGGCGGATGCCGGCTGCGTCTGATTGCAACCGATGGAGTGTTCTCCATGGATGGTGATCCAGCCAAACTGGATCGGATCGTCGAGCTGGCAGAACGGTACGACGCGGCGGTAGTGGTCGATGACAGCCATGCGACTGGGGTTCTGGGTCCTCAGGGCAGGGGTACTCCGGCTCATTTCCGGGTGGCTGATCGAATTGAGCTCGTGACGAGCACCCTGGGGAAAGCGGTTGGTGGTGCGACCGGCGGGTTTACATCCGGCAAGGCCGAGGTAATCGAGCTGCTGCGTCAACGGTCGCGCCCCTACCTGTTTTCCAACTCGCTTCCTCCGCCCATCGCGGCTGGAGCCTTGTGTGCACTCGAACTCGTGAGACAGGGCGATCATCTCAGGAAGCAGCTTCGGGAGAATGCCGTCTTCTTCCGGGCTGAATTGACCAGACTTGGCTTCAGGCTTGTCCCTGGCGAACATCCCATCATTCCCGTGATGTTGGGTGATGCCGCCCTTGCGACCTCCATGGCGGAGGCCTTACTGAAAGAAGGGGTCTACGTCGTCGGATTCAGCTATCCGGTGGTGCCGCAAGGACAGGCAAGGATCCGCACTCAAATGTCGGCAGCCCATACAAGGGATCAGTTGCAACAAACCGTGGCGGCGTTTGCAAAGGTGGGCCGGGCTCTCGGTGTGATCTATTAGCAACTCGTGCCTTCCGGTCCCTCCAGCACTGAGGCGTCGGGATATCATTTTCCGACCCTAGTCCCACACCAAGACTCTTCTGGTTTGATCTCTATTCCCTCATCACGGTATTCTCGACCCCACTTGAATGTCGCGCAATATCACGGGGATCGTGTTTGCTCGTTGAGCTATGGCCAGGAAATCAACAAGAGGGTCGGTTGATGCTATCGTTTTCTGTAAAGATGAGATCGAACGCATGCTTACGAACTCTCAGACAAAAGCCATAATGCCGGTTATAACCAGCGGCTTGCTACGGGAGTTTCTCACCACAGGCAAGCAGCTTTTCACTGATTCTGAAATCGAAGTGGCCTACAAGGCAGCTGTTAAAGAGCTGAAAGAATTTCTCGGCCATGACGTATATATCGGAGGGAAATACTACGACGCTTATGGAAACCGAATGTCCCGCTATAGAGTCCTGAAGTCAGTCGGGCATCTGAGATACAAGCTATTGGCTCCCTACACAGACGTCGCAAAAGCCATCTTAGATTGGATCCCGTTAAGAATAGAGCGACACATACAAAGCCGCCTTGGAGTTGTTCCGTCGCTTCACGACTTGGAAACTCGTACAGCACTGGCATCTGATATGCCCCGCTTCCTGAACTTAATCCAGGAGCAGATCAGCAAAACACCGGCCAATTTTGAGGTTTTTAGTTTCGCCGTATTGAAGGTTCATCTGGAAAAATTTGCGTGCAAGATCTATCGGGACACACGCACTGCCGCCCACGATCAAGGAGTTGATCTCTCAACCAACTTTGGCGTGGTTTATCAAGTCAAGAAACTTCGCATCCACACAGAACTCGAAGCTGCACAGATATATGGTGAACTAAAGCGCAACTTCGACAACGAACGGATTCAGAACGGCAATGTGGTTCTGGTTATTGACGATGTCTCAAAGGAAGTAAAGAAATACTTGGTCGATATGAAGGTCCAGTTGCTTAAAAAAGAGGATGTCGTGAAACTTGCCTCGAACTTTGATGAACAAGAAGACAGGCAGAAGGTTTTACGAATTGTTTACGAAGAATTTCGACGAGAGTACTCGAGCCGAATATCTTGAGAGGGGAAATCCATCACGTCATTCCACCTTACGAAACTTTTCGTGAACCACCAAGCTCTCAGCTTTACGAACGGCCTTTTCTTCAGACGGAAAGCGTTCTTCGTACTTCGTGATGAAGTCAATGGGATAGTTTCCCTCGATTATGCAGGTTGTCGCACCACCCATTCCATCAGCTTCAACTACGACGACTTCGTCTTCCAGCGAGCGAAGCGGTGATGAGTAAACTACTGCACCTGGAGAGCTAAGCCCTAGCTGGCGGCGGATTGAGTCAATTTCCTTCTGAAGACGACGGACGCGCCGTAACTCATGATCTCGTTTCATTCTTGATCTCCCTCCGGCTATTTTGGACAGTAATGAGGAGCAATGACGCTTCATTGCCGATGCTGGCTTCGGCTGAATCCTGTAAGGTCTCGCTGACCCACTTGAATACTGCATTTCCCTCAAGAAACCGACTCGGGCATGTCGTGACTGGAGACTGTGAAATGGAGACGGTTCCATCCGTGCCCCTCTCGTAAAGGGTCAAAGAGCAAACTCCACCTTTCTTGTGGCAGCTGGCATGATCCGGCTTAAAAGGGCAGGAGATCGCCCGGTTATCGGCCGACGACAATCTTCGTAGCTCTTTGGGATCGATGCCGACAAGCGAATGCCCGAACAGCTCGGCCGCGCCGTATCTCTTGCTCGGCCGCAACGCAGGTTGTTGTCGGGCTGGCATCGTGAAAGGATAGCTTGGTCAAACTTTGTGGGTCAAATTGTATCTGGCTGTATCTGGGATCAGACAATCGATACAATAATGCCGCTTTCATCATCTTGACTCTCTTTTTAATCCCCTCGTAGACTGCGCCATATATGGGCGCCTCACCCACCACTCGCCAGTCGCCGACCTCGTCCTCGAGTGCGCCACAATCGGCCAAGAATTTTGATAGGCTGTACAAGGATCACGTCGACCTCATGTATCGCTTCGCGCATCGTCTGTGCGGCGAACCGGAGTCGGCAAAAGATTTGGTACAGGAGACCTTTTTGAAGGCCTATCTGGGCCTCGACAGATTTCGTGGTGATGCTCAGATTTCAACGTGGCTCTATACCATCGCCTCGCGGGCGTGCCTACGCATGCGGCGCAGACGGAAAGGAGCCCCGGAGCGCGAGTTGTCGCTCGATGAATTCATTCCCACGTCGGACGGTGAATTCCGCTTGCAGATTCCGATCGACGGACTTAGCCCTGAAGCCGCGCTTCAAAATAAACAATTGCGGCAAGCTCTCGATGGCGCAATCAACCAGTTGCCGAAGAAGTATAAAATGGTCTTGGTGCTTCGTGACATGGAAGGGTTAAGCGCCAAGGAGGTCGGATCCATCATGGGCTTGAACGAACGAGCGGTGAAATCACGCTTACACCGGGCTCGACTGTTCGTGCGCCGCCAACTCAGCGCACGAGGCCTCGGCGAAGCGTCCAGCGACCATGACCCGCTTGGGTGGCGGAGAAACTGAACCACATGGTAAAACGTAGCGCTTCCAAGCGGCAGCGGCATTCGTCAATGACTCAGCACCGACATCCTCATGGGAAAAGCCGGTGTCTGCGTATCCTTCGCCGGTTGTCCGCCTATATCGATGACGAACTTTCGACGAGTATTTGCCAAGAAATTCGTCGACATCTGGGCGCTTGTCCAAATTGTGAAGGCTTCGTGATGTCGTTGCGCCAAACCGTGTCGCTCTGTCGCCACAGCCCCGCGCCGACTCTATCGCCAGCCGACCGTGCCTTGATGCGTGAGAAAATCTTGAGATCCGCCTCAACACGATAACCCACAACAGCGTGAGTCTTGTTCATCATGAATAGGAAGCTATTGCTCGGAATTCTACTCCTCTCGGGGCTGGTGATGGTCTTTGAGATGACCTTCCCTGAACTTGCAACTGCAGTGTCCACGTCTCCTCAGAAGGGAACGAAAAATAGGGGCACCCATAATGTCGCTATCGACACAGCTCTTCGATATGCCGAGGCCATCGCCAAGGGTGACAAGGTCACGACCGGACAGCTGGACTTCGCCTGTCAATACAATCTCCTGACGGTGCCGTCGACCGGCCGGCCGAATCTTCGGACAACGGACGCCTCGTACGAGGGCTGTTGGCAGGAACTGACTGCCGGCCATGCCCCGGTCTTGAAGCGGTCGGATATTGGGATGAACATACTCTGGCCCAGCACAGGTTCGCTTGCTTTTTATGGGGACGAGCTCCCCCGGACTCAGGCCTCTGCCTTTGTGATGGATGCCCTTGGCGTCTCGCCACCTGGAACCGGCCTTCATCTCACCGTGACAGACAGCCGTCCGATCCCGAACGGATCCTTCCCACTGAAGCCCAACGGGAAAGTCTTCAGCGTCCCTACTACGCGGGTCGACCTGACCGTCCACTATCATGACCTCCTTTCGTCACCGGTCACGTACGGGCCAGGCACCGTCCACTGGACGAATACGGTGAAACGAGAGCGGCGCGCCATGCAATCCATCACCACTCGATGGGTGGTCTTCACCGGGCTCAAAAAATACGGCTTTCCTCGAGACTCTGCCGTCCTTCATCTGCCCGTGAGAACCACGCCTGAGGCGCCGGGGATGGTCACGGACAGAATTCCGTTCACAACCGAAACGAGCCGAGCGCTTCCTGACTCGATTGTCTGGTGGGGTCCGGATGATCAGCCCGGTACGCTGACGACGGCAGCAGCTCGTGCCGCCGACTTTCCCGAATTACGCGATCGACTTGCCATGCTCAATCGCATTTTGATCATCAATCCGAATCAGGTTGATGCCCTGACGGTCTTGACCCGAAATCTCTATGCGGTATTGCTTAGGGAGGCCGCCAAAGGTCACAACCTGACCGTTAAAGATCCGGCGCTGTCTCTGACCCTCAACGAGTTTTATTGGAACATCTATGCGGCCGCCGGCCGCCTCGACCTTGCGACCACGATGGAGATGGGTGCCTTCTCCCAACCAACACCGGCGGATTTTCTCTACCGACTGTTGCCGGCATTGGAAACCCTCGCGAAAATCCGTCCTGAGCAATTGGATAACCGCTTCCGGCTCGGCATGGCCTATCGCTGGAACAACGATCAACGTTCAATGATCGGGACATTCGAGGCTTTGGTCAAGGACATCCCAGCTGGTCGCAACACGGCCAAAGCCGAGGCGCTGGTGCAACTGGCCTGGTCACGTATCAACAAGGTGGCTTGGAATCGAGTCTTGCACGACCCGGACAGTGTTCGAGCGTACGAGGACGCTCGTGCGTCATCGACCATGGCCGAGCTGCCGATCGATAAGTTTCTCGCCGAATACACCATGGCCTACAGCATGATCTTCATGCCCGACTACGGCGATAAAAACAAGATGCTCCGACATCTGACCGAGGCCAAACACTGGTTTGACGAAATACCGGGCAAAGATGACGAGGTCTGGCGTTATTTCCTCCACAGCGACTTACTCAAGGCGGTACTCGATGCCGATCCGATGTTCCAGCCCATCCTGGCGGCGGCGGAGAAACCTAAAGACTAGCTGCCTCGTTTCTTCTAAGCCTTGCTTCATCAGGCAACAATGCGAGATGAACTCAGGCATCAAAAGTCCACGCCCGGCCAAAGACGAACGTTCAGCGCTGAGGTCGCACCATCGTAAAGCCGTCCTCAGCCCTGTCGCATTGACCCTGGCCGTAACCGGCTGGCGTAAGCGCGTCACGGCGAACTGTATCGCATGCATGCCTTGAGACCATCCGGTCGACAACATGGTTAGACATCGGCTTTCACGTGAAATTGGCCTGATGCCTTGAGCACCTTGAATTTCTCGTTCCAACTCCTTCTGTATCCTGGTCCAAGCCACGCCGTTTGCGAAATGACACCATCACACACATACCGCCCTCGGTAGCGAACCAAACCTGCCTCCATAAGCAGCCCGGTACCCCCGACAATATCTCGGATTCCCTGTGTAAGCCCGATCACCCCGAATGCACGATCAGCGGACGAATCAATCATGATCGAATGAAGCTTGGTGTCGCGAAGATAGACCCACTGCCGTACTTCGAGTCCTTCGAGAGCCATGACGACCTCGCGATCCAGCCTGGCCTTTCGTGCTTTAAGCTGCGCAATCGACTTACGCAGCAAGGCAGGCTCACTAGCCCGGATAATTCACGACCTGTGAAATAAAAAAGCCATCGAGGCTCGAAACTGTGCTATAGGAGCGGTGCTCAGCCACTTCTACGAACAGTTTGGAGGAGACCCGATGGCGACAGAGTGTATACCGCAAGTGACGTTCGAATTCTATGACAAACTGAAGCCGGTGGTCGCCCGCTTCGATCAGGCCCATGCCAGCACGGATGGGGGCGTCCTGTTGCTCAAGGCGCTGGATGACCGCCTCCGGCTGACCGACCAGTTGGCGACATGTGTGGTGGATTGCCGGGAGCCGGACAAGATCCGACACACGGTGCGGGAGCTGCTGCGCCAGCGGATCTTTGGCTTGGCCTGTGGGTACGAGGATGGGAACGATGCCGCGCGGCTGGCGGACGACCCGATGCACAAGCTGGCCGTGGGCCGGGACCCGCTCACCGGGACGGCCCTGGCCTCGCAGCCGACCCTGTCCCGATTTGAAAATGCCGTGGGCCCGCGGGCGCTGGTCCAGATGGGCCGGGCTGTGGCGGACACGGTCATTGCGCAGCAGCGCCGCTTCCGCCAGGGACGGGCGCAGCGCATCACCATCGATCTGGACCCGACCGACGATCCGACGCACGTGTCAAGGGTCATCCAAATTGCCCCAGTTATGGTCATCGAAAATTCCCCACCCCGTTAGGTTGTCGTTGACGCTTCTTCGACCCGCACAAGTCCGGCTTTGAGTTTCTCCTTCAGCCGGTAGGAATGGCCCCGGATGTTGATGGTGATCGCGTGGTGGAGCACCCGATCCAGGATCGCAGTCGCCAGCACCCGGTCGCCAAACACCTCGCCCCAAGCCCCGAAACTCTGGTTACTGGTCAAAATCATCGGCCCCTTCTCATAGCGGCGTGAGATGAGCTGAAAGAACAAGTTGGCCCCGGTGCGGTCAATGGGCAGATAGCCGATCTCATCAATGATCAGCAACCGGGGAATGGTATAGAGCTTCAGCTTGTCCTCCAGCCGATTCTCCGTGAGCGCCCGAGTCAGCGTAGCGATCATGGCGGCGGCTGTCGTGAACAACACCCGATAGCCCTGGGCAATGGCTTGCAGCCCTAGCCCGATGGCCAGGTGGCTTTTGCCCACACCGGGCGGCCCCAAGATCACGACATTCTCGCCGTGCTCGATGAAGTGGCAGGTCGCCACCTGCTGAATCTGCTTCTTATCCAACGAAGGCTGGTAGCTGAAGTCGAAGACCTCCAGACTCTTGACGAATGGAAATCGCGCCAAACTCGTCCGCATCGCAATGTTCTTCGCGGTCTTGGACGCGACTTCTTCGCCGAGCACCTGGTCGAGGAAGTCGGCATAGGGCAGCTCCTTGACGGCCGCTTCTTGTAAGAGGGCCTCCAGCCGCTCCCGACTCTTCAAGAGCCGTAGGCGCGTGAGTTGGTCACGGAGCCGTTCCAGTTGCGCCGCGTTCATGGCCGCCCCTCCTGCGACGCCGTGCGCTCACACACCGCCTCGTACCAGGCCAGATCCCGCACTTCGACCTCCGGCAAGGCATCGGGGCGAGGGGACCGATCGCTCACCGTGGACCGACGGTGGCGGGCGAGACGCGCACTGGCTCCAGGGCCGTGCTCGGGCTGGATTCGGAATTGGTGCTGGCCCGGGAGCACCGGGTGCGTCGCGATCTCTTGGTCACGGTGAAAGATGTGGACCGTGTCCCCCCGTCGTTGCACTTCAACCCGCTGACCAATGAGCCGGAAGGGCACGGAGTAGCGGTTCGTCGCCAGGCTGACCAAATAGTCCTCGGCCACGATCCGTGAGACGCGCGCCTCCTGCTGGAAGGCGCGCTGGTCCGCCAGCGGGACCAGGTGGTTGCGTTCTCGCGCAAACCGGACGAGTGGCTCCTCATGCGTCGTGCCATGGATGCGGCGGTCGGCAATTGTCGCGGTCCATTCGTCAAGTTGGGTTTGAAAGTCCACCAGATCGACAAACGTTCGTCCCGGCAGAAAGTTCCGTTTCAGATATTTCACGCCGGATTCGACCTTACCCTTGGTCTGGGCCCGATAGGGCCGACACACGCGCGGCTCAAAGCCCCAATAGTCGGCGAAGGCTTTGAAGGTGGGATTCCAGAGCCGCCGCCCCGTCTCATCCGCATAACAGACGGTTCGCGGTCGGTCATACAGATGCTCTCGCGTGTGGCCACCGAAATGCGCAAAAGCCCGTTCATGGGCCTCGAGAAACTGCGCCAGCCGCTCATCGGCACAGGCGTAATAGAACCCACGTCGGCTGAACCCCAACGTCAACACGAACACGTGCACCACCGTCGGGCCGGCGCGGAAGGGCACGGTGGCTTGGCCCCAATCAATCTGACTCTGCTGGCCCGGCGGTGTCTCAAAGCGGAGGAGGGCCCGCTCCGCCTGCAGCTGACCCTCACGCAGCGGCGCCACCCCTCGCTTCACCGTCTCATAACTGCCGATGTACTCGTGGCTCGCTCGCAGTTCCTGATAGAGAATCCGCGCCGAATATAGCTAAGCCCATAGTTATGAATAGGCCTTCACGATCTGATCGAGGGTAGCGGTTTCATGGTATTCCCTGCGTTTCTTGAGGGCAGCGAAGTCCTGTTCGATCGGGTTAAAGTCGGGAGAGTACGGCGGCAGGAACAGCAGCGTGGCGCCGGTGGCCTCGATGAGCGCCGCCGTCTCCGACGATGTGTGAAAGGCCGCGTTGTCCATGATCACGAGGTGCTGGGCATTGAGACGCGGGCACAGCCTCGTCTTGAGCCAGGTGTTGAAGACCACCGTATCGCACGTCCCCTCAAACAGCAGTGGTTCTTCGAATCGCCCATCCATACGGGCCGCAATCAGCGAGGTCCGTGGCCGGCGCTGCCCGGAGACCAGGCCGTCCACGCGGTGACCCTTCGGTGCGTACCCATACCGCCGCGCCGTCGACGACGCAAACCCGCATTCATCGATATGGACGGGTCGTTTGCCACGGCGAAAGAACCGCTCGCGCAGGCGCAGGAATTGTTTCCGTTGCTGCGGATCGCGCTCCTGGTACCCGATCCTTTTTTTTATGGGTCAACGCCAGTTTGTGGAGTGCGTTCCAGATGCAATGCCGGGACACCTGGAAATGCCGTGCTCGCTCCGCTTGTGTCCGATCGGGATGGACTTCCACATGACGACGCAAGGCGTCCCAATCCAGTTTGTGGGGTCGTTGTGGGCCGGGACGCTTGTATGCTAGGCCGCCGGGCTTGAGCCAGCGGTAGACGCTGGCCTCGCCCACCTTGAATCGCCGAGCCGCCTCGGCCTTGCTGCCACCACTCCGGACAAAATCCACGACCCGTTGGCGCAAATCTGATGAGCATCTCATGCCCCATGATCGCAAAGTCCACCGTCAATGTCCATCAGTAATTGAGGGCTTGGCTATAATTAACCTGCGACGCACGGGTCCGCACAAAGTCGGCATGGGCGGTCAGCAGCGTCTCCGTCATCGCCGCTCGGCGATAGGGTTGCCACGTCGTCTGCTGCAGACTGCGCCGCACGGTCTTCCGATCCAGGTCCAACCGCCGCGCAATCCCTGAAATGGATCCCCGCTCTTCATGACGCAACCGTCGAATCTCCGCCCACCGCTCTTGATCCACCATACATACCTCCCGAGTGTGGTCTACCTGGGACGGTATGATCGTTGTCTCCTTGCTATCGTCAAGTTCCATCACATCCCTCCTTCGGTGAGAGGGTGGGGAGAATTCATTGACCACATCTGGGGATTATTGCATGACCGCTGACACACGGCCAGCAAGCGCTCACCTTCTTCAATGGGCACTATGATATCTGGTGCTACCTGCCGTTGGTGGCGACGCTGACCTTCAACGACGAAGCCGAGCAGTACCTGGTGGCGATCGTGTTGCGCCCGGGCAACAGTCCCGCCAAGCAGGGCGCGTCGGGCCTCCTGCGCCGGCTGCTCCGCCGCCTGCGGCGCGCGTTCCCCAAGGCCGCGCTGCGCGTCCGCGTGGACGGTGGGTTCGCCGGGAACGACTGGCTGGACTTCCTGGAAGGGGAGCGGGTTGAGTATGTCGTCGGGCTCGCCAGCAATGCGCGGCTGGAACGGCGGGCGGGCAAGCTGTTGGCCGAAGCTTGGGCCATGTCGAAGGCCAGTGGTCGGACTGAACACCGCTATGGGGAGACCCAGTATGCCGCTGCGTCGTGGTCCGAGCCTCGGCGGGTGATCATGAAGGCCGAAGTCGTCCGGCTGCCGGGACGGGATCCCAAATGCAACCCGCGGTTCGTGGTGACGAATCTGAAGGTGCCCCCGGCGAAGGTGTACGCGATCTACTGTCAGCGGGGCGACATGGAGAATCGGCTCAAGGAGTTGCATGGCGGCCTGGCGCTGGGCCGGACGAGCTGCTCGCGGTTCTGGGCGAACCAGTTCCGGGTGCTGCTCACCACGGCGGCATATGTCCTGCTGCAGGAGTTGCGGCGGCGCGCCGCTGGCACGGGCTGCGCCCAGGCCCAAGTGACGACCCTCCGCGACCGGTTGCTCAAGCTGGCCGTCTGGGTGGAAGGATCGGTCCGTCGACTCGTTCTGCACCTACCTCGCACGGCGCCGTGGCACCGCACCTGGCGCCGACTGGCCCTGGCCGTGGGCGCGTCGCCTGGGTAACCGAGCGACTGGGGCTTAGGCGAACACGGTTTCCACCCGCTCGCGCAGGAACGGTGTCTCCAGATCCGGCCGGACACGACTGGTCTGAGGGGGTGCAACCAGACGGAGAGCCTGTGCTGCCCTCACTTCACACGTCACGAGACCTCCACGCACTCGGAATCGACGCCGATGGCTCTCAGAAGTATGCGATCCGGTGGCCGTGACCATCAATCACGAATAAAGGAGGCTAGCAAGCTTCGCACGCGCCTTCGCAAGCAACGGAACGACGCTTTCGGTGATGCGATCTTCCTGTTCACCTAATACCTCAAGCATAAGAAGCTTGTAGCCTTGGATGAACCGCTGCGCGTCGTCGAGAGCGAGGTACATTCCGATGCCTAACGGCGCCACACTCTGACGGCGTCCCTTTCGAACGATAGACTGAGGCTATAGCACACCACGCTCTATCTCGTGCAGGTAAATGAAGTCAGGCGCTTTGATGCCGGCTTTTCTCAGGATTTCTCCCAGCTCAGGAGACTCGAAGAAACGTTATGCCTTGTCCAGCGAGGACCACTCCGAGAAGTGGACGATTTTATTTGAATCTTTGTCATGGCGCAACAAGTGGTAGCTGATTCTCCAGATATGCCGCTGGTACGTCGTGCGCTACAGTGGCAGCTGCTTGTATGCGCCAATCAATTGACATGCGTTGTAATGTTATTGCCCGAACGGCCACGAGCGCTAGCCGCAGGGCCGTTCGGGGGACGCGAAGCGTCACCCAAAATATGTTTGGGCAGATCCGCATAAGCGCTGGATCGGCCAGTTCCAGTTCGTCTAACACGCCGTTACTGTTCACGAACAATACGCCATACCTGTTGACGTTTCAATGAGTTGGAGCGGTGGGACCATGTATCACGACTTCTTATGCGGATCGGTGTAAGCCCCCCTTTTTTTTGAGAAGGCTCACATTCCTAGCCCGCTGCACACACCGACGTTGAACGGCCGCTTTCAATCAGATGATCGACCGCTTTGGATCGATAGCTGACATTGCTTATCAATTACCTGACCTATACAACACCTCTTTCTCCCGACGTAGTCTTTTCCCTTCGCTTCACGTATCGTACGTGCGATGTTTCGCGTGAATCGGCACGATCTTGGTTTTCCCCCGGTTGATCGGGCATCCCCTGAAGGCCTCCTCGCCGTAGGCGGAGATCTGAGCCCGGAGCGGTTACTCGCAGCATACCGACGAGGCATCTTTCCCTGGTACAACGACGATCAACCCATTCTCTGGTGGTCGCCGGACCCTCGCGCTGTCCTGTTCCCCGACAAGCTCCACATCTCGCGTAGCCTCAAGCGAAGCCTTCGTCTGGATGTGTTCACAGCCACGCTCGATACCAGCTTTCGAAATGTCATGGAACAGTGCGCGGGGCCGCGCCAACAGTATCCCGAGGGAGGAACCTGGATTACAGGCGACATGCTGGATGCCTATACACGCTTGCACGAACTCGGCTATGCCCATTCCGTCGAGACATGGCAGGACGGTCGCCTGGTCGGCGGACTATACGGTGTGGCGCTCGGAGGGGCCTTCTTTGCCGAGTCGATGTTTACCAGAGTCGATGATGCTTCGAAGGTAGGGCTCGTCCGGCTCGTGCGTCAGCTTCAGGCCTGGAACTTCCACCTCATCGATTGCCAACAATTCTCGCCCCATGTCATGCGGTTCGGGGCCGAAGAGATTCCACGGTCGGACTTCATCACACAGCTCAACCAGGCGCTCACGCTTCCCGAGCGCCGAGGACGATGGAAGCTCGAAACGCCGTGAGAAGTCACGGAAAGTACAAGCCTGACACTCTGCCATATTTGACAGCCTTTTCCTCGGTCGCTTATGATTTCGTCCTAGTCATGAGGAGGACGTCACATGAGCTTTACCATTACGCCAAAGGAATTGAAGACTCGAATCGATAAAGGGGACAAGTTGGTACTCTTGGATGTGCGCGAGCCTTGGGAAAACCAACTCGCCAAGCTGGACAACTCTATCCTCATTCCACTCGGCACGCTGCCGAACTCCCTCTCCAAGTTGGACAGGACTGCCGAGATTATCGCCTATTGTCATCATGGGATGCGAAGCGGAGACGCGACAGGGTTCCTGCTACAGCAGGGATTTTCAAACGTGAAGAACCTGATCGGCGGGATCGATGCCTGGTCCGTCCAAATCGATGGGGCGGTCCCTCGATACTGATACGGTCAAAGTTTGATGGTCGATGGTGAAGCGTTCCCGATGGAGTTCGAAAGAGCGTTTGGCTCGCGAACTGCGCTTTCGCGTTCCAGTGACGGACACTATCCGCTTTTCCCCTGGAAAAACTCCACCGTCTGCTTCAGCCCCTCCGCAAGGTCCACCTTGACCTCCCACCCAAGTTCCTGTTTGATCCTGGACGGGTCAACCACGCTGCGAATCTGTTCGCCAAGCTTGGCTGGTCCGTGGACTTCTTTGGCGCTGGAACCGGTCAGACCAGCCAGCACGCGGAACAATTCGTTTACGGATGTCTCGGTCCCGGTTCCGACGTTATAGACTCCGTGGGCATCCTGACCCATGGCTGCCAGGTTGGCTTCCGCCACATCCTCGACGAACACGAAATCACGACTTTGTCGCCCATTTCCATTAATAATGGGCTGTTCACCGTTCAACATCTTTTGGATGAAGATGGCGACGACACCTGCTTCCCCCTCTGGGTCCTGCCGCGGTCCATACACGTTGGCGTACCGTAGGCTGACTACCGGAATCCCGCTTGTCCGCTGGAAGTAGGACAAGTAATGTTCTCCGCACAGCTTACTGATGCCATAGGGTGACAGTGGCTTCGTGACGTGAGCTTCAGCTGCAGGAAAGGTCTCCTGTTCACCATAGATCGCGCCACCGGACGAGGAGAACACGACCTTTCGGCAACCATACCGAACCGCTTGTTGCAACACATTCATGGTTCCCAAGACGTTGACCTGCGCATCAAACACCGGGTCATCTACCGAACGGCGAACGCTGATCTGAGCTGCAAGGTGGAGGACGATGTTGGGCCGTTCATTCCGAAAGACCCGTTCAAGACGCCAGCTGGTAATGTCGGTCTTGTATAGACTCGCCGCACGGTTGACACGCTTCCGCTTTCCGGTGGACAGATTGTCGACGACGACGACTTGGTGCCCCTCTTCAACGAGGCGGTCCACCACATGAGACCCGATAAAACCTGCGCCGCCCGTCACGAGTACTTTCATTGGCCCTCCTGAATGAACTCTCAGCAGTTACGACATTCCTTACATACCACGAAATGATATGTTGTACTCAAAGATTGCTAATATTTCCTGATTGCCCTTTTTCCCTTTGACCGGCGACGCAACGGTCCTCACGGTCTGCAATCCCATCTCCCTCGCAAACCGTAACACTCTCTGGGCGGCCTCCTCCCGCTGTGCGTCATCGCGCACGACGCCGCCCCGACCGACTTGACCTTTACCCACTTCAAACTGAGGCTTGATCAAGGCGATGATGTGCGCCTCGGGTCGGAGAAACTGCGTGATAGGCGGAAGAACCTTGGTTAAGGAAATAAAAGAGACATCGATGACGACCAGATGGATCGGTTCCGGGACGGCAGAAAGAGGCATATGACGAATGTTGGTCCTCTCGATCAGTACGACGCGTGGATCTTGCCGGAGCCGCCAATCGAACTGACCGTACCCCACGTCAACCGCGTAGACTCTCGCAGCCCCTCTTTGGAGCAAACAGTCGGTGAACCCTCCGGTTGAACATCCGACATCGAGACAGATCAGTCCTTGAGGGTCGATCGAGCCTGAGCCCAGGGCCGCCTCCAGTTTTTCGCCGCCTCGGCTGACGAACGGCTTGCTTCCTCCCATGATCTCGATGACCGCATCGATGGGAATCAGCCTGGACGGTTTGTCGATGACCGCCCCGTTGCTTTTGACCTCACCCGCAAGAATCTTCCGGGCTGCGGCATCTCGACTCTGCACCAATCCCTGAGCCGTTAACACATGATCACAACGATCCTTCTGGCTTCGTACTTTCGTACCCATGAGCACTAAAATGAGGAAACGCTGCGAAGAGAGCGAGGATCAGAAGAACGACCTGTTATGGATCCTCAGCCGAACCTAGTACAGCATTGTCATCGGAGGTGAAGGCGCGTAGCTGTTTTTTCCCATTCGTATCCTGAACGAGCACTTCGACTTTTCGCTCAGCCTCTTCCAATACTTTTAGACAATTCTTCGACAACCGAATACCTTCCTCGAAAATCTTCAACGATTCATCGAGCGGCAAATCTCCCTTTTCTAACTCCCCCACAATGGCTTCCAGTCTAGCCATCGCTTGTTCAAACTTCACCCCAGCCACGACAATCTCCTTTATGCATCCAACGAGCAGCCCATTATAACGAAGTCTCGGCCGGCTTTTAAAACAATGGATCCAACCCGACTTCTTCCACCGTGCATCGGAGCTGCCCTCGGGCCAGACGTGCCAGAATCTCTTCACCGACGGAGACCTGTCCAACATCCCGAATGATTCGGCGTCCAGGCATCGTCTCGAGAATTCCATAACCTCGACCGAGAACAGCAAGAGGGCTGAGTCCGTGAGATCGGCCGATATAGGCATGGGTTTGCTCGGCCTTTCGCTTGAGACCATAGTTCATGGCAGCGATCAAACGCGACCTCAACTGTGGAACAATCACCAGATCCCGATGCACTTGAAGCGCCGGACTCTTCGCCGCCAGAGCTTGCGTCCATCCATGCACATTCACCATCGCTCGCCTCAGCCGAGCGCGGACTGCTTCTCGCATGCCTGCCACGGCGCCATCCACCCGCTGAACTTCCTTGAGGACCTTAAACCGGAGGTTGTCCATCTGAGCGAGCAAAAGCTCAAGCCGCTGATGCTGCTCAAGGCATCGCGAGCTTATGACTTGCCGACAGCGAGCGGTGAGCATGCTCAGCCGTTCAACGATCCCCGTCAACAGTGGGGCAACTATTTCGGCCGCAGCGGACGGCGTCGGGGCACGTACATCTGCCGCAAAGTCGGCCAGCGTCACATCGGTCTCATGTCCAACAGCTGATACGATGGGGACCCGTGACGCAGCGATGGCTCGTACGACCGCTTCGTCGTTGAAGCTCCACAGATCTTCCATTGATCCACCGCCTCGGCCGATGATCATCACATCGACTAGGCCGAGTTTGTTCAAGGTCTGAATCGCTGCTGTGATTTGTTCAGCCGATCCAGGCCCCTGCACCTGGACAGGCGCGATGATGATGTTCAAGATAGGACAGCGACGGTGCAACAGGGTGATCAGATCCCGAACTGCCGCTCCGGTCGGCGAGGTCACGATTCCAACGGTCCGCGGGAACATCGGTAGTGGTTGCTTGCCCTCCCTATCGAAAAGTCCTTCGGCTTCCAGGCGACGCTTCAGTTGCTCAAACGCGAACTGGAGGGCACCCCGCCCTTTGGGTTCAAGATGATCGAGAATAACCTGGTACTCACCTCGCGGTTCATATACCGAAAGCCGCCCCCGCACGACGACATGCAGCCCCTCCTCAAGGCCGAACCGCAAACGAACCGCCGCGGAACGGAAGATCACCGCCCGAATCTGACTCGACTGGTCCTTGAGTGTACAGTAAAGATGGCCGGAAGCTGGTGCGCGCAGGTTCGAAATTTCCCCTTCGAGCCACAGCTCGGCAAAGTTAGTTTCCAGGGAGGCCCGAACCATGGTTGTCAGTTCTGAGACGGTGAGAATCTGCCTCGATGTCGAGTCGAGCGCAATACGGGACGGATGGGCGTGGGTATTCGTGAGTCCTCTCCTTCTCAAGCCCGTGCGGCACTCACGGATCGCGACGATGCTATTGTGGGGACCCGAACCCTCATTCGATGTTCCGCTTAATCCATGAGGCGGATCCGTTCGAATGCTACCGCCTTGCCCAAGCGCGGATCAAGGTCGAGCAAGACCGCACAAAACACCGAGAGCCCTGAGGCGACTTCAAATCGTCTCGGCATGCCGGTCAAAAATTTCTCTATCGCCAGTTCTTTCTTGACTCCGATCACCGAATGGAACGGTCCCGTCATGCCGATATCCGTGATGTACGCAGTGCCCTTCGGCAGGATTTGTTCATCCGCAGTCTGCACATGCGTGTGCGTCCCGACGACAGCGACCACCTCCCCATCAAGGAAATGACCCATAGCCATTTTTTCAGATGTGGCTTCCGCATGCATGTCGACCACGATCGCGGAGGTCTCCCGCTTCAAGCGTGACAACTCGCGTTTCGCCGTCTGAAACGGACAATCGATTGTCGGCATATACACCCGACCCATCAGCTGTAATATGGCCAGCCGTTCGCCGCCTGCGGTTTCAATGACGACACTCCCGTTTCCAGGGACTCCCGCCGGATAATTCGCCGGACGCAACAACCGGGGCTCCCGAGAAAAGTACCCGACCACCTCCTTCTTATCCCAGGCGTGATTGCCGGTGGTGATGACCGAAATGCCTGCTTCGAACAGCTCTTCAGCCAACTCCGGTGTGACCCCGAACCCTCCGGCCAGATTTTCCCCGTTGGCGATGACCGCATCGATACGATGCTGTCCGATCAGCCGAGGCACCGTCCTGGCGACAGCCCGGCGCCCAGGCTCCCCCATGATGTCCCCGATACATAGGATCTTCACTTGGCGTATTCCACGTATCGGCTTTCTCGGATGACCGTGACCTTGATCTGTCCCGGATAGGTCAACTCCTGTTCGATCTTCTTGGCAAGTTCACGTGAAAGCTGGAACGACTCGGCATCCGTGATGTCCTCTTGTCTCACAATGACACGAATTTCACGCCCAGCTTGGATCGCGTACGCCTTCTGCACTCCCTTATGTCCGGTCGCCAGCGATTCCAGCTTTTCCAGCCGTTTCACGTAAGACTCCAGCGCTTCCCGCCGCGCACCGGGCCGTGCCGCCGACAACGCCTCAGCAGCCGCCACCAAGACACTCTCCGGACAGATCGGGTCCACCTGCTCATGATGTGCGGCAATCGCATTGACAATCTTGGGAGATTCGCCGTATTTCTTGGCGATTTCAGCCCCCAGCATGGCATGCGGCCCCTCTTCTTCATGGCTGACCGCCTTGCCGATGTCGTGCAGCAAAGCGCCTCGCCGAGCCAATCTGACGTCGAGACCCAACTCCGACGCCATGATGCCGCAAATGTACGACGCCTCGCGGGCATGATACAGGTTATTTTGCCCGTAGCTCGTGCGATACTTGAGGCGCCCCAACACTTTGATCAACTCCGGGTGAAAATCTGAAAGGCCCAGTTCAAAGGTGATCTTCTCGGCCTCCTCATACATCAGCTTATCGATGTCGATCTTCACCTTTTCGACGATTTCCTCGATTCGCGTGGGATGAATACGGCCATCGTGCATCAGGCGTTCCAGCGACACTTTGGCGATCTCGCGCCGCAATGGATCAAATCCCGAGATAATCACTGCTTCAGGGGTTTCATCGATGATCAAATCAATGCCCGTCGCCGCTTCAAGGGCACGGATATTCCGTCCTTCCCTGCCGATGATTCGGCCTTTCATGGCATCGTTTGGAATGGGAACCACCGAGATCGTTGATTCCGACACATAATCACGCACGACGCGTTGAATCGACGTGGTGATGATCTCTCGAGCTTCCCGTTCCGCAGTCTCACGGGCCTCTTCGATCGTTCGCTTGGCAATGCCTACGGCATCGAGCCGTGCCTGCGATTCCATTTCGAGGATCAATTGTTTCTTCGCTTCATCGGCCGTCATCCCGGCTACCCGTTCCAGCGCCTCGCGATGCTCGCGTTCGGCCTTGGCACAGGCAGACTCTTTGGCCGCAAGCCCCTCCTCTCGTTTTGCGAAATCCACCTCCCGCTTCCGGGACTCACCCTCGCGCTTCTCTATGGCGGCGAGTTTCCCGTCAAGCCCTCCTTCCCGCTGGATGAGACGCTTTTCCATCGCTGAAAGTTCACCAAGCTTGGTTTTCTGCTCTTGCTCGAATTCGGACTTCGCTTGAAACGCGAGATTCCTGGCTTCAAACCTGGCTTCCTTGAGAACATTCTCTGCCTCTCGTTGTGCGTTCTGCACCACCTGCTTGGCCAGCTCTTCCGCCTCAGCCTGCTTGGCACCAGTCATGCGACGACGCAGGAGCACAAATAGCCCTATACCAATAACGGCACCGAAAATCCCCGACAACATGATGTACATGACAATTGAGGTTGAAATGGGAGTCACCCCCTTCTCTTGAAAGGCTTCGGATCAGCTCAAGCCGCTCCTGGCGCCTAGTCACAGATCAAGTTAATCGGCACGAACACGATGTGGGGTGAAGAGGAGAGACTCAGGAGACTGCGAATCGTGTTATTTGGAAACACAAGAGATCGTCAGGGTACGCTGTTGTCCACGACTGTCGGTTTCCACCTGTCAGCCGCCGGAGGGAATCAGTTATTGAAACAGGTGCTGGTGGTAAAGACTCATGGCGTCCGGATGGTAGTTGTCGGACATCCTCATACGACGCACCAGGCCGTCGCCTGGCACATAGAAACCCTTGACTGAGCACGACCTGCACCATGAGTATCCACTAAACCAACCCTTCGTACCCCATGATCCAAACGTTCTCTGTTGTTCTCACATTGTTTCGTTTCCAACAAATCAACGATCCTACGAGTTTATCCTTTCCAATCCATCGACACACTCACACATCTGCATGATAACAAAGGGACTCTTTGAAAGCAAGGCGCGTCACCTTATCGGAAGAGCGAGGCCGGCATCTGCTCATCGATCGATTGCATCAACGTGACCATCCGCTGTTCGACATCGGCCTCCCCTTGGACCCTCTTTTTCTCAGACTCAAACAACTGATGGGCAAGATTGATCGCCGTCAGCACCGCCAACTTCGATGGAGTCGTCGTCTTCATCCCTTCCGCCAAATGTTTCATATGATCGTCGACGAAATGTGCCAGCCGTCGGATATAGGCATCATCGCCATCTCCCGTGATCGCATATCGTTGGCCATAAATTTCTACATCAATGGTCTTAGTCAATGGCCACCTCCTTAGGGTCTTCGACACATTCCAACAGCTCCATTTCATTCATGACTTTTTCGATTCGCACCTTGATGTCCAGTCGCTCCTTTTCCCATTTGCGGTTCATATCATCCTGGGCAGCCAGCCGCTGGCGCGCCGCCTTGAGCTCCTCCTCCAAGAGCGCATTCCCTCGTTTGAGCTCTTGAACGAGCTTCACCAAGTCACGAATTCGGGTTTCCAATGCATCAAGTCGATCCAAGTCCATAATCAACCCCTCTGCGCTATTGCCCCTACGGATTTGGGCGCACTATAGAAACTTCACAAGATCTTGTCAAGAAAAGGCCTTTGGATCCCCCGCCAGACGCAGGTATTCTTTGTAGCTACGCAGTACGCGTTTGACGTATTGTCTGGTCTCCTGATACTGGATCAACTCAACGAATTCATCCTCGCTCCGTCCCCGATAGGCCGCCGCCCAGGTCTCTACAACGATCGGGCCGGCATTGTACGCGGCGATCGTCTGCACCACATTCCCCGCAAACTGCTTAAACAGTTGCTCTGCATACCGAGTCCCGATCCGAATATTGATCTCTTGATCGAACAAATCCTCCCGGGATAGGCTTGGAAGCCGGTGCTGTTGCGCTACGGCGTTGGCGGTGGCCGGCATGACCTGCATCAATCCGATCGCCCCGACACGCGAGACGGCCTTCCAATCATATTGACTTTCTTCCCGAATGATCGCGGCAACGAGAAACGGATCCACCCCGCTGGCTCCCGACAGTTTAATCGTGGGAATCAATCCGGTTGGATAGGCCACATTCCAAAGTCCATCTGCGACCGTTCCGCCGGTCCGCTCCAACTTCTCACGGAATCGAGACCGCACCAGGCGCAGGGCATGATGATAGGCACCAACCTCGTTCAACATCATCGATAACGCCGCCAATACTTCGGGATCACGACTATATCGATCCGTCAACGCGCTGAGCTCTCTGGCGGCATCGTGATCGAGACCGAGTGTCTTGAGTTCCACCGCCCGTCTGTACGCCGGCTGTAGCTCGATCTGCATGCGATGACTTGTCTGATCGTCCTGACCCGATGTGGGAGGTACCTCGGGAACAGGTTGAGCGGACGAGGCAGCGACGACGGAACCCTCCCGTTTCGTCTGCCCGGCAACCGACAGGTCTGTGTGTTCGCGCGCCAACTGGCAGTAGTAGGTGTACGGAAAGCGCTGACAGAGCAATGCGAACGCCTCTTTTGACTTCACATCTTCCACTTGACCGTAGGAACGGGCAATCCAGTAGAGCGCCTGGGGTTCAAAGTCGCTGTCCTTCTGATCGACGATCTGCTGCCACACGGTGATGGCCTCCCGATAACGAGCCGTTCGGTAAAGCACCCACCCTTCCCGCCAGTAGGCTTCTGCTCGTTGAGAAGCCGGCTCTCCGAACTTGGACACCTGTCGATACCTTGCGATCGCTTCATCGAACCGCGCCTCATCTTCCAACCAGGTCCCGACAAATGCATTGATCTGTCCTTTCTGTTCCGGAGTCATCGTTCGTTTCGAAAGCGTCCGGCACAGATCCAATAACTTTTCCCCCAGTCCCTGTCTGAGATAGACCCTCGCGAGCCATACGGTCGCTTCATCTGCCCGAGGGCCTTGTTCAGCAGTCAGGGCATGAAAGGTGTCGCGGGCCTGATCGTACAGCTTCAACCGGACCTGAGCGATTCCCAGTTTGAGTTTGGCATCCATACGCTGTGGAGAGGACGGGTCTTGCGCCATGAACTTTTTCAGTTCCTCGATTGCTTCGGCATGGAGCGATTGCCCTAAGAAGGCCTGGGCACGCTCATAATGCATGTCGGGCATCACAGTCCACGGCACACCACCGATATTGCTCCTAAGCAGAGTCTCGGCTTCCTTGGCTTCCTTTGTCTGCGGAAACTTCGTCCAAAGCTGCTTCAGCGTTTCTCGTCCCTCCGTCAATTGACTCTCTCGAAGATAACAAGACGCCAACCGCAACCAGGCCTGAGGGATCTGCGCGTCCTTATCATTGACATTGACGGCCTTGACGAACCAGGACACCGCCTCTGGACAGCTGGACGCCTGATACCACGCTTCTCCGGCACGGAGCGCCACCTGATTGAGAAGATTGGAATCTGGGACCGCTTGCGACACCCCTTCAAACATGCCGGCCGCCTCCTTGGCATCCCCGGAGCGCAGCAAAGCCTCTCCGATCCAGAAGCGAATATAATCATCGAGTACGAGAAAGTCTCTCTGGGCTGCCCGAAGGTATGGCAAAGCCCCGGCGGGATTTCGATCGATCAAAATCACCCCAGACAGCAGCCCGGCACGCTTGGCCCACTGCGTGGCGGGAAATCCCTCCATGACCGTGCGGAGACGTTCCAGCTTGAGCGCCACCACTTGATCTTTCGTCAAAGCGTGACCCAGGCGCTCCTTCGGCCAGGCCGCCGCCGCGAAACAATCTTCCGCAGTCGTACAACCATTGGCCGTCGATTGTTCGGACATCTCAACTTGCGCCGTATAGCCGTCGCTGGAGAGAAAACACCCGAGCACGAGTGCCAGACCTGACGCAACCGTCAGCGCGCAACCACCGATGGAACGACACTTGTTACAGGTTTTCATGACAGCCTGCCGACGCCCGCCCTGTTCATTATATACAGAGCGGCCAGCAATGGAAGAAGTTTCAGGACCCGATGATGGGTAGGGCCATAAACGGTATGACTTCAGCTATGGTAGCCTTCATGGTTTGAAATATGATACTGCAGGCTTGTCAATGAGCCCTCCCGCTATCGCGACAACGCTCCTGAGTCTTACCGAACCACAGATGGTGAAGTTTGTCCGTGCGCAGCGCTGGCCGGACTATCGTGCAAAGCAAATTTTGCGCTGGATCTATCAACGACGCCTACGAACCATCACCGATATGACCGATCTCCCTATGCATGATCGCATGACGCTTTCTCAATCGGCCACGATCGGACGTTCATCCCATGTCAAGGTCCTGACCTCACGGGACGGAACGCGCAAGTTGCTGCTGCCCCTCGACGACGGCATGTCAATCGAAGCCGTGCTGATCCCGGATGAAGAGCGGCTGACGCTCTGTGTGTCAACTCAGGTGGGTTGTATGTTGGATTGCGGCTTCTGCCTGACCGGGCGCATGGGGCTTAAACGCAACCTCAAGCTTCACGAAATCATCGATCAGATCCTCACCGCGCAAGATGTGCTGAGGTCCGATGAACACATTACGAACCTCGTGTTCATGGGGATGGGAGAACCCCTGGCCAATTTAGACAGTCTCAAGGCCGCCGTGACCGCGCTGACCAGCAAAGCGTGGGGTCTTGGGTGGTCACGTAGGCGCGTGACGGTGTCGACGGCGGGGTTGGCGTCCCGCCTGACGGCCGTCGCGACGCTCGGCGTGAACCTCGCCATCTCGCTCAATGCCACCACCGAAGAACAGCGTCGGGCGCTGATGCCTGCTGCCAGCGAAATCGCTTCATTGAGGTCACTTCTGGCAGCCTGTCGCCGCTATCCCCTCGCCTCTCACCAACAGCTGACCTTCGAATATGTATTGCTCGCCGGTGTAAACGATCATGCGGCTGATGCTCGCCGCCTGGTGCAACTGGTGAGAGGCATGCGATGCAAGGTCAATTTGATTCCGTTCAATGAATTTCCGGGCAGCCCTTTTCATCGCCCGTCCGAACAGGCGATTCTTCGATTTCAATCCATCCTCCGCGACGCCGACCTCGATGCGTTTGTTCGAAAAAGCCGAGGACGGGACGTTCTCGGCGCCTGCGGACAGCTTGGAGAACTCTCCAGCAATCGACCTTCCTTGACACCTATCGAATCTCGTTGCTAGCATGACGAGTTCTACCTTCATCATGATCATGCGGACTATGCAGTCTCATTGGCACATCCACATCCTGACGACGCTTCTCGTCGTTGGTGCCGTCTCGGTCTCGCTGGGAGCAGAGCCGAGCGAGTACATCCTCGCAAACGGCATGAAAGTCCTGCTGGTCGAGGTTCCCAAGGCTCCGGTAGCCACGGTGCAGGTGTGGTACAAAGTCGGTTCGCGAAACGAGGTCATGGGACGAGCCGGACTTTCACACATGCTCGAGCACATGATGTTCAAGGGTACGGCACGCTATCCGAAAGGCTCGTTCTCCCGGATCGTCAGAAAGAACGGTGGAATCGACAACGCATTTACCGGACAAGACTTTACCGCCTATTTTGAGAATGTGGCGGCGGATCGTGTCGGATTGGTCCTCGAACTGGAGGCCGATCGGATGCAGGGCCTCATTCTGGACAACAACGAATTTCAGACCGAGCGCGACGTCGTGAAAGAAGAACGTCGTCTCAGATCCGAGGATGACCCGCAGGGTGCGCTGGTTGAAGCGTTGTTTGCTCAGGCCTTCTTCAGCCATCCCTACCATTGGCCCGTCATCGGATGGTTCGCCGATCTCGATGCGATGTCCCTCGAAGACTTGCAACGCCACTACGACACCTTTTACTCTCCCAACAACGCGACTCTCGTGATCGTGGGTGATATCAAGGCCGAAACTCTCCTTCCGACGATTAAACGTCTGTTTGAGCCGATTCCCAGAGGTCCCTCACCCAAGCAAGCCCTGCCGCCGGAACCGGAACAGCGAGGGGAACGCCGCTTTCTCTTGAAGCGCGAAGCCCAGGTACCGTTTGTCATGCTGGGGTTTCGCGTCCCCAACTATTCGAACGAGGACTCGTATGCGCTCGACATCCTCGAATCGATCCTGTCACACGGAAAAAGCTCCCGCCTCTATCAGAGCTTGGTCTACGAGCAGAAGAATTCATTGGCCGTCGGCGCCGAGTATAGCCTGTTGCAGGCCGATCCCGGTCTGTTTTATTTCTACTCATTGGTGAATCCCAGCGCCAAGGTCGAAGGGGTCGAAGAAGCCATCCATCGAGAGATCGTGCGGCTGCAGAATGAGCCGCCGTCCGAGCAGGAGCTTCAACGGGCTAAGAACCAAGTTGAGGCGGCGCGCATCTTCGAGCAAGATTCGAATTTTCGCCATGCCATGTTGATCGGGCAGGCGGAATCCGTCGGCGCCGGCTGGCGCCGGATCGATCAATTCGTTGAACGCATCCGTGCGGTTACGGTAAAAGACATCCAGCGTGTCGCGAAGCAATATCTTACCCCGGACAATCGGACTGTCGGAATTCTTATTCCTTTGCCCCCTCCTTCCCCGGATTCAGCACCCACGGCGGGGCATGACGGGAAATCATAGCATCATGGTCACCGAGCCGAGAGCCCACAGACGATCTTCTCCCGCGTCTCGATCCGTTCGCCGGTGGTCGGTTACCGGCATGGTAGTGCTGGTCCTATGCTGGCTGGGCGCCGCGAGGCCGTCCGCTGCCGCTGACATTTCGCCCACGAGATTCACCACACCGAATGGGATGACCGTTCTCGTGCTGGAACAACATTTCCTTCCCATCGTTGAAATCCATGCCCTCATCAAGGTCGGCTCAGCGCAGGACCCTCCGGAAAAGGCCGGTGTGGCGAATTTAGTCGCCGGCCTCCTCGATGAAGGCACCACAAGCAGATCCTCCAAACAGCTGGCCGAACAGATCGACTTTGTCGGAGGTTCGTTGGGAGTCCAGGCGGACGAAGATTTCACAACTGCATCGGCGCGCATACTGAAGAAAGACCTCGACCTCGGGTTCACTCTCCTTGCCGATATTCTTCAGCGTCCCGTTTTTCCCAAACAAGAGTTCGAGCGAGTCCGAGCGCAGATCCTTGGAGAAATTACCAGTGATAATGACGATCCCAGCCATGTCGCCATGAAGGCCTTCAATCAGTTGGTCTTTCAGAATCATCCCTATCGTTGGCCTGTGAACGGGACGGAAGATACCTTGGGCAAGATCACCTTGGCGGATGTGCAGGCTTTCTACGCCAAAGAGTATCTTCCGAACCAAGTCATCCTCACCATCGTCGGCGACATCACGGTTGAACAAGCGACGGCGCTCGTCCAGGCACATTTTGGATCCTGGAAAAAAGGGGTGCTGCCGCCGAGAACAGTTAAGAAACCGGCTGTCATCGACAAAAAGATCGTGCAGCTCATCGAGAAGGATCTTACGCAATCAACCATTGTGATAGGTCACCCCGGAATCAGCCGGACCAACCCGGACTTTTATGCCGTCACCGTCATGAACCATGTGTTGGGGGCCGGAGGATTTTCATCCCGACTCATGGACACCATTCGAGACAAGCAAGGGCTTGCCTATGGCATTACCAGTCATTACGATGCTCGATTGATGCCTGGTTCCTTCTGGATCAATCTTCAGACCCGTACCGAAACCACCAACCAGGCCATCACCGGCGTCCTGGCTGAAATGAGAACGATCCGAGAGGCCCCGGTCACCGATCAGGAGTTGGCCGATGCTAAAGCATTTTTGATGGGCAGTTTCCCCTTACGACTGGATTCCACTGCGAAGCTGGCGAAAGTCTTGGCACAAGTAGAGTTTTTTGGGCTGGGGTTCGACTATTTTAGTCAGTACCCAAAATGGATCGAACGAGTGACAAGAGAGGATGTGCAGCGCGTGGCCAAACAATACCTGGATCCTCAACACTACGCGCTCGTCGTGGTCGGCAATATCGCGAAGGCAAAAGTTCGCAACTAGTAAGCCTATACTATGCAAGCGTCCCTTCTCCAACAGAAGCTCCGTCGCCTCCGAACGCTCATGACGGAGATGGGCTCGGTCGTGGTGGCCTATTCCGGTGGAATCGACAGCACGTTCGTGCTTAAAGTCGCGCACGACCAACTCCACGAGCAGGCGGTCGGCATCACGGCCATCTCAGCGACGTTTCCATCTCTTGAGTTGGAAGCTGCCGAGCGGGTTGCCCGGGAGATCGGCGCCCGCCATGAAACCGTACAGACGGATCAGCTGGCCATTGACGACTTCGTGAGGAATGACGCGAATCGTTGTTTTCACTGTAAGGCGGACCTGTACCAACTTCTTGGAAATGTGCGGCAATCCAAAGCTGCCACCTATGTCGTCGATGGAACCAATCTGGACGACCTGGGTGATGATCGCCCCGGCATCAAAGCTGCCCGGGAATGGGGCGTGCGCAGCCCGCTCGTGGAGGCCGAATTATCAAAGGCCGACATCCGTATTCTTGCCAAAGATCTAGGGCTTTCCAATTGGGATAAGCCGGCTGCGGCTTGTCTCTCGTCACGGATCCCACGTGGAAACATGATCACGCTGGAAAAATTGCACCGTGTTGAAAAAGCCGAAGCTGTATTGCATCGTGAGGGGTTCCGTCATTTTCGAGTACGAAGTCACGGTGAGATCGCGCGGATTGAATTGGCACAGAGCGAACTTCCTCGGCTCATGCAAGCAGATCTGTGTGCAGCGATCAGTACAAAGCTGAAAGCGCTGGGGTTTAAATTCGTGACGGTGGATTTGGAAGGATATCGGCCTGGTGGAGTCACCCTAAACTGACTCCACCGTAGCTGACGACATGTCAGCGTGGCTGCGATTTCGAAAGAGCCTCGAGCGCCTCGTCTGCAAACTTTTTCTGATCAGCCTCTGTCAGGCTCCGCTGAACCACTTTTTCCGCCACCATAAGAGCGAGTTCAGTCGTCTGGGTTCGAATATCTTGTAGCGCTTTACGACGCTCTTGCTCGATCTCGCGTGTCGCATCGCCCTTGATACGTTCGGCCTCCGCGGTCAACCGTTGTTCGTTTTCATCGAGCAACCGTTGAGCGCGCTCTTTTGCCGCGGCGAGTATAGCCTCGGCTTCCTTCCCCGCCGCGTGAAGCTTAGCCTCATATTCTCTGAGCCGTCGCTCAGCCTCGAACCGGTGCTGCTCAGCCTGATCGAGGCTGTCCTTAATTTTCTTTTCTCGCTCCTCCAAGACACTCAAGATGCCGGGAAATGCATACTTGTAGAGCAGAAACAAGAGAATCCCAAACGAAACGATCTCCCAGAAAATCAAAGAAGAAAAAAAGTCAGATTCAAACTGTGGCATATACGTTTCGCAAAACGTTACACGTGAATCGTCAAACGAGAATACCCTCTCGATGAACGGTTAACGAATAACGGTTAACGCTCCCTACTTCCGAAAGCCCATGATGATGAAGGCGATGACCAGGCCGTACAGAGCAATAGCTTCTACCAGCGCGAACCCGATCCACATATACTTCGTGACGCGAGCTTCTGCTTCAGGCTGGCGTGCCACCACTTCAATCATCTTCCCGAAGATGTAGCCGATCCCCACACCGGCCCCGGCAAACCCTGCCGCAGCACATCCCATACCGATCAACCCTGCTGCTGCTGAATCCATTATGTCCTACTCCTCTCTTGTCTAAACCGGCACGCGCTAATGCGCGTGCTCATCATGGCCATGCAAATGAAACGCGTCCCCCAAGTAGACACAGGTCAAGATGGTAAAAATATAGGCTTGAATGCCTGCGATAAGGAGGAATTCCAATCCATACACGAGAAGTGAAATCGCTAAAGGCAGCCACCCGATCAACAATCCACCGCTGATCGTGAGGCTGAACAGAACCGCGAGCATCACATGGCCCGCCGTCATATTCGCAAAAAGCCGAACAGCCAGTGAAACAGGCCGCGCCAACTGACTGACGATCTCGATCGGGATCATCAACGGCACCAGCCATGCAGGAGTTCCAGGCGGGATAAGGATCCCTAGAAACTTTGCACCATGTAACCAGAATCCCAAAACCAAGCTCAGCCCGTACACAACGCACGAGAAGACGGACGTCACGACAATTTGGCTCGTCACCGTATAGGTGCCCGGAATCAACCCGATATAATTGGAAAAAAGAATAAATAAGAAGAGCGTGGCGACGAACGGGAAAAATCGCAGCCCATCCTTCCCCATCGTATCTAGGATCATGTTCCGAATGAACTCCACCAGCATCTCCGCCAGGCTCTGCAACTTGCCGGGCACCAATTTGCGCGACGATCCTGCCATGATCATGAGGACCGCCGCGACGGCGATGACAATCCACATAAAGATCACGGCTTTATTGATGGAAATGTCCACACCGCCGATCGAGAGCGGAATCCAGTGATGAAGCTCGAATTGATGAAGCGGACTTTCTTCCATGACTATCCCTGCTTACTTATTTGCGTTGTTCGACGGGCCTTGCCATCGTTGTGCGGATCGATAGGCGTTCCTCATTCCAGCCGCCGCACCGAAGACCAACCCAATGATGAGACCCCACGGAGTTGTCCCTAAGAGATACGTATCGACGACCCATCCAAGCCCACCTCCGACGATCAGCGCAGCCAGCAGTTCCGTTCCGATTCGAACGGCCTGACCGAGCCCCGCGTATAAGGGATCTTGTTGAGAGGGCATCCCAAACCCACGGAAGGCGAGAGCAGGTGAGCAGAACTCTGCCCCTCATCGGGTGCGCAATTTAAGCAAACCCGTGCTTTGAATGTCAAGCGGTTGGAGGCCTATGCTCGCAGAAATCGCTACGGTATAGTAAAGCCCCACGGCTCCATCCATCCTCCGTAGCAGACTACTGCGGAGGGCGGACAAACGGGGCTTCCTGCAGAGGCGGTGATCACTCGTTCCTGTTGGAAACGGGCCTACTATGCCGAGAACCTTACCCTCGTCGATTCCATTTTTGCACGGTTCTCCTTCACCGCTCATCCTGGCCGGCCCTTCTCGCTCGGCAAGCCCGTTTCAATTGTACGCGAAGGTCGCCTCGGCTGAACATCCCTCGTTTCTCTTTGAGAGCGGTAACGGTAAGGGCGCCATGGGACGGTATTCGTACTTTGGCGTCGATCCCTATCAAACATTGTACGGGAAAGGGCATACGTTGGTGCACCGATCGATTCAAGGCCACATGGACTCAGGCGCATCTCCGTTTCAAGGATTGGCTCACCTCCTGAATCGTCAGCGAATCGCCCGTCCTCCCGATGTCCCACCTTTTTTTGGCGGTGCAGTCGGTTACTTGAGTTATGATCTCGCACGCCAGTTCGAAAGGCTGCCGTCCTTGGCCCTCGATGACCTTGCCGGCCCTGATCTGGAGTTCGCGTTTTTCGATCTTGTCGCAGCACTCGACCATGAGTTGGACCGTCTGGTGCTCATGTTCTGTCCGCCGCTCGAGCGATTCTTGGGTGAGCCCCGGGAAAAACTGTTTCGTGAGGGAAGGGATCGACTGGCCGAATTCGACGCCCGATTGACCAGGCCCGACAGGGCCGATGCACAGTGGAGCAATCTCGGTCGCCTGACGTTTACACCGCAGCAGGAGCAGGCGTCCTATAGTCAGAACGTACGCCGTTGCCAGGAATACATCGCAGCCGGTGATGTCTATCAAGTCAACCTCTCCCACCGTTTCACTGTGACCAGTGAAATCTTCTCCTCTCTTGAGAACCTTGAAACCGATCTGGCCGTCTATAGTCGATTGCGTTCATTGAACCCTTCCCCCTTTTCGGGATTACTCCGGTTCGATGCAGTTCGTCTCATCAGTTCCTCACCTGAACGACTCGTTCGGCTGGAAGGACGTCGAGCCGATACGAGGCCGATCGCGGGCACCCGACCCCGGGGGAGAACCTCCGACGACGATCGGCGGCTGATCGATGAATTACTGACGAACGAAAAGGAACGTGCGGAACATGTCATGTTGGTCGATCTTGAGCGGAACGACCTCGGTCGAGTCTGCCGTTTCGGGACCGTCCATGTGAATGAATTGATGACGGTCGAGCAATATTCCCATGTCAACCACCTGGTCTCACATGTGGCCGGCACCCTCAGGGGCCATGCGACGGGTTTCGACCTGCTGAAAGCCATGTTCCCTGGTGGAACAATCACCGGTGTCCCAAAGATCCGCTGCATGGAGATCATCGAGGAGTTGGAGCCCGTGCGGCGCGGCCCGTACACCGGCTCGATGGGTTATCTCAGCTGGAGCGGAGATCTCGACTTCAATATCCTGATACGCACGTTGGTTATGAGACATGCGGTGGGCTATCTCCAAGTCGGAGCAGGGATTGTGGCCGATTCGGAACCGACGCGCGAATATGAGGAAACGATCCATAAGGCCCAGGCTTTCTTCAGCGCCTTCTTATAACCGATGTGGATATACCTGAATAACAAGTTCGTCACAGACGAGGAGGCCGTGGTCTCCGTCTTCGACCATGGATTTCTCTACGGCGATGGGGTCTATGAAACGATTCGTTCGTACGGCCCCCGCATCTTCATGCTGAATGAACATCTGTCACGATTGCTCCGGTCCGCTGAGACGATCGGTCTGACGATCCCAATTCCATTGGAAGATTGGCCAGGCATTCTGCATGAAGCCATGGCCCGTAACGAGGTCGGGACCGATCGGCATGACGCCTATCTAAGGATCACGGTCACCAGAGGAGCCGGAGACATCGGACTAGACCCGGCACTCTGTTCATCGCCGACCGTCGTCGTGATGGCCAAGCCACTCGTGCCTCCGGCGTCCCATCTCTATGAAAGAGGCGTCGACGTGATCGTGGCTTCCACGAAACGAAATCTGCCGAGTGCCTTGCCGCCACAGATCAAGACCACCAGCTTCTTGAACAATATCCAAGCCAAACGTGAAGCGATCGCAGCAGGCGCATTCGACAGCATCCTGCTCAATCGGGAACAGCATCTGACCGAATGCACCGTCAGCAATCTGTTTCTAGTGATGGACGGCAAGCTACGAACGCCTATTCTGGCATGCGGCTTACTCGACGGCATCACCAGAATGGTCGTGCTTCGGATGGCCGAAGAACTCAACATCCACGTCGAAGAAGGTCGCTATGCCGTCGACCAGTTATACCGGGCCGATGAATGCTTTCTGACGAACACCAGCATGGAAATCATGCCTGTGACTTCCGTCGACCGTAGGCCTGTCGGCGACGGGAAACCTGGTCCGGTCACCCAGTGGCTAAGGGAACAGTTCGTGGCGGTGCGAGGCCGATTCTAGGACGGTCCTTCCCGCCGATTAAACCTCATCTTCCCGTTTTTTCTCAGAATTCTTCAGATCTCAAAGGCACCGGATCTGCCTTTCCTTGACAGACAGTGACAGACTGCTATCGTTTGAACATGCCAAAGCTGAATATCCGACCTCGCGCTTCAATCAGCCGGCCTGGCATGGGCGTCCTCGTCGCGTTGAGTGGTATCCTGCTAACCGTTCCAAGTGACAATCGGGCTGAGATTTATCAATATGTCGATGCCAAAGGGACGATATCGCTCACCAACGTTCCCTCTGATGCTCGATACCACCGGATCGACCCCCACCCGAATCGCCTGCATCCCGTTCTTTCGGAAGAAGAGTTGAATCCGATGATTAGTCGATTCTCACGGCAGCATCAACTGCACCCTGCCCTTATCCGCGCCATCATCAAGGCCGAATCGGATTTCGACCCTCGCGCGGTATCACGAGCTGGAGCCGTCGGATTGATGCAATTGATGCCGCAAACGGCCGTGAGGTTGGATGTCCGAGACCTCTACGATCCCGAGGACAATATCAGAGGAGGGACAAAATACCTACGCCAGCTGCTCGACCGATTTCGCGGCAACCTTCCACTGGCGCTCGCCGCCTATAACGCTGGGGAGCATACCATCGATCGTTACCGAACTCTTCCGCCGATCGACGAAACCCGCCAATACGTCCGCAAGGTCTTGCGGTATTATCGGCTCTTCCTCGCCCGTGACCTTGCCGCGACCGGACACGTCATCCCGTCCTCGGAGTCCGCAATGCCACGACCCGCCCCTGTGGCTTCAAATCGGTCCGGCGAGTAGTTCGGATCTCCGAACACAATTGACTATGTTGTTTCCAGCCCGGCCGTTTGGACTCTGGAAAATCGGATCGGTAATGGGCGCCGACGCTGTTTTCTCTCCAGAGTGCCGCTTCCGCCACGCAATGGGCCACCTGAACCATGTTCTTGACCTCCAGGTCGGCTCTCCCAGCAAAGGACCTGGACACCATCCGTTCCCACCGCGCAAGCTGAGCCGTGGCGCGAACGAGCGATTCCCGAGAACGGACGAGCCCTACTTGCCCCCACATGGTCCGTCGAAGGGAGCTGCGTACCTTTTCGGCATCCTCCAATCGTTCCAAACGAACGCGCTTCAAGCGCTCCACATGGTGAGTCAAATCGGGCATCGAACTACGAAAGGCCCAGCCTACTGCGGCAACTCCGGCCCGCATTCCGAAAACCAATCCCTCCAGCAATGAATTGCTGGCCAGTCGGTTAGCGCCGTGCACACCGCTACAAGCCACCTCGCCCGCTGCAAAAAGACCCGGCAATGTCGTGGCTCCATTGATATCAGTCGCGACTCCCCCCATCATGTAATGGGCGCTCGGAGAGACCGGGATCCATTCTTCCGTGATATCGATATCGTGGCGTAGACAGGTCGCATAGATCGTCGGAAATCGCCGTTTGACAAAACTCGACCCCAAGTGAGTCACATCAAGATAGACATGTCGCGCCCGTGTCGCCGCCATTTCCGCCCAGATCGCCCGCGCGACGATATCCCGCGGAGCCAAGACGCCGAGCGGGTGATACCGCTGCATAAACGGCTCTCCCCTATTGTTGCGCAACTGACCTCCCTCTCCTCGCATGGCTTCCGACAACAAGAAAGGCGGACTCGATGGTAGGTACAGCGACGTCGGGTGAAACTGGACGAATTCCATATCTTGTAGCTCCGCGCCTGCCCGGAACGCCATGGCCATACCGTCGCCGGTCGCATTGGGCGGATTTGTGGTACGCGCAAAAATCTGTCCCGCGCCCCCGGTCGACAGGACGACGGCTTTTGCAGGAATGATGAGGTGTTCCTCTGAATGTTCATCGAGCACGACCGCTCCGCAACAGCGGCCTTCCTCAACCACAAGATCGACGGTGAAGTGGTAATCCAGCCGGACGATCCGCTTTTGTCGCGCGGCCTGCGCCATCAATACCCGCACCATCTCGTTTCCTGTCGCATCGCCTCTCGCACGGAGGATTCTGCTGCGGCTGTGGGCCGCTTCGCGAGCAAATGCAAACTTCCCACCCGTTTTGTCGAATTTCGCACCCCAACGAATGAGCTCTTGAATCCGATCCGGTCCTTCCTCAACCAACACCCGCACGGCCTCACGACGACAGAGGCCGTGTCCTGCCTTCACGGTATCCGTCAAATGGATGGCGACATCATCCTCTTCGCTCAAGGCCACGGCAACCCCGCCTTGCGCAAAGATGGAATTGCTCTGTAAGGGATGCCCTTTGGTAAGAACGATCACCCGGCCTACTCGGCAGAGGTCCAGGGCTGCGCGAAGCCCGGCGACTCCGCTGCCGATGACGAGAAAATCTGCTCCCAACATACTCCGCGGCATCGTCATTGTGGTTGGGTGAGCGGCGAGAGAGGTTCCGACAACATCTGTTTTGTCTTCATCCCAAAGGGCAAATCTCCCTGTGCGCTGCGCAAGCGAATCGAGTGTGTACCAGACCATTGCAATCGTGCGTATCCTCGTTGCCGGATACCCATGTCACCGGCATCCCTTTTCCACGTCCCTTGCCAGTGGATGAAGACATCGATGTCGTCTTTCTCGATCACCACCCGTTCAATCTTGAATTCGACGGAGATAACGGAAAAGGCTTCGAAATCCATGTCGACCTGTCGTTTCAGCTCGTCCAGTTGATCGAGCGGCAACAGCATGGATTGAAAACCGGCCCGATCCTTTTGTTGATAGGCGCTCCGTAACGATTCCACCGCTTGATCGATGCGGAGGAGTCGCTCATGCTCTGCTGGGTATTGGATGGTCTTCGATGGACATCCACCGAACACAAGCGCGAGTAGTATGAGCCACGAGATGAATGTAGACGGTGAAGGGTCACATCTTCGGACAAACATGGGAAGGCAGTATAGCACAGGGCAAAAGAGCGCCATGAGCTTGCATTTTTGGCGGAAAGCACTTAGACTCGCCCCTCCTTAAGGAGATACAGCACATGTCAAGCGTCCTGAAAAAGCGACGAAAGAAGATGCGGAAGCACAAGTACAAGAAGTTGCGCCAGCGTCAGAAATTTCTTCGCCGCAAAAGCTAAGCTCAGCCGGCGTGGCGGGAGGAGGGAACCGTGGCCGAGGGGAGGAAAGTCCGCATCCGCGTACGGACGGTCAATTGTACCTATGTGGGAGACTTCCTGGTGCCTCCGATGCGGAATCGCGTCTCCGATGCGATCAACGAAGAAGCACGTCTCTTCATCAGTCTGACAGACGTCGTGATCAACGATAAAGACCGGTCGGATTTCGTGGCGGTCAATAAGAATCTGATCGAGTCGATCGCTCAACTCTAGTCGCTCCATCTCACCCCCGTCAGCCTATTGTTTGACCGTAGCCGTAAAACGGAACACGATCGCCTGTCCGATCACACCCCCTGACCACGATGTCGATCTTCAAAAGATTTTTCCCGTTCGTGCGTCCTTATGTGGCGCGTATGATGCTGGCCGGGCTCCTGGTGAGCGGGGTTGCACTCATCAATCTCGCGTTGGTTCGGTTGGCCGGCACCCTTTGGGATATCATCACGGTTCAGCACGATGCCGATAAGATGACGCAATCGATCGGCCTGTTCCTGGTCCTGGTGATCCTACAGGGGTTCTGCTCGATGGGTCATAGCTATCTGACCGCATGGGTCTCTCAGGAAGTCGTCGCCGACTTTCGCAAGCACCTCTTCAGCCACCTGCAGACGCTGACGGTCAGCTTTTTTGCTCGGCGCCGTACGGGAGAGCTGCTCTCCCGATTGATGACCGATGTGACGGTGATCCAATCCATCGTGACAGAAGCCCCCATCGACGGGGTGAAACAACTCGTGACGTTCGTCGGCGGCATCACGTTCCTGCTCATGATGAATTGGCGCCTCTGCCTCCTGATCCTCATCCTGCTCCCATTACTGGTCCTGGTCGCCAAGATATTCGGTCGCAGGTTGAAATCCCTTTCCACCTCGATTCAAGACCAGACAGCCGCGCTCAGCACTCTCGTCGAAGAAGTGATTTCCGGCATTCGCATCGTCAAATCATTCGTCCAGACGCAACGGGAAAAGGCTCGTTTCGCGGATCAGGTCGATCACACGCTCCACCTCACACTCCGCCGAGCCGCCATCATGGCCGTCTTCATTCCGGTCATCAGCCTCCTGACGTTCTCATCGGCAACGGCGGTGCTGTGGTATGGAGGCAGACAAGTCATCGAGGGGGTCGTCACGCCCGGCGATCTGTTCGCCTTCGTCTTGTTCGCCGGCATCTTGATCGGTCCCTTCAGCTCGGCAGCCCGCGTGTTTGCGCAGGTCAAGGAAGCCCAAGGAGCGACGCAACGGGTCTTCGAAATTCTGGATGCTCAGCCGGACATTTGCGATCGGCCCGACGCCCAGACGCTGGTGACCGTCGATGGTCAGATGCGGGTGGAAAGCGTCAACTTCAGCTATGATGCTCGCCATCCGGTGCTGTCCAACCTGTCGTTCGAAGCCAAGCCGGGTGAACTGGTCGCGTTGGTAGGGCCGACCGGTGCCGGAAAGACTACCGTGGTCAACCTGCTTCACCGCTTCTACGATCCGACGGAAGGTCGCATCACGATCGACGGCAAAGACTTGCGCCAGGTGACCGTTGAGAGTTGGTACCGACAGATTGCGCTTGTCCCACAAGAAACGATCCTCTTTGGGGGCACCATCCTCGACAACATTCGCTACGGCGATATGGCAGCGAATGAAACCGCAGTATTGGAGGCGAGCCAGGCTGCGCATGCGCATGACTTCATCACCAGCTTGCCGGACGGGTATCAAACCTTGGTGGGCGAGAAGGGGGTCAACCTCTCAGGCGGACAACGCCAGCGAATTGCGATCGCTCGGGCGATTTTGAAGAATCCTCGCATTTTGTTACTGGACGAAGCCACCTCCTCGTTGGATACCGAATCAGAACGGCTGGTGCAGGAAGCCCTTCAACGACTCATGGAGGGTCGCACGACCTTCGTCGTCGCCCACCGGCTGTCGACCATCCAATCCGCGGACCGAATTCTGGTCTTGGACAAGGGGAAGTTGGTGGAAGAAGGCACCCACACCCAGTTGATGGCCCGCAACGGGCTGTACCACTACCTCTATACCATCCGCTTAAATGAGCCGGCTGTTTGACTCAATTGTTTCAAAAGGCGCTCATTCCAGATTTCTCAAATTTCAGGCTGCGGAAAAGCTCGACAGATGCCAACAATATAGCTGGAATTGTCCGCACGGTGCTAACGCCGGAATCCCTTCGGGATGCTCAAAAAGGCTGTCCAGCAAGGCAGCAGCAAGCGAAGAGGCCGAGGTTTACGCTCCGGTCCAAGGGCTCACCATGCCGTTTGTGTTGGCTACCTGGTTTCTACGGCTTTCCATCTTTAATTCCCGCCGCACCGGCTGACGCCATCACGCCGGAGGAGAATCTTGAGCGATATCGGTCTGCTCAGAACAGATAGATAACCTCCAATGACAGCGTCGATTGATAGCTGGTCGCGCGTGAACCGATTTGAAACACGTTCTGATTGGACTTGTCGTACCGATATTCCAGCCGGGTGATGAGGGATTTGAACGGCTTGTATTGTAATGTCGAGGTGACTTCCCAGAGGGTTTGAGCGACGGGCGGCGCTTGTGACGTCGAGGTGGCCCCGAAGCAGACGTTGGCTCTCGGCTGGTAAGCCGTCGTTCCTTCGCAGGTTACAAATCCGCCGGCATCCTCAAACAGTTCCCCGCGAAGCCGTACTCCCCATTGCTTGGTAAAATCATGGATCACATAGCCCGCCACTCCGTTCCACCGCGCATTGCCTGCCTCGCTGATCCTGCTGCTGTTCGCCTGATTCGCATAGTAAGACTCAAGGACGAACGAAGTCTGGTCTGTCGCCTGGAAGCTGGCAAATCCCCCGACCAACAGGAGATCCCCACCGGGCGTCCCGCTCATTCCAGGCCGCGGCCCGGCCAAGCCGTACATTGTCAGTTTGACCCGATCAAACGGACTGATGGTCAGAGCTGATTCCATCAATGAGTCATGTTGACTGTTTCCTCGCGCCGAGTTGATGTAGCCGATCACCCCGACCGACAGAGAGATCCGTTCCGTGATGTCATATGACAGCCGCCCTCCTCGAGTCGTAAACGGCTGCCCGAGGCCGAAGAGCCACGATCTCGAATAATTGGGATTATGCGGGCTTTCCACGACTTCGTAGCCGATCAAGGTATTGAACTGACCGAGTTGTATCGTGAGTCCCTTCCCAACCGGCGCCACATACTGCACATAGAATTCCTGGAAATCGGCCCAGGTGCTAAGCCCGACGCCACCGATGAAATCAGAATCGCGGCCGACATTGAACTTCACGCGAAACCCGGCGCGATCTTTCCAATTTCCGTCGGCTTTGGCTTCTCTCTCCAACACGAATTGCGCGAGATTCGGCCGAAACTGGTTCGAATTCACGTCGAAGATACGAAGCTGATTGATGTTATTGGAAGGATTACTGAAGTTCTGCGTATAAGAGCCCTCGAGATAGCCGTACAACCGCAATCCCAAGTCCTCCGAGAGCAGGCGCTTCGCGACAGCTCTCGGCGTGCCCTTGTGCCGGAGGGCGACGTGATCCAGCGTTTCGTCCCCTTCGCTCTCCGGTGTATCGGCCCGCGCCTCAACAAACGCGATCCCCCACATGAGGAACAGGGTTATTAGGATGACAGCTGGACAGCGCCGTAATATAGACGACCGAAAATAGACCACCGAGTCAGGAATTGTATCCTGCATAACCTACCGTGCCCGTTTCAGCCGGTACCTGTCCATCGCATCAGGCATGCCAAGATGATCAACCATGTCGGAAGGATTGCCCTTGGCACCGATGGCCCTCATGTCGGTCCGAGCATGTCATGCACAACAGTATCCCGTGATAATACCGCAGTCCCTCTTAGGCGAACTTGAATTCTACGCCCTTTCAGGGATCAGGCAGTGATTCACGACTTCGGTAGCGACATGCTGGACGGCACAAGCAGCGTTGCGTCTCCCAGCGAGCCTCTATGTCAGGCCATCACACGGCCTGCCATAGTACGCAACAGACTTAAGACGTTTTCCGGACAATCTCTCCTGCGGTGAAACTGGTAAAATGATGGTCTGCGCGGAATCGCCATGCCGGAACATGCCATCATCACCAAAGGAACTTGTTTCGCCCTTTTCGCATACGATGTCGGTCTCTCCATCAACCTGACTGATGCGGAGCCGCGGATCATCGCCGGGACGGAGCGAGGGCGCCTGCGCCATAAAACCAGGGCCCCTCAGTACTTCGAGTATCGACCGGCTCCCCTGCGACTCGTTCAGGAAGGAAGCGTGTTCGACATCGGTCAGTATCAGACCAGTTCGACGGTCGAAGCGATGGTGTACGACTTCGGGGCTGTGACCATCACCTATCGCTTCCCGATCGACGGATCGTTCGATCGGTTACTGGATCTGAGCGAGTCGCTCTACGAGCATGAACAACTTTTGGCCGATTCACGCACCCGCGTGGAACAGCTGCTCCAAGTGTTGGGCCCAGCAGTCGAGCGGCCGTCCATTGCGCAGGAGGTGGAAGATTACATTATTTTCTCGATTGAGTCTCATATGCCGGCGAGGCCGCCGTTATGGACGAGCAATGAAACCGACCTGGCTCATATTCTGCGCGCAGAGCGAGCCCCGTTTTCTGAACAAGAAGTGACGGACGCCGTTGCTTGCCGCATCTCGTTCGGTCAAGAGGATGCCGCGATCATCGACTGGCATTCAGCCGTCTTGTTCGGCAAGGAGATGGACGACGTCCGGGCGGTGCTGGAATTCGCCAACGTCGAGTTGCTGGAGATGCGGATCCTCGATGAACAGCTCGATCGTGCACTGGACGAAGGCTACGAGGCGTTGTCACGGAAGCCCCGTCTCTTATCATTGCCCGGCTTCCATGAAAAGGACATGACGCACATTGCGCAGCTTCAGGTAGACAGTGCGTTGATTTTTGAACGCGTCACCAACACCTTGAAGCTGCTGGGCGACCAGTATCTTGCGCGGGTCTATCGATTGGTCTCGCAGCGCTTTCACTTGGAGGCCTGGGACGCGAGCATTCTGCGCAAACTTCAGACTTTGGAAAGCATTTACGGCAAGATGACGGATCGTGCCGGCACCAGACGGATGGAAGTGCTTGAGTGGATTATCATCATTTTGATCACGCTTTCCATCGCCCTTCCATTTCTGCCGATAGGGGTCGGCCACTGAGCGTCTCATGTCCTGTCATCACGCGACAGCTTGTAGACGATTGGGGAACCGATACACATCGATTTCCTTGGAATATGAAGACGGCTGATGCCCTTTCCCCTTTGGTCCGATTCTTCTGCATAGCCGGCCTTTCTCTGACTTTGACGTTTTCACCCGCCGTCACTGCAGCAGACTCTCAATCAGAGGTCTCGTTATGGTTCGAATCTGGTCTGGCCGTGGCGACCAGCCAACTGAGCGGGCGGAGGGAAATCGCGTTGGGTGCTCAGGAAAGCGTGAGCAGTTCGGGCACGAATGGTATCAACGGCATGGTGGTGACATCTCGTCGACTCCTAGGGTTTTCAAGCCGCGCCCTCACATGGACCAAAATTGAACTGGACGTGAACGAAACAGTCCTCGAACGGAAGATCCTCCCAAGCTTCAGCCTCATCAGGACGGATCGGCATGTGTACGGTTTTCGCGGCGTCAACGGTCTCTGGCTCGAAGAAACGTTAGGCGTGCGGGAAAAAGTGAATCGCTTCCACAGCAACGACTATGGAGCGGTCTTCATCACCAATGAGCGAATGATCGGATTCACGCCGCTTCTCGGCGGCTTTGCGTCGAAGCCGTTGGACGTGCATGAGCGCATCGTCGGCGTGGAGAATGACAACGGGCTCATACTCGTTTCCACCACAAAGCGCACGCTGGTCCTGGGCAGTCGCTTGAGTGGATGGGAAGAATTCGAGTGACCGCAACCATGTTTGCTCCCTAATAGACTGTGGAAAAACGCGATTTGCGTGCTTCGACGGGCTCAGCACGAACGGACAACTTCAGTAAATTCAATGACTACACCGTTCATCCTGAGGCTCTCGAAGGTTGAACGGAGGAGTTTTCCGCAACCTGCTAAAGCCGTGTAAGGATAGTTCTCCTCCCTTCAGATTTTACCGGTTTGTAACATCCTCCTAACCCCGACGCAACATATCCTCGATAGGCTTGATGTCAAATCACAAATAACAAACAGGAGGATCAGTATGATCACAGTCGGCAACTTGATGCACAAGGAACCGGTGACAGTGGATGCAGGCACGTCGGTCGTCGAAGCGGCGAAACTCATGAAAGCCTGCAACGTCGAAAGTCTGTTGGTAAGGCGCCAAACGCAGATCATCGGCATCGTAACGGAATCGGATGTCGTCAGAAAATTCGTGGGAGTCGAGAAAGCGCCCTACTTCGTGCCGGTGGAGGATATCATGAGCAGTCCTGTGCCCGGCATCGAAGAGCGGCGGCCGCTGACGGAAGCCGCCGACCTTATGGATAAGCATCGCACTCTCCACCTCGGCGTGACTAAAGGAGGGACACTCATCGGCCTGCTGTCGGTTCGGGATTTTCTCCGACCGGTGTCCCTCGACGCCTTCTAACAGCCTTACCTTGCCTGAGCCGCGCCTACGAAGCTAGGCAGCCCTTCGCCTCCATGTCGCCGGTTGCACGGGCGAACTGCCCTCCTATTCCCTGACCACCCCCTGACTTGCATTTCTCTCTCCCCTGCGTTGACACTTATAGGGTGGGTCGGCTCTGCCATGAGAATTCCACGATGACTCGGTCGGACACCCATCTCGCGCCTCTTTACCGCTCAGGTTCGATGTCGTCGCAGACCGAGCATGAACTCAAGCTGGCCGTTGCTCCCGGCTTTCGCATGCCTCGGCTTCCCGGCACGCCGCTCCCTCGGCGGCAGTTGATCTCCACCTATTACGACACCGCCGCCTACGACTTGGCCCATGCAAAGATTACCCTTCGCCATAGAATCGAAAAGGGGAAGAAGTCATGGCAGCTGAAAATTCCGTTGGGCGATGATCGGCAGGAGATAGAGGTGATCGACGGCGAGGCCGTTCCACCGCCCTCGCTACGCGGCTTGCTGATTCTCCACCTTGGACATCGGAAACTGCTGCCGGTCGCGACGCTGCGCGCCTGGAGAAGAGGCTTCCTGGTGCGTCATGGCCGAATACCCGTCGCGGAGATCAGCCTCGACCGAGTGTCAGTCGACAAGAACGACCGCACCACCCAGCGCTTTCACGAACTTGAAATCGAACAACGGCGGGGCGACGAGGCCTCGCTTCGTTCCCTCGAACAGCAAATGCGGGAAGCCGGTGCTTCTGATCATGATGGACAGCCAAAGTTCTTTCGTGCCCTCTCCCTCGCAGCTCCCATGCCACCTGCGCAGCCTCAACCGGACGCGCCGGTGGTTGAGTACATAAAGTGGGCGCTCGCTCAGCACGTCGTATGGCTCCTCGCCCATGATCCCGGCACGAGGCTTGGAACTGAGCCTGAGAGCCTGCATCAACTGCGTGTCGCGACGAGACGCCTGCGCGTGGTCCTCTGCACAGCTCGACCGATTCTTCTCCCCGAGTGGGTGACGTCGTTGCAACAGGAGCTCAAGTGGCTGAGCGAGCTGTTGGGACAGGCCCGCGATCTTGACGTCCAGATCGCCTATTTCACGGAAGAATCTGCTGGATTGGCGGCTGGAGATCGCAAACTGTTGGACCAATTTATTTCTCATCTTCACACACGACGAGTAGCCGTTCAGCAGATGGTGCTCAGCGAACTCACGAGCGCTCGATACTTCGAACTCATCCGGCGGCTGCAACAAGCGGCGCAGGCCCCCTCGGTGGTGGAATCTCCCCTGACGGTCCGTCAGCTCGCCAAGCGAACGTTCAAAAAACTGCGCAAGGCGATCTGCCGACTAGGTCCCTTGCCGTCAGACACCCGACTTCATAAGATCCGCATTAAGACCAAACGCGCCCGCTATGCGACGGACCTCGCACGCAGCTCGGCGGACAAACCAGCCAGCCGGTTTATCAAGTCCGCGCGTGCGCTCCAGGATCTCCTGGGCATCCATCAGGATGCGATCCAAGCGGAACGTTACGTCCGACAGTTTCTGAGGTATTCGACGAGTGTCCGCGCCGGATTTCTCGCAGGACGCATGGCCGAGCGGCAGCGCCACCGGCGAGACACCATCCGCAAGGACATGAAGCCGCTGTTCAAAACGTTACTGAAACGGGGGAAGAAGGCCTGGGGATGAAGGGGAAGATAGTTGTCCGCAGAGCAGTCACTTCATCAGCGAAGAACACCCCCATTGTCCCCGTCGGCGTTGACTGGAAAAGGCAAGGATCATACTAGATCACGGGAATTACCGACGATCGATCAACTTCGACCAACGTGTGGGTTTGAAGAACCTGCTCGACTACTGGCCAGTGACGACCGAGCAACGCACTCAAGTCCTGAGCGGATATGTTGCCTGTCTTGATCAATAGCAATTTCCAGGGACGTCCGTGTAACACATGGGAAAATACGAAATCCGAGCCTTTGGAGACCACGACCCGCTGCTCTCTCACGGATATCTCGCTGATAACCGAATCTTTCGTGTGATTGCCAGCCGAGAGATTCAACGTGTGAATCGCATCATGTCCACGTTCTGAGAGAAGAATGCAGAGACGGCGTGGGAGGTGCGCATCAAGGAGAAATTTCACTTCAAGGCCAGGTGAACACTTTTGGCCGCCAGCATCTTTCGGGAAAACTCTAGGCAGGCCAAAATATCATCTCGCTCCAAATCAGGAAACTCAGCCAACACCTGCTCCACGGAATCTCCCCCAGCCAGATATTCAAGAATGCTTTCCACGGGATACCGCAAGCCACGAATGCAGGGCTTCCCATGACAGAGCTCTGGATCGACCGTGATACGTGAAAGTAGATTGTCGCGAGACATGCGGCTATTGTACAGCTCCTGCCCAGCGATGCCAAGGTAATGATATGCGCCCGCTATGCGGTAGAGCTCGCCTAAAGCATGGTTGGTAAACCCGCGACCCGGTTCATGAAGGTGGCTCGGGGATTCAGGATCTGTTGGGTCTACATCAAGATGCAGTGCAAGGGAAACGTCACATCCAGCAGTTCGTCAAGTTCTCGACCAGCGTTCGAGCGCCATTCGTCGCAGGACGCATGGTCGAACGTCAGAGCCAACGCTGCCACCACATCCGCAAGGACATGAAACCGCTGTTCAAAGCCTTGCTCACTCGGGGCAAGAAGGCATGGGGATGAAGGGAATAGAGGCGCTGTCAGTCAAACCGATCGATCACGTGGGCAAATGGGGCCAACAATGTCGTTCGCTCCCCATCGTCAACGACGAGGTCCGGTGAGGCATTCCCGAAGCTGGTGACATGGTAAAGGATTTCTGGAAAATCGAGACGTAGCGGTCGCGCGGGCGATGCTCGAGACCATCTCTGCGATGTTGAAGAACCAAAACGTGTTTCGTCCAATGGCGAGGACGGCGGGAATCACCGCTTAGTCCACGGGCATACACACCCGTGAGACTCGTGGACGGATCGGATCGCGAAAACGGCCAGGTACGGCCACTTCAGACACTTTTTCATAGGTGACCCTATTCTTCCACTCGAACTCGCTCCGTTCGTCGTGAGGCCCCCGAAGGATGAACGGAGAGTTCTTCCGCAGCCCGCTAGGCGACCGATACAACCGGCGCCTGCCGCGGTTGGAGCACCATGCGGATGCCACCTTTCGGTCGCAAGGTCACGAAGAATTCAGGCTCGACAGTCTTTTGATCCAGTTGCAGATTATAGCGGCGACCGATCAAGGCCAGCAGGAGCGGCCCTTCAACCGATGCGAAATGAAGTCCCACGCAGGCGCGCGGTCCTGCGCCAAAGGGGAGATAGGCATAACGAGCAGCCGGTCGCTCGCCGTCCAGCCATCGCTCCGGCAGAAATTGTTCGGGGTCCGGCCAAAAGGCTGGGTGTCTATGCAGATTGTATGTACTCATCATGATGAGTGCGCCGGCATGTAGCGTTAATCCCCCGACAGTGGTGCTGGTTGCCGCCTTGCGCTGTAGGTGAGAGTGTGACACCATGGCGTCACGGGAGGGAACCGGTCTGTGCCAAGGCATAGGAGAGCCTGGACTCGACGGCGATCGAGGCTCCTGCGCCAATTGTGTGCGAAGAATTTTCACCGGGGAATCTGAAAACTCCCGATTTAGCACTTGACTGTCAGCGGAGACAGTTGCTGACCCCATCTTATAGCTTGAGTTCGATACCAGAGATCGTCCTCTTTCCTGGCACATCACTTCTGAGCGAAACGCTTTGTCACATAGTCTGGTGTGGGTGCATTGTTAGCTTGAGCAGCCTTGAGGAGGTTCTCGTATGAAACAACGAAGATGGTCTTCGTGCTGTCGCCAGACAGAGCCGCATTAATCGTTGCCATCCTATCGTAGTTTGACGAGAGAATCGTAGTCTTCTTCACGGCCTCATTGGTGCCAAGTGTTGGCTTCCATAACTCGAGACCGTATCTCTGCAGAAGAAGTCCTGCAATCGCCGCTCGTATTCGATCAATGTCTGCTTCCATTGCTTTCTCGATGACAGCTCCGGCTGAGCAATGGAGTAAAGAGCCCGTTTGCTGTGCCGCCAGCGAAGGACTATTCATAGTAGTTGTCACATCAAGGCATGCCTTATCAACTGCGACACTAGCGAACAGGTCAAATACTGCACTTGTGTCACCGTCAAGAGCGTAGGTCAAAACCTTGCTCCAGGTGTCAACGTCGATCACGTAAGCCATATCAGACTCTTCGAGCCTTTGACCATCGCCTTCGTAGGCATTCAAAATGTTCTTCGCCGCAGGCAGTCCGGCCTTGGCAGCGGCGCGAAGCCATCGCAATCCTTCTGCCCTGTTCTGAGACACGCTCTCACCTCTCACATACATATATCCCACGCTCATCATTCCTTCAGGCAATCCTCTATTAGCAGCTTCGCTGAACCATGAAAATGCCATGCTAAAATCACCGCGCCTATAGTAATAGGCTCCAACATTGTATATAGCTCCAAGATCACCAATCTGAGCTGCTCTAGTCCACCACTTTATAGCCTCTTCCCAATCTTCGGGAACCCCAATGCCTTTGCTGTATAAAGCGCCCAAATCGGACATAGCCTTGGGGTATCCTAGTCCGGCAGCTTTACTCAACAGTTCAAGCCCTTCTCGCACTTGGCCAGCACTGAAATGAGACGAGGCTTTGTGATAGAGAGCTTCCGGAGCGATGCTATCATTATCGATGTCCATCGAATTTCGTTCAGGAGAAGCGATACCTGCAGAAGGATTCGCTTGTAACGCACTGTTCGGATGCGATGTAACTAAAACACGGTCTAAAATATAATCGACTACAAATGCAGTAAAGGCTAATATTATAGTGATATAAATTATGGTTTTCATTGTCGTCCACCTCATTCTCCGTGCGGCTACAAGTTGATTGGAGAACTTAGTATGCTGTTGATTGATTCCGGCTGTCTCAATTTCTGCATTGTCCGTTTCTCACTGTGGAGCCGCAAACGTGACATTGCCCATAGTCTAGGCCCGAGTACAGTGAGCCGCTGTAAAAAGGTCAAGAGTCGGCTTGATCGATTTTGCGGTAACAGATTTCTGAGTCAAACCGACACTGTGTGACATATTAAGTCTTGAGTTTTGCAGATCGAGATAGAAAGTCACGTCCTTGCCCCCTCACAGTCACACTAATTATCCAAGCTGTATTCGTCATGATACTCACACTATCGCTATGGTGTTGGGCGTAGGATGCAACCTCTTTCCATAGGTCCGAGCACGATCTGGACTTGTCTTTGCCAGCCAACATACCAGGGGTTGCATCATGGATTTCGCGCAATTTCACGCCACACCACAGCGTCTCGAGGCAGGCTTGCAGGAAGCGTTGCCTCACCTCCCACCAAGAGCGGAACATAGTTACTGGGCACTACGAAGGCCGCGATCCTTGTCGCAAATTGGTCGATCCCTCCTGTGGTGATATCCGTCATCCAGCTTCCGTCAAACTGAATCGTTGTCAGCGGCTCTGAAAATGTGGGCTTCGTCCACCATCCCGACACGTAAATATAAACGGCAACCTTATAAGCTGATGGATCAACATGAAGCACCTGTCCTGTCAAATTGGCAAAGGTCCCATATTGGGGAACTTGAAGAAATTCGATTGTGGGAGACCCGGGTCCGCCTGGAATTCCACCGCCGGTCCAGTTGTTCGGCATTGACTTTCCGTTGAAGACATCCTCCATTCCTGTTTTGAGTACACCCTCTTTATCCCAGATTCCCCAATGAGCACCCTGAGGGCCTTCGTAGGCAGATTTCCACTTCTCATCGAACGCTTCGAAATAGAAGTAGGTCACGTTCTCCTGCGTGGCCCAAGAGGAAAAATTCAAAAAGAAGAACGCCGCATTGATGGGTGATGGCACAGCATTCCCGATCGTATTCCCTTCACTTGGCCAGCCTGTTTCGCTGACGAAAACCTCCTTGCCGTTCGCTGCAGCAACCACCCTCATGTAGTGATGATGAATCGCGGCCACTGCCGAGTCCACCTTGATGCCGGACCAGTACGGATAGAAGTTGGCCAATACGACATCAACGGCTTGAATGACATTGGGATGTGCTAACAATTCAGAGTAGACATCTGCATAGGTTACGCGGATTCCCGGTACCGCCTGCTTCACTCGCGCAATATAGTCGAGCAGGGTGTTTTCAGGTAAATCCTTCCTGAGCAAGACCTCGCTGCCAACGATCAGGAGGTCTGCATCACCTGCTTTTGCGGATGCAATCAAGCTACCGAGTTCCCGTTCGTTCGCAGCCAGATCTTTACTCAGCCATGCCCCAAGTGCTGTCCTGAGACCCAACACACGTGCCACCGCGCCACTTTTTTCAAGGCCGTTAGTACTGCCAAAGGTACGAATCCAGTTCGTGTAGGATACGATCAAACGCATCCGTTGAGTCAATTGTTCTTCAGTGACCTGGGAACCTCGATTGGGGTCTTGGCCATCCACAAATGGGCTGAAATTCACCCCGGAAATCTTTACTAAAGGGGTAGGGGCGGGGGAAGATGAAGGCGCACCGTTATCACCATCGCTACATCCTCCAATTACCAGTAACAATGCTGCAAGGTAGTATGCCTTGAACTTAAGTCCTTCCATGGCGACACCCTCCCAGTTGATGACCTGATCAATATGCCTGCCGCATTTTTGTCTGGAGTAGCGCGTTCTGGCAAGAAGCTGCCTCTCAGTTTTGCTACAGTTCTTTTCCACAGTTGAGCGGTACAGTAGAGGGTTTGACACAGCTAGCGTAAGTCCCTAGAGTTACTGCGCCGTGAAGGGGACTGTCATGAAGACACATGAAGACAGGAACTCAGTCAAGCACTACAGCTTGAGGTATGAAGTGGCCGATCTGTTCTTCGAACAAAAGTGCACTCCTAAGGAAATCGGGAAGCGACTCAATATTTCACGAGAGCGGGTGTATCCACTTCTGAAGGCTCTGTTCGACAATGGCGAAGTGATTTACCTTCCACCATCAGATCATATTCTGGAGAAATCTCTAGAGGCTAAGTTTACCCTACGACCTGGTAGTGTGACTGTGGTAGACACCGGACGTGTAACATCGCCGGATGCTTTCGCTGCACGTGTTGCGGATAGGGCCTTTCGAGAAATCAAGGACATTTCTCAGCAAAAAAGGGGGGCAGACATAGGTTTGGGGCTTGGTCCTGGAGCCGCTACCTTGAAAGTTGCCGAGCGGCTTGGCGCTATGATGCGGTCAGATCCAGACGCTCCAAGGCTCAATCTTGTTGGGATCAGCTCAGCGTGTATTGCCAGCAAGCCGGAATATTCCTGCACATCTTTCTTTAACCTGTTTCCGAGTTCACACGTAGTAAGTTCTGTTGGACTTTTTGCCGAACCAATCGTACCAACCCATGCATTCGACAACCTAAAGAAGCGGCCTGGAGTTGCAGAGGCGTTTGCGGCTAAGTCAAGTGTTAACGTTGTGATCACGTCCATGGGGGACGTCACAGATGAGCACGATCTCCTCGGAATGCTTCTTACTCAAGCAGGATATATCTCGGATAAGGAGAAGCCGACCCAATGGGTTGGCAACGTGATGTACCGTCCATATACGGTAGTCGGGCCTGTGCATGAAGCGGCGAATTCTCCACGTGCAGTGACGCTTTTTGAACTTGAAGACTTTGTGGAAATGAGCAGACAGAAGGAGAAGCGTGTGATCCTCATCGCCCGCCCATGTGGTGGCTGCCAACAATTGAAGGATAAGGCCTTGCGCCCATTACTTCAAAATGTAGATCTGCGGGTGTGGAGTGATCTAATTGTTGATCAACAAACTGCTGCTGCACTTGTGAGGGAAGGGACTAGCCTGTCCGGAAAAGCTAAGGCCACGCGGCTCCAAAAGAGGTGAGACGAGATCGTACAGCTATCAAGACCTTGGTTTTGACATGTGTATTGTCAGATGTATTTAAGGTGGGGGATAAAGATCTGAGTAGCAATCAATCGGGAGGTCTGTAGCGAACAATAAAATAAATAACATGAACAGGGGCAGATCTTGTATCATCCATGACCAACTCTGCCTGTCGACGGCTGGCCGTCGCATCATATATGCCAAGATGATCCACCATTTCAGCAAAGAGTATCCATGGCGACGATAGGCATCGAGCTTAATTCCGTTGAGGGCATGCGCGACGCCATCGCCTGATACGCCGGTTTTGTTCAGGTTGAGTGGCCACAGGAGGCAGAACAAGCCATCGCTGCTGCAGGGTAAACGAACTACTGCTGAGAAGTCTGAACGGAAGTGCCGCTTACTTCACTTTGGAGAAATCGGCGGGCATTCTGATCTCCTTGCCGTCTTGCAGATTGACGACGAACACCCACGATGCAGCGGGGTCGAACTGTTCATAGGCAAAGAGCGCAGTGAACCGTGACCTGAAGGCAGGGCCACTGCTTTCGTTCTTCGGCCCCCGTTCGGCCTTGCCGATGTCGATCGGCCTGATCCGCTTCGATCCTTGCTGCAATTCGATCAATGCGCCCTCGGCGAAATACTCGTCATCGTCGCACAGCTGCACTTCCATTTCCATGTTGGGCATGTCCATCACTTTCTGGATGAACTCCTCGGGCATGCGCGCGTCCGTCTTCCGCTGCTTCGATTCAGCCGCCTTCTGGCGACCAAAGGCTTCCAGTCGGCATCGCTTGGTGTGAAGGACACGAGTGAATCTTCGGGTCGGACCTTGAATTGTGCATTCTCTTCCTGCTTAGGATTCACGATGTATTCGATCTGTTTGGTGCAAGTCCAGCCCCTCTTTTCTTTGCGCTGTCCGCACAGACCAGCCACGTACTTTTATAGACAATCAAGAATTCTGCCTTCCACCTTCTGGAACGCTTGTGCCATACTCCCAGGCTACGTAGTTCGACCTGTTGCGAGGTCTCACTGTGCTTCTCGTGCTCTTCCTCCTCGTGGCGCTGTGGCAGGGAACCGCGCCCAGCATGGCTCGTAGCGACGAGTCGCCTGCTTCAACTGTGCCTCGCACCCTCATCCAGAATGCCGGGCTCCTCATCACGATGGATCCTACGGTCGGTGAAGGCCCATTGGGGACACTCGCGAACGCGGACCTGCTCTTCGCTGGAGATTCAATCGTCGCGGTGGGGAAGGGACTTTCCGCCGCCGATGCGACAGTGATAGACGCGACCGGGGCAATTGTGCTGCCAGGGTTCGTGGACCTCCATAACCACCTCGTCCAGTCCGTCATCCGAGGTGGTTGTTCAGATCAAGATCTCCTGGGTTGGCTCAAGGACTGCACCTGGCCGGCCTATCGAGCACTCACATCGGAAGATGTCTACGCTGCTGTCCGCCTGAGCACGCTGGACCTGATCGGGACCGGCGTCACGACGGTCGTCGACTGGGCCGGCGGATTGAAGTTCGATGTCGCGCATGAGTACGTGCGCGCACTGCAGGAATCGGGCTTGCGGTTCGTATATGCCCCGACACCGAGAAAGGACGAACGACCTCTGCTGAAGCGTCTGTATGAGGACCTCATCCGACCAAATCCTTTGGCGACACTCCAACTTGCCGGGACCCCCGGAATGCAGAACCTGACCTCTCTGATGGAGGCAGCCCAGCTCGCTCGTGAGTGGGACGTAAAACTCAATGTTCACCTGCTCGAGCATATCAAACAACGCGACAGCGAGCCGATTCAGTCATTGGAACAATCAGGGGCGTTGGATCTACGCGGGAACCTGCTGGTGAACCATGCGATTCATCTGACCGATGAAGAGATCATCTTGCTCGCCAACCACGACGTCCGGGTCGCACACAATCCATTGAGCAACATGAGACTGGCCTCGGGGATTATCCGTCTACCCGATCTGCATGCGGCTGGGTTAAAGGTCGGTCTGGGCCTAGACGGATCCACCAACGATACCAGTGACATGTTCAACGACATGCGGGCCGCCGTGGGGCTCCAGCGGGCGAAGACGCGACGGGCAGACATCTATCCGACGGTGGCGGATGTGCTGCGCATGGCCACTCTTGGCGGCGCAGAGGCCCTGGACCTCGGCGACCGCATCGGCTCGCTCACGCCCGGCAAGAAAGCGGATCTCATGATTATCGACCCGAGTGGCGTGAACTTCGCCCCGAGGTTTGACTGGGTCAGCCAGCTCGTTTTTAACACGCAACCGTCCAACGTTACATTCGTCTTTGTCGATGGCCGAGCCCTCAAGGCCAACGGACAGTTCATCGGCTTGTCGAGGATGGAGGTGGTCAAGGCAGCCGAAGCCTCGGCGGCTCGCCTACGGGACGTCGTCCGGGCGCCCCGTAAGTGAGTGGCACGAAGGGTTTTCAAGCTATGTTTACATCTATCCACCAGTGCTCCGTCTTGCCCCATATGCCTCGGCGCGATCTCCTGGTCCCGCATAGGCCGGGTCGATGACAGAAACAGGGTGGTCTGGTGCCTAAAGGATTTCTGACATCATTTCACAATCTTGTGGTCTGTCAGAAGTCGATTGCATTCATCACGTACCGAGGAGGTGATTATGCCTACGGAGGACGCGGCGTTGCATCCCATCATTTATGTTCGCGGCTATGCCATGACAAAGGGAGAGATCGACGAAACCACCGCTGATCCATTCTGCGGCTTCAATCTCGGGTCCACGGTCTTTCGCGCGACACCGGATAAGGAACGACCGCCCCGAAAGTTCATCTTTGAATCGCCCGTGGTCCGATTGGGATCGGATTTTGGTTATACAGATGTGTTCACCGACGGGATGGATATCGTAGACGACAGCTGGATCGGAGGCATCAGCCGGCAGTCGATCATCGTGTATCGTTACTACGACCCGGCGTCAACCCTACTGGGAAGTGGGAAGACACCGCCGATCGAAGATTTCGCCAAGGGTTTGAGCAATCTCATACTGCGCGTCCGAGATCTGGTGTGCAAAGAGCCAAAGAACAACGTGACGCCCGAGCAGTTTCGATGTTACCTGATCGCCCACTCGATGGGAGGCTTGGTCTGCCGAGCCTTCTTGCAGAATCCCGCGCTTGATAAGCCAAAGGCGCGTCAATATGTCGATAAATTCTTCACCTATGCGACCCCTCACAATGGAATCGATGTGGCAGGTATCAACGTTCCGCCATGGCTGAGTCTCGACGACATGAACAATTTCAATCGAGACCGCATGGCCAAGTACTTGAGTGTAGAGGCTCTCTACAAGAAGACCGGGCGAGTGGATTGGCTGCCTGAAACCGCGTTTCCGTCGGACAAAGTCTTCTGTCTCATCGGAACGAACCGGAACGACTATGAGGTTGCGCAAGGACTCTCGCGAACGTTCGTCGGCCACGGCAGCGACGGACTGGTACGAATCGAAAACGCCTGTGTCTGTGGCGCCAAGGCCAATGGTCAACCGTCCGATCCGAGCGCCAAGGCGTTCGTCTACCGATCGCACTCGGGCTATTTCGGCATCGTCAACAGCGAGGAGTCCTACCAAAATCTCGTGCGCTTTCTGTTCGGCGACGTCCGAGTCGATATCTGGGTGGATGTGGAAGAGATTCGTTTGCCGGAAGAGATTCGGATCGCCGAGGCTGCGGGCAAGGAGGTGAACGCGCTGTATCAGTTCGAGGTCCTGGCCTCACCCCGAGGCAAGCTTTGGTATCTCACGCGACGGGTCGCGGAAGAGGATTCGGTCGCCTGCCTGAGCCACCAAGACTGGACCGCCTCGGCGAAGAAGAAACGGAGTGCCCCTCTGTATCTCTCAACGATTTACCTAGCCAACCGGGCGCGGGTGAACAAAGCTCGACCCTCCCTGGCCTACAGCCTGACATTGGGTGTCCGCGTTCCGGACTACGAGATCGAAAGGAAGTTGTGGCTGAATCAGCATTACGAGGGAGGCTATCTCTTCAGAGACTCCGCCGTCATCGAAATGGTCCCGCCTCAGACGGAGGACGCCGACTGGATCGTCAAATATGATTGGCAAAGCGACAAGCTGGGAGAAGCCACCAAGCCTGTCGCATCGCGCCTGTTGAAGGGCGGGAGACTCGAATTGCCGATCCCTTTTGAAAGCAGTACAACTCCTGGCATCCGTGGAAAGCTTCGATTCATTGCCGCTGAATGGAACCCGACGTGAGCGTGGGATCGCGAGGCATCCGCCCCCAAAATCGTGATGAGCGGGACCAGATTTTCGCTTGAGCGGGAAACACTCCTGCTATCATCTATCATCGCGGCAAGCCGGATACATCGGTGATTAAGCGCTTCAGAGAGGAGCGCGCCGGGTGATGTGTCAACTAGGAAGAGTGGAATCACGGTCAGACCTTGCTATGTGCATCCATCGAGGCTGGGACATTCACAATGCGGCTGATGGTCGAATAATGCAAGCCCACGGCATGGCCGATTTCAGATAGGCTATAGCCGTAGTTCAGGTGCGCCCGACGAATGATCTCGTTGCGTCGCGCCCGGTCGGGCCGCGCACGTCTGCCGAATAGCTGGCTCAGCGTCGGTCGGCCCACAAAGCGTTGCCGTCTTGGAATCTCTTTTACGGGCCGTTTGTCCCGTAGTCCCAGCATCAAACGTTCGACGAACCGCTCGCTCCCGAGCAACACCTGGCCCTGAACGTGCTCCCAGGGTGAGCTGTACGCAATGCCCTCGGCGACAAACATGCGGTACTTCCGCTGAGCGGCCGCCCGCTGATGCCCGAACTGGGACAGGGCCCAATCCACCGTTAGAAACGGCGGCACGGAGACAAGGCCTGCCGTTGCACGGTAACTTGACCAGGGATAGGTATCGGGTTTGCGGGTGGTCTTGGCACGCACCGGATTGAGCACGACGTATCGGCAGAGCTGCAGCAGATAGCTGTCCCGCTCAACTACGATCGCCTTGAAACGACCTTGTAGCACGTGGCCGACCCGACCGTGACGCCGGTTGAAGGCTTGAGTATAGACCCCATTGAGGTGGCGCATGGCTTTCGACAGATTGGCATCGGGTGTCTCCACCAGCAGGTGAAAATGGTTATCCATCAGGCAATAGGCGTGCAGCCGAAGCTGAAAGCGGGAGACGACGTGTGCCAGCACCACGAGGAACCGCTGCCGATCCTCGTCATCCAGGAAAATGTCCTGCCGGGCGTTGCCCCGGGCAGTCATGTGGTAGAGCGCGCCAGGAAATTCGATGCGCAGAGGGCGAGCCATGAGGCGGAGTGTAGCTCATCGAGAGGCGCAATACAAGGTCTGACCCCATCTAGATTTTCTGAACCGTGAGGCTCATAAGGCCGGACATTCGCTCTGCCGGGACAGCATCCGCACCGCCGGCCGTAGCGGTACAGGGGCGTTCCAATCCAGGGCACAACAGTCGGGGGCTGACAGTCCTTACTTCACTTTAGAGAAGTCGGCGGGAATTCTGATCTCTGTTCCATCTTGCAGATTGACGACAAAGATGGACGATGCGGTGGGGTCGAACTGTTCGTAGGCGAAAAGGGCCGTGAACCGTGACCTGAAGGCTGGCCCGCTGCTTTCGTTCTTTCGCCCTCGCTCGGCCTTGCCGATGTCGAGAGGCTTGACCCGCTTCGATCCTTGCTGCAATTCGATCAATGCGCCCTCGGCGAAATACTCGTCATCGCCGCACAACTGCACTTCCATTTCCATGTTGGGCATGTCCATCACTTTCTGGATGAACTCCTCGGGCATGCGCACGTCCGTCTTCCGCTTCTTCGATTCTGCCGCCTCTTGGCGACCAAAGGCTTCCAGTCGATACCGCTTGGTTCGAAGAACAGCGCTCGCGCCGCAGGGTTCCTTCTCCGGGTCGGCACCCACACGAGTCGCCAAGGACGCTTGCTGAAGAACTTTCTTCACGTCTTCGGGGGAATTGGCCTTTTCCATCGGCATTCGCCCAATCTCCAGCGCTTTGTGCGCCTCGTCTGAGGACAGTTTGACGTCAATCGCCCACAGGCCGCTGTTCCCTGCCGCAAGGACTCCGATCAGACTCACCAGTGACGCAATCTGTTTGCGAACAGCCATGTTTTTCTTTACTAGTGCGACCTGGAGTGGTCTCAAGGACCCGGTCAATTAGATGAATGTTGTGCATTGTAGGTGAACCATCCTGCCTTTGCAATTAGACCGCGAACCGATTCCAGTTCGCATACGGCTTGCGTCGATAGAGGTCTTCGACATTCACGAGAAGAGGATAACCGACCGACCGAAGCAGCTGTGTCACAAGCTTCAGCGGTAATCCCACTACGGTCGTATAGTCGCCGATGATCCGTTCCACCAGGTCTCCACCGAGTCCTTGGACCGCATAGGCTCCGGCTTTGCCTAATGATTCCTCCGATGCAAGATACCGTTCGTACGTTTGATCGAGGTCCGCTTTCATCTGGACTTCCGTCGTAGCAACCTCCACTGATTCAATATGTCGCATTCGGCCGCATAAGGCGACGGCAGTATGGACATGATGGGAACGGCCGGCCAGGCGTGCCAGCATGGCGCGTGCGTCTGCAAGATCCGCCGGCTTCCCGAGTAGTTGTCCTTCGAGATCGATCACCGTATCGCTGCCGAGCACGAGGGCTCGTGGCCTCACCAGCGCCACGGATCTCGCCTTTTCACGCGCGAAGCGCCTGACCTGCTCGACAGGCGACAACCCGACCTCGGGATGCTCGTGGAACTCCGACGGACACACCTCGAAGGAAAGGCCCAACAGTGCAAGGAGTTCCCGGCGGCGTGGCGAACTCGACGCCAGCACTAGCTGCATCGCGAGACCAGCAGGCTCGGCTCATCGGCTGATTCGCCCTGGGAGAGTGCCGCTATGGCATCTGGCCGATCTTGAAAATCTTCGAGGAGGGCATGGAGTGCTTCGACGGAAGAGACACGCACCATCTGCGCGCGAAGGGAGGCGGCATGTGGGAAGCCTTTACAATACCAGCCTAGATGTTTACGCATACGATAGAATTGTTTTTCCCCGACCAGCGCTTGGAACTGTTGCGCATGATCGACCAGCACAGCGAAACGTTCGTTCAGTGAAACTTCACCGGGATTTCGTCCGACGTCGATATCCTTCATGCCACGGCTTCGCATGCGGGCCTGCTCTTTTGAGCGAAAGAACCACGGGGCGCCAAGTACGCCGCGCCCGACCAATACGCCATCGACGCCGGTTTCACGCACTCGTACCGCGATGTCGTCAAGGCTCTGAATGTCTCCATTCCCCAATAACAACGTTTCGGTTCCCCGCACCAGTGTGGCAGCGCGTCCAATGGCCGACCAGTCCGCCGTGCCTCGGTACATTTGCCGGAGCGTTCGTCCATGAAGCGAGATCACGGCCGGTTGTTCCACCAAGAGCTGCTCGATCCATCCCTCAACCGTCACAGAGTCATAACCAAGTCTCGTCTTCACGGAAAGGGGTACTTGGCGTCGATGGGTTGGGCCGGTTTTGCCGCGCTGACGATTCAGACGTTCAAACATGGCTACTCGCGCCGACGTAAGACCCGCTTCTTCAAGAGTCCGTCCCTCGGCCCAATCCTCGATTCCACGTTTGGCGGCTTGCATGATCGTGCGAGCCAGTTCCGGAGTGCGGATCAATCCGGCGCCTGATCCGGACGACGCCACGCTCTTCGACGGACAACCCATATTGATATCCAGTCCGTCGAAGCCCAAATCACATACCACCAGTGCCGCCAAATAAAAGAGATCCGGGTCTTTCCCATAGAGCTGCGCCACAATCGGACGCTCCCTCTCGCTGTACAGAAGCGTCTCCAAGTGAAGCTCCGGTCCGTAACAGACGTCATGGACGTGCGTAAATTCTGTAAAACTGACATCCGGCTTCCCCTGCTGGGCGATCACGGATCGAAAGCAGGCATCGGTCACACCATCCATTGGGGACAACCCTATGAGGGGGCGCGGCAGGCTCAGCCAAAAGTTCATCTCAGCTCTCGTACAGGAGAACGTCTGGTTCGTTGGCAAACCGGTAGGCACACCGCAGCTCCTCCGCCTCTCTCTCGACAATGCCTCGCAACTCCGGCGCCACTTGCTGGACAAACTCCACGAACCGTTCGACTTTCAGCAAGAAGAAATCGTAGGTTCCGGAGAAAGGCCTGGGCTCACTGAACCAAAGCACCACAAATCCATCGAGCGACAGGTCGCGTGCCCTAAGCCGACGACAGGATTCTACAAACATGTCCTCCACCTTTCCTCCCCAGTGAAGAATCTCATATGGAAGATAGACGGAGCGATAGAAGTCCAAATCTTGAACACTGGCCTGGTCTTGGCTCCATTCCGACCCTACCGGCTGGGTTTTCCCAGCCAGTACCTGTGCATATCGATCGTAGGCCACTCCAAGCGTTTGCATGTCAGGGATCGACCTCGACTCTTCCGACAATGAGCACGCATCGAACTCCGGTATGGCCTGTTTGGCCTTGTCAAGCCGGGAGAACAGCGCCTCATAGCGCCGGGAGAATTGGGCGAATTCATCCACGATCAAGTCGACCGGTTTCGTATCCACTTCCAAGGCAAGACCCTTCAGGCTGGCAAGCTGAGGATGACATAGTATCTGATCGAGCATCTCGAACAAGACGGTCGGAATGGGGGCAGCATGGGCATCGATCCAAGGAGGAAGCGCCTCATCATCTCTACCACCCTTCAGTCGTGAATCGAGAATTCGGTGTGATGCATGAACGGCCAGACCCGCTACGTGAATCTCGACCACACGATCCATGGGAAACTCATTGAGAAATTCCTCGACAAATCGTGTAAGCGACACGCCTCGATGCAATCCAGAATATCGAAATACCGTCCAGAGATGGCCCACATCCAAGACCAACCCACAGGGAGCCTGTTCGCTGATGAGCTGAAAAAATCGTGGGATGGGCATCGTCCCCGCGACAAAGTACGTAAGTGGAGGCATTTCAAGCAGTACCAACGGTGTGCTTCCATTGGGCAACAGGCACTGTTGATCGAGCAGATGTTGGATCAATCGTGTATTATCAGCGACCACCTTCGCGCTTAACGGCGTGTAGAGCGGGGGAAGATAGGTCCCGAAATAATAGCCGGCGAGATATTTTGTCGCACATTCATGATTCAGCCAGGCACTTTGCACGATCATCAGTTGTTCTGCAGTCGCAGCGATTTCCTGTTTAAACTCCATGGAATCGACCATCTCGGGCTGAGTGAGCCATAAGCCTTCGCCATGATATGTCAGGAGACCGTTGCCGACCTCTTTTCTGGTGGAGACCAAGGCCATGGGTGTCGTACGGAACACCTCCAGAAAGGCAGGCGACACTTGACGTTCTTGTAGGCTTCGCCGCAAGCTTGCGATGTCTGGATCATGAATATCGACGGAGAGCCCTAGCCCATGCGTGGGAATTGTCTCGATCCGACGAAGGAACTCCCCATGGTACGGCCCGCTCGACGCCATCATTTCCCTCTTACCGACGATCAATATTCGTTCCTAGTGTATGTCGTCAAACCGTTGCATGACAAGGCTTTGAACCTCTCCTGGCCCCTAGGGACCTTCTGCTATACTTGGCATACATTGCGACCAGGAGGGAGGAAAATTCGTGCGAGAAGAGGACCTCGCTGAGACATGGTGGACAAGCACGATCAACAGCCTGAAGCCGCGGATCACCCGACCATACTGGTTTCACACATGATGACACCTGGCGTAGTCCAGATTCCAGGAGATGTATCAGTCACCGAAGCAGCCTCGCTCATGGAACGCGAGCGAATGTCCTGCCTGCTGGTCAAAGATTCAGAGTCTCGTTTCGGACTGATGACGCCGACCGACATTGTCAAAAAAGTCGTCGCGCAGGGCCTCGAACCGGATGACATCGAAGTCCGGACCATCATGACAAGACCGGTCCGATTTATCGAGTACGATCGAGCGATGGACGAAGCCTCAGCGCTCATGATGTCCACTGGAACACCGATCCTCATCGTCACGAAACAAAATCAGCCGGTCGGCGTCCTCACCGCCAGAGACCTGCTCCTTTCCCCAAAGCGATGCGTCACGAACATCTCGGCGACCATCAGTGTCATTGAGGGAGAGGGCGTGGGAGATGAGCATCAGGTCTCCATCTCGCAACTCAGCCATGCCGGCGCCTCAGTGGAATCTCCTGCGCTGTTGCTGTCGGGGACCAAAATCATATTGAGCTTTTGCCTTTCTGAGATGATGAGTCCCTTGACCATTCGAGGGACCGTCTTGGATAACGCGAGAGTTGAGCCGCTGTCTGACACAACCAGTTCCCTCATGACCTCGCATCGAGGACTAGAGATACAATTCGTCGATCTTTCTCCCGCGGACCAGTCCAGGATCAAGGCCTGGGTGCTGAGCAACCTGCCTAGATCTTTCGATCCTTCATAGATTCCCTCGCCTGCACAAGCAGGGACCTCCCGCTGGATTAGACGGACCGGATCGCGGCAATCTTTGACCGATATACGATCCATTGGTACAATTTTCCGTCTCACTTACCCTTAAGAGGACCACTATGAATTCAACCGGCAGACCTCCACAGATTCGTCAACGTCTCACCTTGTCACGAGATGAGATTCTCCATCAAATCAGCGCCCTGCTCGACAGCCGCGAGGGGGACCTGCATTCCGCCCTCATGTCGGAACTTCTGACGGGGCTGCTGAAACTCCATGACGCGCGCCTAGACCTCCTGGACGTGAAAATCGTCAACCGCGCCGTCAAAGAACTTCGGCATGCATTCAGTGTCTTCCGCGGATATCGTAGCCGCCAGAAAGTCAGCATCTTCGGCTCGGCACGAACTCTTTCCGATGATCCCAATTATCAACTCGCCTACAAGTTCTCCCAAGCTATCGTCCGGGAAGGGTTCATGGTCATCACCGGGGGAGCAGATGGGATCATGCGGGCTGCTCAAGAGGGTGCCGGCCGTGAAAACAGCTTCGGCGTCAATATCATGCTGCCGTTCGAACAGGGGCCTAACTCCACGATCGCCGACGACCCGAAACTTATTACCTTCAAGTACTTTTTCACCCGCAAGTTGATGTTTCAAAAAGAAGCACAGGCCATCGCCCTCTTCCCTGGCGGGTTCGGCACGCACGACGAGGCTTTTGAAATCCTCACGCTGGCCCAGACCGGCAAGAGTGATCCTCAGCCGATCATCTGCCTTCAAGCCCCTGGCTGCGACTACTGGGATGATTGGTCGGCCTTCGTGACGAGACAACTACTGAATCGAAAACTCATCAATGAAGAAGATATGAATCTCTTTGCAATCGTCAATTCCACAGAAGCAGCTGTGAGTCAGATCCTCAGATTTTACCGCCGGTACCACTCCATACGGTTTGTGGGACGACAGCTGACGATGCGTCTCAAGCACCCCATCTCTCTTGAGCAGCTTGAGGAGATTCGTCAACGATTTGCCGATCTCCTCTCCAACGGCACGTTCGAACTGCGCGGTGCGCTCGAGGAAGAGATCGATGAACCAGCCTTGCGTGACTTGCCGAGACTGGTGTTCGATTTTAATCGGCGCAGTGCCGGGCGGCTTCGCCACCTGATCAGTCACCTGAACGAGCTGTAAGCCATCATAAATAGTGGGCAGGGACACGACGGACGTCTTTTAGTCTTGCCCTGACCATGTTATCCTCTGACCACTCTATGGGTACTGTATCTTCCGCCCCACCATTCCAAGGCTTTCCGGACATCGTTCTGTACCATGCTGAATGTTCTGATGGGTTTGGGGCGGCCTGGGCTCTCTGGAAAAAGTTTCCGAGTGCGAGCTTTTTGCCCGTCAAGCACGGCCATCCGCCCCCTCCAGATCTCAAGGATCGCCGTGTCGTGATCGTCGACTACAGCTATGCCCGGCCGATCCTGGAAGCCATGGCCTCCGAGACCAAGGAACTCCTCGTTCTGGATCACCATATCACTGCGGAGCGAACCTTGGACGGCTTTCCCAACGCGTACTTCGATCAAACAAAGTCCGGTGCTGTCCTGAGCTGGGAATGGGCTCACGGTACGGCGGCTCCATGGCTACTTCAGTATATTCAGGACAAGGACTTATGGACCTGGGCTTTGCCTGGTAGTCGCGAGATCAACGCAGCTTTGGCCTCCTACCCGTTTGACTTCGAGGTATGGGATAACTTTACTCAGTCGGCGCTCGAGCAAGACGGTCGAGCTATCTTGCGGTATGAGTATGAGATTGTTGGAAAGCTCGCAGCGCAGGCTTCGATGATGAAATTCCAGGGTATCGTCGTTCCTGCTGTGCAAAGCTCAATCCTGACCAGTCAGATCGGCGAGCGTCTGTCGCCCCATCATCCCTTTTGCCTGATCTGGCATGACCGCGAAGGTCGTCGCTATTTCAGTATGCGTTCCCGATCCGACGGTACGGATGTGGGGAGGATCGCCGCCTCATTCGGAGGCGGAGGCCATACTCATGCTGCTGGATTCTCCGTTCCACTCGAAATCGACGGCACTCCTCCGACCGATGCCAGGCTGCCTCGTGCGGTCATAAATCGCCGTCGAACTCCATGATTTCGGATCATCGTGATTCCACTCTACGACGATAATCCTACTCAAGGGACCCCCATCGTCACGATGATCCTCATCGGGATCTGTATCGTTGTATTTCTCTATCAGGTGAATCTCCCTCCGCAGGCTGCGGAGCTCTTCGCATTTCAATACGGTGCCATCCCTGCCATTGTCTTCAGCCAGGCTTCGCTTCCTGAGGAAGCGGTCGCGATTCCGGCCGCCCTCACCCTGATGACCAGCATGTTTCTTCACGGAAGCTGGATGCATCTACTCGGAAATATGCTCTACCTTTGGATATTCGGGAACAACATAGAAGATGTGATGGGTCACGCGAAGTTCGTCGTCTTCTATGTGTTATCCGGCATCCTGGCCGCTCTAAGCCATGCCTTGACCGATCCTTCCTCCCAAATCCCGATGGTTGGAGCTAGCGGAGCCATCTCGGCTGTACTCGGCGCTTACATACTGCTATTTCCACACGCTCACGTGTTGGTCTTGTTGCCGGTGATCGGAATGATCCGAGTTGCGGCGGGCATCGTCCTCGGCATGTGGTTCATCACACAGCTGATCAGCGGAGGGATGAGCGTAGGAGCCACTGGAGGTGGCGTTGCCTTTTTCGCTCACATCGGTGGATTCATCGCCGGCATGGCGCTGATCGGTCTCTTCAAACGGAAAGAAGTGCGATTTTTCGCCCCGGGCCGTTCGCCGTGGAGTTCATGAGGATGTACCTTCGAGAACCGAGCCACAGCGCTTACTGCCAATGAACCTTTTGATCCCGTATCCAGCGAGAATGGAGCGACCTTAGGCAGGCTTTAGAACGCGATTGATGAATCTGTGAGCCGATTCTACCGCTGCCGGGGCTTGGGGAGCGGTAAATGTTACATGTCCCATTTTTCGCCCAGGACGAATCATCCGCTTGCCGTACAGATGAAGCACTGCCCCTGCCGTCGAATGGAGTGCGTAGGACCCTTGGCTGGTTGTAACGGATTGGACGTCTTCTCCGATGAGATTCACCATGACCGCGGGGCTTAAGAGCCTGGTTTCTCCCAATGGGAGTCCACAAGTCACTCGTACCTGCTGTTCGAATTGGGATACCGTGCAGACGTCCAGTGTATAGTGACCCGAGTTATGAGGTCGGGGTGCAATCTCGTTAATCAGGAGCAAACCATCTTTAGCATGAAAGAGTTCTACGCAGAAGACACCGACGCCCTGTAACGCAGCTACTGCTTGTCTTGAAAGTTCGGTCGCTTTTTCAGCGACGTCGGGAGGAATGGAAGCAGGCACGCAGGTTTCCCGTAAGATGCCCTGCTCATGCCGATTCTCGGCCACTGGGTACACACAGCAGGATCCACTCTCGCTTCGCACTACGAGAACGGAGAGTTCGGTGACATAGTCGATGAACTGTTCAAGAATCCACCGATGACCCGGCTTGGTGGTCTCCAATAGTTGTTCCACTTCTCTTGTATCAGAAGTGTCTCGGAGTACCCACTGACCTTTTCCATCGTAGCCACTTTTCGCTGTTTTGCAGACAGCTGGTAGCCCGAGTCGATCGATGGCTGAGCTCAGTTGAGGTACCGATTCGACGACGGCGAAAGTGGGAACAGGGAGGTGTCGTGACGACAAGTATTGTTTCTGTTCAATCCGGTCCTGCAGGATCCCGAGAACCGCACCGGAAGGTCGCATCGGACAACGCTGTTCCAGCCATCCGCAGAGCTCCGCTGGCACATTTTCCCATTCGAGCGTAACTGCGTCTGCGATGCTGGCGAATTGGTCGCGGACGCCATGATCCGTGAATGGCGCCGGAAATGAGTAAGTAGCAATTCGATGAGCGGGCGCGTCGGCATCTGGATCCCAGACAGCTACTCGGTAACCCATGCGGTGAGCAGTCGCGGCGAACATGGCCCCCAATTGTCCACCGCCCAATACTCCCAGAGTGGCGCCAGGCTCAAGAATTCGCTCGGTCACAGCCGCTGACTCATCTCCTGCCCTTGGCCTCGATAGAATTGAGAACGGTCTCCGTTTGTGCCATCCGATACCTTTTGATGCGCTCAGCAATTTCCGGGTGACGTCCTGAGAGAATTTGCCCAGCGAGCAGCCCTGCATTTTCGCCGCCCCCAATCGCCACGGTTGCAACTGGAATGCCTCTTGGCATCTGGACGATTGACAATAAGGAATCGAGGCCACGCAGGTGTTCGGTGGGAATCGGCACACCGATCACGGGGAGGTGGGTCTTCGAAGCCACCATGCCGGGAAGGTGAGCCGCTCCTCCAGCTCCCGCGATGATAACTTCGATGCTTCGGTCATGAGCACTTGTGGCGTACTCGAAGAGGCGGTCCGGCGTCCGGTGAGCAGAAACGACGAGTAGTTCATAAGGAATATCGAGTTCGTCCAAAATTGCCCCGGATTTTTCCAGGACGGGGAAATCTGATTTACTGCCCCCCAGGATCCCCACAAGGGGCCTACGGCTCGCAACTTCTCTGCTTGCCCTCTCCCGTGACCGGTTTGTCCCGCGCCGTATTCTGGTCATCGCCTACCTCTCCATCATCTCCGCTCTCCATAGATTACGCAGGGGCACCTTAGCGAGTCCGTCTGACCCGGTCAAGGAGATTGACATCGTGGCAATCCCCCGGTGGATTCTACTCGCTCAAAGGCTCGCCCTCTGCCCTGACCAGGAGGAGGAACGCGTCAGCAGCAATTCGCAGGCTTGCAATGAGACCGTCGCTTTAGGCCTGATTGCGATTGCTGCGAGTTGGAAGTCACAGCGGAAAATTGACGGGGATAAAGCGGTTACAGCTATTCTATACGCGAAGATGGCTCAGGACATCGCCTGAGCCATCTTCAGGAGGAGAACTATGTGCCGTATCGATTGTACCGCACGATCGACTATTTACCGCCCGGAGCCGCCAGCTTGGGCGCAAACATCTCAAAGACACTCGGAGACCGCTCAAGATAGTCCGGCGGGAAGAAGTTAAAGCGCCGCCACAGTTCGTACCACAGAGGGACGCGATGCATTATCACCCAACCCAATACTTTTGTGCCCTGCCTCACCTGAGTCTGCTCAGGCCATGGTTGAGGATCATCCGGGTCAGGAACGACCCAGAACCGATAATTTCCCTTTCCATCGTCGATCTGGTCAACCACCTTGATGACCCCCCCACGAGTGCCCGCCATCAATGAAGGCCAGGCAGGCAATGGGATGGCCGGCACCCCAAAAAACAAGATTCGAACCTTCCGTCCAGGTTTCAAAAGCGGAGAATCCAACCCTTCGGCTACCATTTCGATGGCTGGATCGCTGGCGAGAGGAGAAATAGTGACCAAATTGTCTCCCTGTCTGACAGTCTCGTTGACACCGACCCTAGCCATTTTGACCACGGTTCCGTCCATCGGAGCGATGAGACGGGCCGCCTCGATCCGTTGTTGGACCCCCTGTTGCCGGTACTGAATATCCGCCAACGCCTCCGTCGCTTTGGCAGCTTCCGCGACCGCATTATCGCGCTGTGCGATGGCCTCCATGAGTCGTTGATGCACATCCGCCGTGACTTGATCACGTCCGAAGCTTAAGGCAGACCGAGACTGCTCAGCCGCCAACAAACCGGCCTGTGCTGCTTGCAATCCTGCTTTTGTGCTGATTTCCGTCTGAATTGTTAACTCAAGTTCTCGTTGTGAAACCAGCCCGTCCCTGACGAGTTGCCGATGCCGGTCGACATTGAGTTGCGCTGTGACCACGTCGATCTTTAGCTGTTCGACCTTCTGTTGCGCCTCTCGCACTTTGTTGTCAGCTTCCACCACTCTGGCCTCGGCCGAGGGGACGGCGGCCTGCACCAGCTTCTTCATCTCTGCAATTCTCTTGTTGAGCTGATCCGCCCTCGCCAAGGCCGCTTGGCGCGTTTGTTCCTGGGCTACCTTACGCTGTTCGAAGAGAGGAAGGATCTCAGGGGCCATAAAGGTCGGGTCATAGTCCTCGAGTTCGCCGATGAGCTCGCCTTTCTTCACCTTCACGCCTTCAAAAATATGCCACGCCTTGACACGGCCCGTAATCCGGGACTCGATCTTCTGCGGTCGGTCGTAGGGAGTATAAGCAGAAACTCTCCCAGTCGCAGAGATGGTCTGTGTCCATGGGACGAACTCAAGGACGATCAAAAAAAGCAGGAGGATTGTCAGAATTGCACGAGATGCCGTGAACATTCCTCCTGGAATCTGTACCGCTTCCCAGCATGGCAACTTGGCCAATGTGGGGCCTTGTTCGATGGTGATCGCTTCCAAACCCACCCCTCGCTTGACCAACGCACGTTCCCCGCTGCCTTCGACACCGCCACCTAGGCTAGCCATGAAGCCTCCATTCATTACCGGTGTTGTTGTACCATTCCACCCGTTTACGCATGGGCATGATGCAGCATAATGCGACGATCGGCATGATCCGTAAGATTGGGATCCGTCGACACAAAGATCACAGACCATGCTTCATCTTTCGAGCAGAGCCGACGCAGCACACGCTCGCGCAACGATGGCTCAAGCGAGTGAATCAAGCCGTCAAATATGAGAACTTGCGGATGCCCTAGAATCGCCCTGGCCAGGAGAATCTGCACAATGTGGGTCGGAGAAAGGGATTCTCCCAGCGAGGAGATCTCGGACTTCACGCCACGTGGCAAGCCCTCGACATCTTCCTCAAGTTCGGTGAACCGGAGGGCCCAGTTGAGGTCATCATAGGTGACATAGGATCGTCCCATGACGATATTTTCTTCTATCGTTCCCTTGATCAGCGACAACTGAGAGTCGATCATGACACTGCGGGTCTGATTGATGGCATTAGGTTCGATGTACCGAAGATCAACGCCATTGTACTGAACGACACCATTGGTCGGATTTTCAAGGCCGCCCAACACTCTGGCCAAAGCAGTTTTGGCTCCCGTGGTTCGCGCATAGATACCGAGCTTTTCGCCTGGTGCTACTTCCAGGTTGAATCCATCGAATACGGACACTCCCCCGTGAATCAAACTCACGCTTTTGCAGGTGATGCGGACCCCTTGCGTCAAATGCTTGGGCAGTGCCACTGCGGATTCGGGTGCGACGTAATCTTGCTCTTGGCTAAAGACCTCATCGAGGTGTTTCAGCGACGTAAAGAAATAGTACACATAGCCCATGTTCTTGATGAGGGAATCGAAATTGAGAATGAGTGCGCCGACGACCGCCTGAACAGCCACCAATTGTCCTAGCGTCAACTGCCCCGATGCCATGAGCCAGGCTGAGAGGGCGAGCGCACCAGATTGTGCAACTGCTTGGCCCGTCACCGAACCAATATATTGCCGCACGAGAACAACAAATCGGGCTTTTCGAGTTTCGACATACTGGGTGACAAGGTCATTCGTTTTCTGGATGAGAAATGGGCGGCTGTCGGTGGCCTTCAGCTGCAAGGCATTCCGCGAAACATCTTGGATCCAATTGAAGACATCGTACTTCGCATGAGACATGGCGAGCGTCGTCTTCAGTGCACCACGAGAGAGCACGAAAAACGTGATCCCGAACCCGGCCATGAGCAGAAGGTTGTACACGAGAAAATAGGGATGGTAGACGATCAGCACGACCATGCCGACCGAGCCACCCACCACGACGTTCATCAGGTCGATGAGCATGGTGGACAAGGCCCGTTGCATAAAGACCGTTTCGATAAAGTAGTTCGACAGCTCCTGCCGCGCCCCTTTAAATCGATTCCGAGGAAGCTGCTCAACCATCGCGACCGCGACCCTTGCAAAGAGCCGGCGTTGCAAGACGTCCACCGCGTAGAAATGAAAGGTCTTGAACAGGCCGACAAACAACAGCACTGAGAGCATAATGCCGGTCAGGGTCCAGATCATGACCGGCTGAACGGCGTAGGAAAAGGTGCTGACCAACTCCTGCACGGTCAACGGGATGATAAGAGAAAAGAACCCAACGGCTAGGGCATAAGAAAAAATCAGACTCATGATTTTTTTCTCAGCCCGTATCGCCACGGACAGCTGCTTCATCAGCGCCTCGAACAGGCCTTGATAACTTTCGCCCTGAGGTTCTTTCATGAGCACCCCCAGTAATAGGTCAGAATGTGGATCATGCGCCCCTTGCCGAATTTAACCACGGATGCACTTAATCACGTTTGAAAAGCTGCTGCCAAGCCCATCGAATGAACTATCCCCTATTACCACCCTGCCTCTACCTAATCGCGTCCCGGCATTTTGCGGCCAGCAGATCCGGACGAAGACAAGGGGTTGCCGTATTTAGCCAGCACGTCGTCGGCCAACGGTCTTGACAGTGCCCCTCTGGCCCACAGCATTCCTCCACGAGCCACGGCGTAATCCGCCTGAGCGCGGTAGAGCTCATAGGCCGCTTGGACGACGGCGCGCTCGCGCAGGTTGACGAACAGCACACTCGTCGCTCCCATATTGAATCGGGCTCGTTCACCCTCTTCCAATGTCTTGGCCAATCGGAGTGATTCGGTCGAGGCTTTCACCCGATCCCGGGCTCGCACGATTGCAGAAAGCCAGTTATCGACTTCGATCTGAACCTGACGCTCGGTGTAAGCTTGTTTCCAGATCAACCGTTCCTGTTCAGCTTCTGCGTGACGAACCCTCCCTCTGGCACCCCGATTGAACAACGGCATACTGAGGAGAGCACCCATCCGGTAGGAGAACCCTCCAATCCAATAGATAGCGCCCGTCACCGGCCCCCCCTCAATCGTGAGCTTTGGGAGCAGACTATTCTTCGCCAGTTTCAGTTCGATATTGTTCAATTTGGCTTCAATGTAAAGATCGCGCACTTCCGGACGATCCTCCGCTGCTGCCACCTTGAAGGCCGCCACATCCTCTTCACTCGGCAAGGGCGTTTCCCCCTGAAATTCCGGGGCCCATTCGGATCTCGGCGTCACCGGTCCGTCGTTTTCCCAGAGAAACAGCGCAAGCTTATATTGTTCATACTCGACCTTCCGTTGCGCGGCAATGGCAGCCTCTCGACGCCGCTGAACTTCCTCTCGGGCTTCGACCACGTCGATCGGAGCGACCGCCCCGGCTTTGGATTTCCCCTCCACCATGCCATAGCGTTCTTCCGCGACGGCCAGCGCACGCTTCACCATCTCGGCCTGTCTGACAGCCACCTGCCAATCCCAGTATTGCACGGCAGAGGCGAGATAGAGATCTTGCCGTTTCTGGGCCACCTTCACCTCGGCTTGCGGCCCGGCGAGCTCCGCCTGCTGGAACTCCGCGTACGCTTCGTTGACCATGAATCCCCGCATGAGATTAATCGCTCCGCCGATCATGAGCACTTGCATCGTCGTGAAACCTTGCATGTCTTGAGGGATCGCCACCCCGGGGCTGCCTGGCACATGTTGTGGTGGGATGCCGTTGAAGCCACCGATCGTCGATCTATCCCCAAAGCCGTTACGGAGACCGCCGTAGAGCTCCCAGCCCCAAGGGTGCGCGACTTTGAGAAAGGTATCGTTATAGCCGGCACTCAATACATTCGGCGCACCAGCCACGTTCGTCAAATTATACGTTTGATAGCGGTCGTACTCGAGCTCGTTCCGAACCTTCGGCTCCCATGCACCCAACGCTTTCACGAGTCTCGCCCGAGCCTGCGCCCGCTCCAGTCCGGTTGCGCGGAGCAGAGGATGGTTCAACTCAATCCGGGCAAACACCTCTTCAATGGTCAGGGAGGCGGTCCGCACAGACTCAGCGCTTGGTGAGCTCACCGCGTGGGGTTCCGCCACTGCGGTCGCCGGCACAATCATCAACGAGAACAGCAAGAGAAGGATCACGGAAGGATGCTCCTTTGTTGCTGGATTATTCACGTCCCGGTTGTTTGTACCCATGCATCCCCGCCGCCGTCAGCGGGTTCCCGTACTTGGCCAACTCGCTTTCAGGCCAGGGCTTCGACAATAGTCCCCTCGCCCAGAGCATCCCTCCACGCGCCACGGCGTAGTCGGCCTGGGCCCGGTAGAGTTGGTAGGCTGTATTCACGACATTTCGCTCGCGCACATTGACGAAGAGCACGGTGGTCGCGCCCATATTGAAGCGGGTCCGTTCGCCCTCCTCCAGCGTCTTAGCCAACCGCAGCGCTTCGGTCGCCGCCTTCACTCGGTCTCTGGCCCGCACTTGGGCCGAGAGCCAGTTGTCCACGTCGATGCTGACTTGTTGCTCGGTATACACCTGTTTCAACACCAACTGTTGCTGGTCCGCTTCCGCGTACAGGACCTTCCCACGCCCTTCCCGCTGGAACAGCGGCATCGCTAACCGCGATTCGATCCCATACCCGATTCCCACAACCCAGTCCGCGGCCGCCAGCATTCGTCCCCCCTCGACATCAAACTTTGGGAGCAGGTAGTTCTTGGCGAGCTTGAGGTCGATATTGTTCAGCTTGGCGTCGATGTAGAGGTCCCGCACTTCCGGCCGATCTTCTTTCGCCTCGACTTTATAGGCCGCGACCTCGTCCTTGGTCGGGAGCGGCGTTTCGCCCTGGAATTCCGGCGCCCATTCCGGTCGCGGCGTCACCGGCTCGCCGTTCTCCCAGAGAAAGAGGGACAGTTTATACTGCTCATACTCCACCTTCCGCTGGGCGGCGATGGCTGCCTCTCTTCGAACCTGAACCTCTTTGTTCACCTCGATCACATCGAGCGGCGCCGCCTGCCCACCTTTGGCCAGCCCTTGCACCTGAATGAGGCGTTCTTCCGCAACGGCCAATACCCGCTTCTGCACTTCTGCCTGTTTCACCGCCACTTGCCAATCCCAATATTGGACGGCGCCGGCGAGATAGAGGTCTTGCCTTGCCTGCGCCACCGCGATCTCCGCCTTCGGCCCGGCGAGTTCGGCCTTTTGAAACTCGGCGTTCTCCTCGTTGACCATGAGGCCTCGCAGCAGATGGAACGACCCACCGAAGATCGCTTGCTGCTGAGGATAGAACATCAGGGCATCAGGGATGACCGCATGGACGGCCATCGTGTTGAGATCCCCAAAGCCGTTGCGGATTCCGCCGACGACCCGGAAGCCCCAGGGGTGCCCGACCTCGAGCTTGCTGTCGTTAAATCCTCCTGTATTCTCATTCAGGGTGCTCAGGAAATTCCAACTCTGATAACGAGCGGCCTCTGTCGTGTTTTTGAACGTCGGTTCCCAGGCCCCGAGCGCCTTCAAGATCTTCGCCCTGGCCTGCATCCGTTCAACCCCGGTCGCCCGAAGCAGCGGATGCGTCAACTCAATACGAGCCAGCACTTCACTGATGGTCAGGGGAGCGGTGCGGGCGGACTGCGCTTTCAACGCACTTGAATCGAGCACCGGCTCCGCCCCTGTCGTCACGGGAAGCAAGATCAGCATCACGAGTAATAGAGGGACCATCGAAGGATGCTCCTTGTTGTGCCGGATTAATCGCGGCCAGGCTGTTTGAAGCCGTTCATACCAGCTGCCGTCAGCGGATTTCCATACTTCGCCAGGGACTCGGTCGGCCAGGGCTTCGACAATAGCCCTCTCGCCCACAGCATTCCTCCCTTGGACACCGTATAGTCTGCCTGGGCTCGGTACAGCTGGTACGCCAATTCCACCACGTTGCGCTCACGGAGGTTCACAAAGAGGACGGTGGTCAAGCCCATATTGAAGCGAGTCCGTTCGCCCTCCTCCAGCGTCTTGGCCAACCGCAGGGCCTCCGTCGCCGCCGTCACCCGGTCTCTGGCCCGCACTTGGGCCGAGAGCCAGTTATCCACGTCCAAGCTGACTTGTTGTTCTGCATAACGCTGTTTCAACGCCAGTTGTTGCTGTTGCACCTCCGCGGCCATGACCTTCCCACGCCCTTCCCGCTGGAACAGCGGCATCTCAGCATGGAGGCCAGCCCGATACCCGATTCCCACAATCCAGTCCGCGGCGCCAGGGGTCGGTCCCCCTTCGAGATCCAACGACGGGAGCAGTTTGTTCTTGGCGAGCTTGAGGTCGATATTGTTCAGCTTGGCGTCGATGTAGAGCTCCCGCACTTCCGGCCGATCTTCTTTCGCCTCGACTTTATAGGTCGCGACCTGGTCCTTGGTTGGGAGCGGCGTTTCGCCCTGGAATTCCGGCGCCCATTCCGGTCGCGGCGTCACCGGCTCGCCGTTCTCCCAGAGAAAGAGGGACAGTTTATACTGCTCATACTCCACCTTCCGCTGGGCAGCGATGGCTGCCTCTCGTCGACGCTGAACCTCTTGGTCCACCTCGATCACATCGAGCGGCGCGAGCTTTCCGCCCTTGGCCAACCCTTCGACCTGGACCACGCGCTCTTCGGCAACGGCCAAGGCGCGCTTCACGACCTCTGCCTGCTTGACGGCGACCTGCCAATCCCAGTACTGCACGGCCCCGGCCAGGTAGAGATCTTGTCGCTTCTGCCCCACCTTGATCTCCGCTTGCGGCCCCGCGAGCTCGGCCTGTTGAAACTGGGCGTTCTCTTCATTGACCATGAGGCCTCGCAGCAGATGGAACGACCCGGCGAAGTAGAAGTGCTGATTATGGTAGAAGGCCAGCATCTCAGGGGGAAAAGAAATGACGTTGTCATTGCGGCGATTCCCGACGCCGCTGCGGAGTCCGCTACTGACCGTGAAGCCCCAGGGATGCCCGACCTCGAGAATGGTGTCGATAAATCCCGCCGTTTCTCCGTCCTGTATGTCGGGAGCCGTCGTGAGATTCCACGTTTGATAACGTTGCATCTGCATTCTGTTCTTGAACGTCGGTTCCCAGGCCCCGAGCGCCTTCAGGATCTTCGCCCGGGCCTTTGCTCGCTCGGCTCCCATCGCCCGAAGCAACGGATGCGTCAACTCGATGCGAGCCAGCACTTCATCGATGGTCAGGGGAGCGGTGCGGGTCGACAGAGCCTGCATCGCACGCGAGTCGATCACCGGTTCCGCCAGTGCGGTCATTGGCAGGAGAGTCACAATGGCCAACACCAGAGCGATCATAAAAGGATGCTCCTTTCACAGCGGGTCACATCGAGCGGCGGACGGCGCCCACAGTAGCAATCTCCTGCTTATTTTTCAAAATAGATAAAACGGATTGGAGTTATCGGCTAATCCGATGTATGATTCCTCGACTGGTGTGTCCCCTAATCTGAGGCCTAGGACCATATGGATTGGCTGAACTATCATCATCTCTTGTATTTCTGGTCCGTCGCCAAGCACGGCACCATGACGAAAGCCTGCGAGGAACTTCGCTTGGCCCAGCCCACGATCAGCGGACAGATCCACCTCTTGGAAAATACATTGGGCGAGAAGCTGTTCATCCGAACAGGTCGCCGCCTGGCCCTGACGGAGATGGGGCAGCTCGTGTTCAAATACGCGGAGGACATCTTCGCGACCGGTCAAGAGCTGATGAAATCGGTCAAGGGGCAGGCGAATGGACATCCTGCCCGTCTGGTTGTCGGCATCGCGGACGCTGTCCCAAAACCGCTGGCGACCCGACTGCTCAAGTCGGCGCTGAAACTGTCTCGACCGACTCGCTTGATCTGTCAGGAAGACAAACTTCACCAACTCTTGACCGATCTGACAGCCCATCGATTGGATCTGGTGATTGCCGACACTCCGGCCCCATCAAGCATCAAGGAGCTCACCTACAGTCATCCCCTCGGTGAATCGGGTGTGATGCTGTTTGCGACGGCCAAGCTGGCGGCACAATATCGTCGGGGGTTTCCACAGTCGTTAAGCGGAGCACCCATGCTCCTCCCGACTTCCAATGCCGCGCTCCGTCGACTGCTCGATGAATGGCTGATCGACCAGAGGCTGCATCCGAACATCGTCGGAGAGTTCGACGACAGTGCGACCTTAAAGGCATTCGGCCAGGATGGATATGGGATCTTCCCTGGCGGATCGGTGATCGAGAAGGAGATCTGCCGCCAATATCGGGTGCAGGTGGTCGGAGAGCTGGAAGTTGTCAAACAACATTTCTACGCAATCACTGTGGAACGACGGCTGAAGCACCCGGCCGTCCTTGCTCTCGTCCGGACGGCCCGGCAAGAATTGCTTGGCTGACGCAAGTCCCGATTTCACGATGAGATCCATCACGAGCGAGCCCGTCCCACGGCCCGCAGCAGTCGTTCTCGCTCCTGACTCGTGAGTTCTTTCCATTCGCCGACGCACAGCCCTTCGGCGGTAATGTGCATGATCCTCGTCCGATGCAGCTTGGTCACTCGATAGCCAAGCGCCTGACACATACGTCTGATCTGCCGGTTCCGTCCCTCCGTCAGGGTAATGCGAAACTGATCGGGCTCGACTCGCATCGCCCGACAGGGCTTCGTTGGGCTTCCAAGGATCACCACGCCCCGCGACAGCTGATGCAAAAAGGATTGGTCGAACGGATGATCGACCTGCACCAGGTACTCTCGTTCGTGGCCGAATTCGGCGCGGAGAATCTCATTCACGATGTCGCCATCATTCGTCAGCAAGATCAGACCGGACGAATCCTTGTCCAGCCGTCCGATGGGGAAAATCCGCTGCGGATGTCCGATCTCAGCAATGATATTCCGAGGAATATGCGATTCGCTCGTGGTCGTGACGCCGACCGGCTTATGATACTTGATATAGAGATTCGCTCTGCCCCAAGGCATCACGCGACCATCGCAGACAATGACGTCATCGGACGATACCTGGTCGCCGAGTTTTGCCGGCCGGCCGTTGATCGTGATGGTACCCGACTCAATGAGGCGGTCTGCCTCGCGCCGGGAACAGATCCCATGCTCTGTAAAGAACTTATTGATGCGAATGGGTTGCGCCACGTGAGGACGGGAGCGATGGACCTCTATTACCGACCGTTACTAGACGCGACGGCCGGCCTTGATGCGACCCAGTATACGATAGATCAACCGCGCGATGGAAAACTGCGGCGCCACGAATCCTTCGATGGGAGTGATCTCGCTGACATCCATGCCGACGATACCGGGTCCGTTGGCCAGGGCAGTGATGAGATTGAGGGTATCATACCAGCCGAGCCCACCTGGCTCGGGAGTGCCCAAGGCGGGAACGATCGACGCATCCAGCCCATCGCAGTCGAATGTCAGGTACACGGGCGTTCGACAGGCTGCAACCACATCAGGGATCCAGTTCGAGGCTTTGCCTTCGTACGGGCCGGCTGGATCGAGAATGGCGGCGGCAAAAAACGTCTTGATGCTGGCCGTGGCTTCGATGCGAGCCACCTCTTCCTGGCTGATCGACCGAATACCCACCTGTACCAAGGGTAAGCCGTCCTCCACCACCCGCGCCATGACGCTGGCATGGCTGAACGGATTCCCTTGATAGGCATCTCGGAGATCTCCGTGAGCATCGATCTGCACAACGGTCATCCGCCGGTATCGTTTCGCATGGGCTCGAATCGCTCCCAAGGCACCAGTGTGTTCGCCCGTCAGCGTAATCACAAACCGTCCGGCTCCTACGTGCGGTGAGACGAAGGTTTCGATCGCGTCGACTGCCGCGCGATCAACATTTCCCTTGAGATCCAACGGCGAAGCCGTCGCGATTCCGCCCCATTCTCGAAACGGTTCACACCTGAGCTGCTCGTCGTAGAATTCAACCTGGGCGGAAGCTTCAAGGATGGCTGAGGGGCCACGGTCCGACCCACGGATATAGCTGGAAGTGTGTTCGTAGGGAACCGGCAGCACATAGACACCCGCCTGGTCCGGGTCGCACCAGGGTTCGTCGATCCCCAAAAAATTGTGATTCGGTCCTTCCCAACCGACGGGAAGCGTCATGGGCGTACTTCCCTCGGCTGGGCCAACGGCTGAGGCGGAATGAAGACAGCCAAGACCGGCAAGTCCCTATTTGCGAGAACGGGTGGGCACATTTTCCGGCGGGATGAAGACCGCCAGTGCGATGACCGTGATCCACTTACCCTTTTTTCCGACGGCCGATTGGGTGATGTTCAAGGTTCTCACGATTTTTCCACCCATTTTAAACACCTGCTCGCGCTCTTTCCAGGCCACGTTCGGATCGAATTCGACACCCAGGGTCGTCGCAAGCATCTGCGCTGCGAGATCTTCCGTATACTCTCCGGTCTCCTCATCTGTTTCTCCATGGGCATGGTGTTCCGAGAGATAGCCGTATGTGCCCCGGTCTGTAGGCTTCGCAAGCCCGACCGACGCCGAGATGAGCCGGTTCCGTTCATTCGTTTCCGAACGCGCCATGACGCAAAACGTGATTTCACCCGGTTTCAGCAGCTTCTCTCCGCGCTTCCGAGGGATGATCTTGCAATGTGGAGGAAGGATGGACGATACGCTGACGAGATTGCAGTAGGCCACACCGGCGCTGCGCAACGCCTCTTCGAAGGAGGCCAGCTTTTCCTTGTGGACTCCCACACCTCTCGTTAAAAACATATGCGTAGGTACCATCGTCTCCCCTTTCGTCAGGTAGTCGACCTGCTTGGTTGTTCGGAGGTTATCTGGCGACGTGTTCCAAGGCGGCCAGCTGGACAAAACATCGGGCAAAATCAATGACCGTATCGGGCGCCTGTTGTAGCAAGATTGGACCGGCTTCGCAATATCTTCTAGACACTTTTTTCAGGTAAGTGAGATGGGTCTTTCAGATTCATGATGAGCATCCGTGGCTCCGTCATATCCTCCATCGCGGCACGAACGCCTTCCCGTCCTAGCCCGGAATCTTTCACGCCGCCGTACGGCATATGGTCGGCCCGGAACGTTGGAATCTCATTTGCCAACACGGCTCCGACCTCCATGTGGCGAAAGGCGTAAAAGATCTTGTTGACGTCCTGCGTGAAGATGCCCGCCTGCAATCCGTAGTCCGATTGATTGAGCAGCGCCACGGCATCGCTGAGCTGCCGATAAGGCGTGACCGTCACAACCGGCCCGAACACCTCCTTGCAGGAAACCTTCATGTCGGGCTTCACATTCGACAACACCGTGGCCTCAACAAGCGATCCCGTCCGCTTCCCGCCCAACAGCACACGCGCTCCGTCCGCGACGGCTTCGCCGATCCAGTTCTCCACCCGCTGAGCGGCTGCCTGATCGATGAGGGGACCGATGCTCGTCGTCTCATCGGCAGGATCTCCCATTTTCAGCCGAGCGACATGCATCAGCAACTTGGTCGTAAACACATCGGCGACCGAATGGTGAACGAACACCCGCTGCACCGAAATGCAGGTCTGACCGGCATACCCAAACCCACCTACGGCGCAACGCTGGGCGACAAGCTCAAGATCGGCATCGGGTTCGATGACCACGCCGGCGTTCCCCCCAAGTTCGAGCGTGACTTTTTTCTTTCCACACTTGGCCTTCAACATCCATCCCACCGACGCGCTTCCGGTGAAACTGAGCAATTTGAAACGTGGATCGACCACCATCCGCTCGGCAAGCAAGTTATCGCACGGCACCACATTGAGCCCGCCCGGAGGAACTCCCGCCTCTAGGGCGATCTCTCCAAGGAGCAGGGCGGTCAAGGGCGTTTGTGGGGCCGGTTTGATGAGAATCGGGTTGCCGGACGCGAGCGCCGGCGCTACTTTGTGCGCCACGAGATTGAGCGGAAAGTTGAACGGCGTGATGCCAAGAATCGGACCGATCGGAAAACGTCGAAGCAGGCCAAGGTGCGTATCAGAGCCGGGGGTCCAATCAAGTGGTATCACGTCGCCCGGCATCCGCCGTGCCTCTTCGGCGGCCACCGTGAAGGTTTGGATGGCCCGGCTGACTTCCCGCTTCGCATCGGTGATCGGCTTACCGGCCTCGGCTGTGATGCTCTGTGCAACCTCCTCGCGACGTCGATAGAGCAACGCCGCGATCTGTTGGAGCATATTGTATCGAGCATGTCCGGGAAGCTGCCCCATGGTTGCAGACGCACCGAAGGCGGACGCGATGGCCTGTTCGACATCGGACTCGGTCGCTTGCGCAACCTGAGCCACGAGCTTCCCGGTGAACGGATCTACGACCGAGGCCGAGAGTTCGCCTGATTTCCATTGGCCATGAACGAGGAACGGACGTGATGCCTGCACTGGAAGGCTCGCTGGAGTCTCTGATGAGATTGGTATTAGTCCGCCGCTTCGACCGACGCGGCGGCTTCGACGGCAGGTTGAGCAACCGTGGCTGCTTCTTGTGCGGCAACGGCTTTGGCGATCAATTCTTCCGTGCCCCAATCGCGGATCGCCTCCAAGGTAAAGCCCTCGTAGGTCGACACGCCGTGACAAGACGGACAGTCCGGCATGGGGACTTTTCTGTAGAAGACTTCCGTGAGGCACGACATACAGACCCAGAAGTCGTCATCGCGATGGGAGACGGGCCAGAAGGATTGCATCGAAGCCATATGGACACCTTACCTTAGATTAGACAAAAAAACTATCGTACCTGCGTACCGATGTCAACATGAAGCTCGAAGACGCACTCCGCTCCGGCGCAGTTCTGCTATCTTTTGTCGCTTGCCAGAAGTCGATCGATTTCTTCTGCGAACATCTCGAATGGAAATGCTCCAGGGATCGCAACCGCCGGCTCTTTTTCCGTCGGCTCGGCAGCCGTCCGTACAAGGATGAACCCAGGGGTTCCGTGAAACCCCCACTGGTTGGCTTCCTGGCGATCCTCGAAAATCAGCTTCGTATACCGCCCGTCGCTCATACAACGTTCAAATGCGAGTCGATCTAAGTTCAATGCCGCGGCATGTCGTAGATACACCTGCTTGTCGAGTTGCCCCCCTTCGGAAAACAACCGATCATGCATTGCCCAATACTGACCTTGGGCACCGGCACATCGCGCCGCCACCGCCGCATCCAGCCCAGCCCCTTGGTCGCCACGCGGAAAATCCCGGTAAACAAATCGCACTTTCCCGGTATCGACGTACTGAGCCTGGATCCGTGGCCAGGTCCGTTTGAAAAATTTCAAGCAATACCCGCACGTGAAATCGGAGTATTCGATCAAGGTCAGAGGTGCATTGGCCTGTCCTCGCATTCGGACATCGGCTTCGGATGCATTCCCGCCGAATACCGACGACGACCATAGGAGGCCGCTGCAAACCATCACCTGAACCCACCGTTGTCCAGTCGTCCAGTTCATGAACGGCGACCCACACCTGCTCGC